>NZ_JBICSQ010000033.1:0-88880 GCF_043197175.1 Amycolatopsis sp. NPDC049252
CAAGTGGATGCGCACACCGATGACCACGGCCTTGGCCGCGTTGACCTTCGCGATGACCGCGCTCGCCGGCGGCACGGCCACCGCGTCGGTCCCCGCCGACCTCGACCACGCCGGCTCCGGCCTCTCCGCCCGGACCACCCGGCCCGTGACCCCCTCGGCCACCGGACCCGTCCGCGGCCTCGATGTCAGCGGCTACCAGGAAAACGTCGATTGGCCGGCGGTCGCCGCCGCGGGCGCTTCCTTCGCCTACGTGAAAGCCACCGAAGGCGTCACCTACACGAGCAGCTACTTCGCCCAGCAGTACGACGGGTCGGCCCGCGCCGGGCTGATCCGCGGCGCCTACCACTTCGCGCGGCCGGACACATCGGGCGGCGCGGCGCAGGCCGACTACTTCCTCGACCACGGCGGTACCTGGCGCGCCGACGGGACCACCCTGCCCGGCGCGCTCGACATCGAGTACAACCCCCACGGCGACACCTGTTACGGGCTCGGGTCGGCCGCGATGGTGAGCTGGATCGGGGCCTTCAGCGCCCGGTACCGGGCGCGGGCGGGCCGGGCGCCGGTGATCTACTCCACCGCCGACTGGTGGCGCCGCTGCACCGGTGACAGCGCCGCCTTCGCCTCGGCCAACCCGCTCTGGATCGCCGGGTACTCCGGCACGCCACTGCCGCTGCCGCACGGCTGGACCACCTACACGATCTGGCAGTACGCCGATTCCGGCCCGCTGCCGGGAGACCAGAACACCTTCAACGGCACCCGTGCCGACCTGCGGACGTTCGCCATGGGGGATTACACGCCACCACCGGTGCGCGCGTGGCCGCTCGTGCAGCAGGGCCAATCCGGCAGCCAGGTGACCACCGTGCAGTACCTGCTCAACGCGCGCGGCGCGGCGCTGGAGGTCGACGGGAGCTTCGGCGCGGCCACCCTCGCCGCGGTCCGGTCCTTCCAAGCCGCCCACGGCCTGGAGGCCGACGGGATCGTGGGCCCGGCCACATGGCCGGTGCTGGCCGTCACCGTGCAGACCGGCGTGAGCGGCCCGGCCGTCCAGGCGGTCCAGGCCCAGCTCGACGCCCGAGGCGCCGCGCTTCCGGTGGACGGCCAGTACACCGACCCCACCCGCGCGGCCGTCGTCGCGTTCCAGCGTGCCGGCCGGCTCACCGACGACGGCGTCGTCGGCCCGGAAACCTGGCAAGCCCTCGTCTCGTGATTCCCACCAGGAAAGGAAAAACAGTGTCCGACCACCAGAAAAGATCACGGTTCACCCGGTTCGCGATCGGCGCGCTCGGCGTGGTGCTGGCCACCACGCTCACCGGTCTCGTCACCGCCCCGGCCGCTTCCGCGGACACCCGCCAGGTCCAGTGGGATCTCGCGGGCCTGGGCTACCTGGCCTTCGGCGACGTCGACGGAGCCGACGGACCGCAGACCGCCGGCGCGGTCGAGGCGTTCCAGACCGACCGCTGCCTGTCGATGGTCGACGGCGACGCGGGACCCGAGACCAACGGCGAACTGTCGGCACAGGTCACCCGCGTCCAAACCGCCGCCGGAGCCGACCAGGACGGGATGTACGGCCCCGGCACCGAAGCCGCGGTCAAGACCTGGCAGGGCAGCCACGGCCTGACGCAGAACGGCCAGGCCGACGCGGCGACCATGACCGCGATGGGCATCGACCGGATCAAGCAGCCCTGCAGCCGGCCGAGCCCGGACGAAATGATCGCGCAGATCCTGCAGATCGCCAAGCAGGAGGCCGCCAACACGGCCCACAACCGGGAGATCGGCGGCTACAACTGCAACTTCTACAGCACCGCGCTGGGTGTGGGCAGCAGCGGCTGCAGCAACGGGTGGCGCTCGGAAGCGTGGTGCGCCGACTTCGTGAAGTGGGACTGGAAGCAGGCGGGTGCCAACGTCAGCGGCATCAACGGCCTGGCCAGCAGCCTCAAGGACTACGGCGTCAGCCACCACACCTGGCACACCTCCGGCCCCAAGCCGGGTGACGCCGTCTACTTCACCTACGGCCACGTGGGAATCGTCGTCTCCTCGACCGCCACGAACGTGACCTACATCTCCGGGAACACCTACAACCCGGCCACCGGCAACGACGACGGCCTGCTGCAGAAGACCATCTCCCGCAGCAACACCGACATCGGCGGCTACTCCTCGCCGCTGCCCCGCTAGTCCCCGCACCGGCCGCGCGCCGCCGAGCGCGCGGCCGGTGCCCGTCCGTCCGGAAAGGACGCTCATGCACCGGATCCTCCTGGCCGCACTAGTGGCCGGCACCGCCGCGGCGCTCGCGCCCGCCACCGCGCTCGCCGCCGGCCCCGGCTGGCTCGCCGACCTGACCACCGGCAACACCACCACCAACCTCTCCCAGAACCCGTCGCACATCGGGGTGGCCGACCCGAGCTGGAGACAGGGCTACGCCATCGACCTGCTCGCCGTGCACCCGCTGGGCGCGCCGGCCGATCGGGTCGACGCCCAGGTCACCGCCGACACCCCGAAGGGCACCACGGTCGAGGTGGACGTCCGCGGCCGGCTCGCGAACGGGCGGTGGACCGAGTGGACCGGGGCCGGCACCCGCCTGGCGAGCGCGGTCTCGGCCGTGCAAGCCAGAATCACGTTGCAGGGCAACGGCTCCGCGAGCCCCACGGTGTCCGCGGTCCGGCTGACCCCCGCGGGTGGCTCGGCGCCGCAAGCGGAAGCGGCCGGGACACCCCTGACCTACCGGGTGTTCGCCACGCGGGAAGGCCTCGTCGGCGCGACGACGGCGAACGGTCACGTCATCAAGTCCCGGGACCACTTCGTGGCGCTGCCGTCCGGCCGGGCCCTGTCGCCCAAGGGAAGCACCGAGTATTCGGTGAAACTGTGCAACCCCGCCAACGGGCGGTGCGAAGTCGCCCCGGTGTGGGACGTCGGCCCGTGGAACACCAAGGACGACTACTGGAACCCCGCGTCGACGCGGCAGTCGTGGAAGACCCTCGCCCAGGGCCGTCCCGAAGCGCAAGCCGCGTACCAGGACGGCTTCAACGGCGGTAAGGACCAGTACGGCCGCACAGTGGGCAACCCGGCGGGGATCGACCTGGCCGACGGCACCTTCTGGGACGGGCTCGGCCTGCAGGACAACGGCTGGGTCGAGGTGACCTACCAGTGGACCGGCGCCGGCACCCCGGCACCGTCGTGGCCCGTCGTGCGCGACGGCGACACCGGCGACGCCGTGAAGTCCGTGCAGTACCTGCTCAACAGCCGGCAGTCCGCGGGTCTCGCCGTCGACGGCGAGTTCGGCCCGGCCACACTGGCCGCCACCAAGGCCTTCCAGAGCGCACACGGCCTGACCGTGGACGGCATCGTCGGGCCCGACACCTGGGCCGCCCTCGTACCGGTGCTCACCGAAGGCAGCACCGGTGACGCCGTCCGGGCCGTGCAGAACGAGCTGACCGCCCACGACGTCCCGACCACCATCACCGGGACCTTCGACGCCGATACCGCGGCCAACCTGCGGACGTTCCAGACCGCACACGGGCTTTCGCCCAGCGGGAGCGCCGACGCCGACACCTGGAAGGCGCTGGTGAGCTGAGCGTGGCCGGCAGCGCGGTGCGGTACAGCCTTCTCGGCCCCGTCGAGGCACGCCACGACACGGGAAGGATCCCCTTGGGAGGTCCCCGGATCCGGGCGATCCTGGCCGCACTGCTGCTGTCGGCGGGCTCGGTCGTCCCCGTCGGCGCGATCGTCACGGCGGTGTGGGGCGCCCGGCCGCCGGGCACCGCGGCGAAACAGGTCCGCAACGGCGTCTCCGCATTGCGGGCGGCGCTGCCCGGCCGGCCCATCGAGACCCGGGCGGCCGGATATCTCCTGCCGGTCGCCCCCGACGACCTGGATGTCGCGGTGTTCGAACGCGCGGCGCGGCACAGTCGCCTGCTGCTGGCCGCCGGAGAGCACCGGGCGGCGGCCGAATGCGCCGGCCGGGCGCTGTCGCTGTGGTGCGGGCCGGCGTTGGGCGGCCTCGACTGCCCCGGGCTCGCCGTCGAAGCCGCACGCCTCGAGGAACTCCGCCTGGACGTCACCGCCGTGCACGTCGAGGCCGAGCTGGCCACCGGCGACGGCCGGGACCTGGTGGGCCGGTTGCGGACGCTGACCGGCGCACACCCGTTCCGGGAACAGTTCCACCGTCAGCTGATGGTCGCGCTGCACCGCTCGGGCCGGTCCCTCGACGCGCTGAGGTCCTACGACGAGTACCGCCTGCTCCTGGCCGAGGAGACCGGTCTCGACCCCGGACCGGAGCTGACCCGGCTGCGTCAAGCGATCCTCACCGGGGGCGCCGGCCGTGCGCCGGCCACGGTGCGGGCGCGGCAGCTGCCGGCCGACGTGCCGGACCTCGTGGGCCGCGCGCTGGAGGAAGACCGGCTGCGGACGATGCTGGCGCCCGGCCGGACCGCCGTGGTGACCGGCGGCCCGGGCATCGGCAAGTCCGCGCTGGCCGTGCACGTCGCCTGGTCCCTGAGCGACCGTTTCCCCGACGGGCAGCTGTACCTGACCGCGCACGCGGACCTGGCCGTGCTGCTCGGTGACGCGCTGAGCGGGCTTGGCGTCCCGCCGGCCCAGCACCCCGCCGGCACCAGCGCCCGCGCCGGGCTCTACCGGAGCCTGCTGGCGGAGCGGCGGGTGCTCGTCCTGCTCGACGACGTCGTGCTCGCGCACCAGGCGCACGCCCTGCGTCCCGGCACCGGCGGCAGCGCCGCGGTGATCGTGAGCGCTCGCGAGCTGCTCAGGGTCAGCGGCGCGCAGAGCCTGCACCTCTCGCCGCTGGACGCGGCCGCCGCGTCGGCGTTGCTCGGCTGCCCGCACCGGCCGGAGCTGACCCGGTTGTGCGGCGGTAATCCCGCGGTGCTGCTGGCCGCGAACCGGCTGGCCCACCTCTTCCCCGAACTCGGCGACCGGCAGGTCGCCGAGTGCTGCCTGCTCGACCCGGACGTGCACGACCGCGTCCGGCAGCGGCTGGAGCTGGCCGGCCCGGACGCCCGGGCGGTCTTCCGGCGGCGAAGCGGGACCGGCGCCATCGACGTCGACTGCACCAGCGATGTGGGTCTGCTGGTCGACCTCGCCGACGTCGGGCTGATCGACGCGGTCGGCGGTGGCCGCTACCGCATCGCCGGGCCGGCGCGGGTCCTCGTTTCGCCCGCGCCGGCCCGGGTGCCACTCAGTTGATCAGGTCGCGCCACGTGTCCAGGTCGGTCACGCCGTCACCCTGGTGGCCGTTCGCGACCTGGAACGCCCGCAGGTTCGCCACGGTGACCGCGTCCATCGTCCCGGTGGCCGGCGTCGACCTGCCGTGCGCCGAGAGCTCCGTCTGCAGCGCGCGCACCGAATCGCCTGGCGGGACGACGTGCGGCGTCAACGCCGACCACGTGCGCGGCCCGGCGACGCCGTCGGCGCTCAAGCCGTGCGCCGACTGGAAGGCCTTCACCGCCGCCGCCGTGGCCGGCCCGAACTCGCCGTCGACGTCCAGCCCCGCCCCGTTCTGCCCGTTGAGCAGGTACTGCAGCGCGGTCACATCGGCTCCGGTGCTGCCGCTCTGCACGACCGGCCACGCCAGCAGCGACTCCTGCATCGCGTAGACCGCGCGGCTGCCCGGATCCTCCGACTGCGACCACAGCTGGTCACGGCCCGGCCAGTACGACAGGTCCTCCGGATACGGGGGCAGGACGTTCTCGTACCGGACGGGTGACTGGGCCGGGGTGTAGCTGGACAGGGACCCGTAGTGGGCGCTGCTGGTGGAATAGCTCGTCGAGGCGTAGAAGCGGCCCCGCACCGACGCGGTTCCCTGCACGCGCAGGATTCCGGTCTCGTAGGCCTCCGTGCCGTGGACCAGTCCGTCGGCCGAGGGGCGCGGTGTGAAGGTCGCGGGGTCCATCGGGTACCGGATCAGCCGGTGCGGGTCGGTCGATGCGGTGTTGTACTCCGACACCACCATCGAATCCTGCGGGCCGGTGCGGTCCAGCGCCGTGGACGAGAAGCGCACCGGCGGGTAGGAACCGGAAGTGGTCGAGGTGTAGGTGAACGCCTGCGGGAGGACGTACTTGTACCCGAACGCCTCGTACTTGCCGTTCGCCTGCCTGCCGATCGTGTCCTGTGTGGAGTCCACCTCCCAGAGGTGGTCGAGGTCGAAGACCCGCAAGCCCATCGTGGTGTCGACGACGTACAGGTAGTGGTCGTACCAGAACATGCCGCCGCCGTGGACGGACTCCCCCGCGGAGTTCGTCAGCTGCTTGAAGTCCGGGCGCCCGGCGGAATCGGTGACCGGGGCGACGAGCAGCACGAACCGGTACACGGGCTTGTCCGGGTGCGAATAGTCGACGAAGGCGATCCGGTCGCCGCGGTCGGTCCCGCCGGCGTGCCAGTACCAGCTCGTGGCGATCACCGTCCGGTCCTGGTACTGCCCCGAGGCGTCGGCGTCGGCACTGGTCGTGATCCCCTGGGGGTACCAGTCCGTGGTGTTCTCGTCGTCCGCGCCGGAGATGTCCTGCCAGCAGAACGCCGCGCTGATCGAGGGTCCGCGCGTGCCGCAAGGTTTCCCGGCGCGGTTGGCGTCGTCGACCACCTGCTTGAGCTGGACCTTGGGTAGCACGCCGTCCAAGCCGGCGATAGTGGCGTCGTAGCCGCTCTTCCGGAGCGAGAAGCTCCCGGGGTCAAGCGCGCTGGGGGCAGCCAGCGCAACGGTGGTGCCGGCTCCGAACACCCAGCACGACACCACTAGCGCGACTCCTGTCCGAAGACGTCTCAAGGTTCCTCCTCTGGCCGATGGGATCAGCCGAGTGTCATCTCGCGCGTCCTGAAACCGTCCTGCGCCGGTCATGGGTGCCATCAGGAGCCCGGTACCCACGACGGCATCCGTCGGCCATGGCCCTATGCGACCAAGGGCCGGTCACCCGTCGTCGTCCATCGCGGTGGGCTGCCCAGGCCGAGGGCCGGCCAGGAAATGTGGATCACCATTCGGCTTCCTGCCCGGCGACGTCGGTGTGCTGACGGCCTGCTACACCGGACTGACCCAGCACCCATGGCTTCGTCGGCGCCTTCGGCGCGCCGCATCCAACGACCGTCGAGTGCAGCTGGGCCCGCCACGTCGCGCTCGGCTACCGCTACGACCCCACGCCCACACCGCCCCGCTCTCGTCGCGAGCGTCACGCGCTGGCCACACGGACACGACTCACGCCACCGGGCCTGGCCCTCACCGATCATTCGGGACTCACCGTCGAGTTGGCGCTGACCACGACCGCACCGCCGATGACGTCCGACCCGGCCACGGACCGCGACGCAACGCCCTTCTGACTTGGGGTGCTCGTACCCGGCCGCCGTCAAGCCGCCGACCACGAGGGGACCCACCTGATGCCTCTCGCCAGCGACCCGACCGCGCGAACTCGCCGGGGAAACCGGCTACGGCATCGGTATCGTGGCCGTCGTGCTGTTGGCGGTGGTCGTCGTCGTGGGCGTGCTCGACCGGACGGGACCAGTCTCGACGTTGCGAGGCCTCGGCACGGGCCAACCCGGCGGCCGGGCCGTACTCGTCGCCCTCGTCCTGGCGGTCCTGATTCAGGGCGCGTACCCACTGACCGGAGCGATGACCGGCGCCACCTTCGCTCTGCAGCCCGGCTGGCCGTGGCTGGTGCCCGGGGTTACGCCTTCCACGGAATCGCCGAGGAGCTGGTGCGGCGTGGTTACGCCTTCGCCCGGCTTCGCCGGGGACGTTCGTTCGGTGCAGCGGTGGTCGCGACGATGCCCTCCGGGCTTGCTGGCCGCCGCGCTGACGGCGCTTCCGCCGGCCCACCTGTTCGAACTCGGCCGGAACACCGTCTGGGCGCCCGCGATCGTCCACACCGCGATCGGCACCTTCAAGCTCGTCGTCATCCCCGGCGAGGCACGCCAGGTCTTCTCGCTCACTCTCGCGACCGTGAGCCTGACCATCCCGTTGTACGACAATCAGTCTGGAGTACGTCATGATCGAACAGACCACCGTCGCGATCGTCGGTGCCGGGCCCGCCGGGCTGTTGCTGGCCGGCGATCTCGCCCGAGCCGGCGTCGACGTGACCGTGCTGGAGCGGCGCGGCACCGAGTCCAACCTGACCCGAGCGTTCGGCGTCCACGCCCGCACTCTGGAGCACCTGGATGCCCGTGGACTGGCCGACGAAATCGTCGCCGGCGGTTCGCCGATCCAGCGTCTGCGCCTCTTCGACCACCTGCAGATCGACCTGGCGACCCTGCCCACCAGATTCCCGTACCTGCTGATCACTCCGCAGTACAACGTGGAACGGGTGCTCGAGAAACGCGCGATCACCGCCGGTGCCCGCATCGTGCGCGACGCCGGAGTGACGGCGCTGCGGCAGGATTCCGGCGGCGTCGAGCTCACGGTCGGCGGCGCGGTGATCCGAAGTGACTACGCGGTCGGCGCCGACGGCGTGCACAGCACCGTACGCGAGGCCCTCGGCCTGCCGTTCCCCGGCGAGAGGGTGCTCACCTCGATCATGCTCGCCGACGTACGGCTGACCGACGCCCCGGCGGACGTGCTCGCGGTCAACGCCGTCGGTGACGCGTTCGCGTTCGTCGCCCCGTTCGGCGACGGCTGGTACCGGATCTTCGCGTGGGACCGCCGCCACCAAATGCCCGACACCGCACCGGTGACCCTCGAGGAAATCCGCGCCGTGACCCGCCGTGCGCTGGGCACCGACCTCGGGCTGCGGGAGGCCCGCTGGATGTCCCGCTTCCACAGCGACGAACGCCAGGCGCCGCACTACCGGGTGGGGCGCGTGTTCCTGGCCGGCGACGCCGCGCACGTCCACTCGCCGGCGGGCGGGCAGGGCATGAACACCGGGCTGCAGGACGCGGCCAACCTCGGCTGGAAGCTCGCGGCGGCGACGCAGGGCTGGGCACCCGACGGGCTCCTCGACACCTACGAGGAAGAGCGGCACCCGGTCGGCCGCCTCGTCCTGCGCAGCAGTGGCGCCATCATCCGGCTGGCGACGACCAAGTCGCGGGCCGGACGGCTGGCCCGCATCGTCGTGGGCGGCGCCGCGCTGCGTCTCCCGCCGGTGGCGCGCAAGGCCGCCGGCACCATCTCCGGCATCGGCATCAACTATCCCCAGGCGCCCCGGGCGCGGGACATCGCGTTGCAGGACAGCCACCGGTTGTACGAAGTGCTGCGCGACGGCAAGTTCGCACTCGTGGCACCGGAAGCGGCCCGGCCCTCGATCGCCGGCCGGGAGGACCGGGTCGTGCTCGCCCCGCCGGCCGGCGCGGCCGTGCCGTGGACCTTGATCCGTCCCGACGCGCATGTGGCCTGGCAAGGCGAGCCGGCCACCCTGCGCGCCGCGCTGGTGCAGGCGGGACTGTCCGGATGAGGCTCCACCGAGCAACGCCAGATGGGTAGTCGAGACCCTGAGCTGTGCCCGTTCCCGGCCGCGGACCGACGGCCTCCTGGGGTGAGCCCGGCGAGGTCGATGGTGACCCTTGCGGTCTCGATCTCACGTCCCAGCTGCACGAGGGGTACCCGTGGACGGAACCGGGTGCGTCGGTTGGGTGGGTGGGTTCATCACCCCGGAGGTTATGAGCCGTGATGCTGGCCGGTGGCCAGCACCGTCCGGACGATCTTGCCTCCGGACCACCGCGGGCTGCTCCCCCACACCCACGCCGCGTCGGCCACGATGCACAGACCGAGCCCCCGGTTGCCCACCGCCGCTTTCCCGCAGCACCGCGGGCCGTGGGCTGTCGTCGGAGACGGCGACCGCCAGTACCCCCGGACGCAGTTCGAGAAGGATCTCCGGACGGGACGTGGTGTGCTGGACGACATTGGTGAGCAGCTCCGTGGCGACCAGCGTGCCGTCGTAGACCAGCGCCTGGCTGCCGACGACCACCATCGGTCCGTTCAGGCGGTCAGCCCACAGGCGCCGTGGCGAAGTTGTGCGACGATGCCGCTGTACGGCCGGTCTGCTTGAGCAGCCGGGCCGGTTCGAGCGCAGCAGGCCAGAACTGGAGCAGATACCGGTCATCGGTCTGAGGCTCGTCGTCCTCCCGGACGTTCTTACTCCTGCCGACGTCCATCGCCGTGGCGCAGTACCGCACCCGGTAGTCACGCTCCTCCAGCCCCAACTCCCAGGAGGCAGCCCCATTCCACTGCCGCAACACCGTCTCCCCCGACACCGGCCGGAACGGGACCTCGACGACCTCCTCCCAGATCTCGTCCAGCTCGGGCCGGCTGTCGTGCAGCTCGGCCGTGAAGCCCACGCCGCCAACCCACAGACCGGTCAACAGAAGCAGCGACCCGTCAATCCCGCCACCGCAAAGCCCGACCCCCTCCTGCCCGGTGAACGCATCGTGCAGGTCGCACCCGGCATCCCGGTCGCTCGCCACGATGATCTGACCGTAGTCGACGTGCACCACGCCACTGACAAGCACCTTCATCGAAACCACCTCCGCCTTGGCCGACTGAGCGCATGATCCTGCCAGTCGTCCCTGGCGAGAGTGCTGTCAGGGGACGACATCCACCGGGTGTCGCCCAACAAGGTCGATGCCGCCGAAGAGGATATCCGGAGTGCGACCACGCGGCCGTAAGATGCCGACACCGATCGAGAAAATGTTGCCAGCCAGGCAAAGCCTGGAAACGTCTCCGATAACACGGTAAACCTTGGTGTCCTTTATGGACAGCGAATGTCCGCTGCGGTCGAGGCTTCGGACCAGCCGTCGAAGTCTTGGCGGACGAATGAGGAGCCGTTTTCGACGGTAGCAGATCACGTTGGCGATGCAGCCGTACGGAGTACTCACCACCGGAACCACGCGCCGACAACCTCCCCACCATCCACGTCGGACAGATGCCGCTGCGGCCGGCCCCCACGCCGACCGCGCACCGCGACAGCATCACCCGCCGCGCCGTCCGGGCACGGGCGTCGCCACGGTAGTTACAAAAAAGTACCTGGTTGCGAAAAGTACCCAGGAGTTCATGATTGAGGTGGATCGCTTGCCGGATCCGAACCGACGGACAAAGGAGTGCGCGATGCCCAAGAAGATCGAACAGTTCGCTTTCGGTGGACCCGAAGTCCTGCGGCTGGTCGAGACGGACCACCTCGACCCGAAGGCGCTCGGGCCCAGCGAGGTGCTGGTCCGGGTCACCGCGGCCGGAGTGAACCCGGTCGACACCCACGCGCGGCGAGGAGGTTACGGCCGGCTGGGCACGTTTCCCATCACCGTGGGCTGGGATCTCGCCGGCACCGTCGAAGCCGTGGGCCCCGAAGTCTCGGCCCTCGTCGTCGGCCAGCGCGTCTTCGGGATGAGCCGGTTCCCGGACCAAGCGGCCGCCTACGCGCAGTACGCGGTCGCACCCGCGACCGACCTGGTGAGCACGCCGCCGCCGCTGTCCGACGAGGAAGCCGCGGCTCTTCCGCTCGCCGCGCTCACCGCGTGGCAGAACCTGGTGGACATCGCCCGGGTGGAGCCGGGCCAGCGGGTGCTGGTCCACGGCGCCGGTGGCGGCGTCGGGCACCTGGCCGTGCAGCTGGCCCGCGAACTCGGCGCCCACGTGATCGCCACCGCGAGCGCCGGCAAGCACGAGTGGCTGCGCAAACTGGGCGCGAACGAGGTCATCGACTACCAGGCCGACGACTTCGTCGAGCTGCTGCGCACGAATCCCGTCGACGTGGTCTTCGACAACGTCTGCGGGGAGGTCGGCCGGCGTTCGGTCGAGGTCGTCAAGCCCGGCGGGATCCTGATCGAGCTGACCGGCGTCGACCCGGCAACCCAGGCGGCTGCCGACGACGCCGGCGTGCGCGCGGCCTACCACGCGGTCCACACGGACGCCGCCCAGCTGGCCCGGATCGCCGAGCTGGCCGGCGCGGGCAAGCTGTCGGTGACGGTCTCCCGGGTGTTCCCCCTCGAAGACGCCGCCGAAGCGCACCGGGCGATCGAAGAAGGCCACACCCAGGGCAAGATCGTGCTCAAGACGTGGTGATCGACGAGGCCCGGCGCGTCACTTCCTGGCGTCGCAGTGGGCTTCGGCCCAGACGCGGAGCCCGGCCAGGGGAACGGTAGCTGTGCGGCCGATGTCGGTGAGGGCGTACTCGACGGCCAGCGGGCGGTCGATGACGGTCCGGCTGATCAAGCCTTCCGTCTCGAGGTCGCGCAGCTTGTCGGTCAGCACCTTCTGGCTGATCGTGCCGAGCCGGCGGCGCAGTTCGCCGAAGCGGACCGGCTCCTGCTCCAGTACGCCGAGGATCAGGACCGCCCACCGGCTCGTGACGAGATTCAGCAAAGCGCGCGAAGGGCAGGACTCCGAGTAGACGTCGAACACGGTCCGCTCGGCGGCAGGATGCTCGAGAACGGCCACCCGAATCTCCTCTGACGGTAGCATTGGGGAACCAAGTTACAAAAGCATACCGGGTCCTGTGCCTGTCCGGGCAGATCGAGGTGACGGCCGAGAGTTCCCGGGGGTCACGCAGCCGTTCGGGTCGACTCGCTCGTGCTTCGCGATACAGGCCAAGCGTCCGGATCGGATCGCACCTGGGTGCCGACCAGGCTCCTGAACGGGTCAGCCGCGGCAATCGGGAAAAGATCAACCCACCATTCCGAGCACGGATCGAGGCTCAGGCCTTCACCGGCGCACGACGACCAGCCGGCTCAGATGTCGACGAGCTGCCGTTCAAGGACGACGCGAACATCCCCACCTCAGGAGGACAGGGCCATGAGGATCCTCGCGGACACCGGCAGGTGCCGTCAGTGCCGGACAGTGTGCTCACTGAGCCCGCGCTGCTCGACCAGAGCGAGGTCCGCGGCAACGCCGAGTCAGTAGCCGGGGTGGGCACTCCAGTACGGCAGTCGCATCTGGAAGGGCGGCCTTCACGGCGGAGCCGGATCGGTGGACTCGCGCCATCGGGCGTCGCCCTGCTCGCTACCTCGGGTCGACGGCGGCGAGCAGAGCGATCTGATGTTTTGTTCATGCGTGGGAGGCGCGGGTGCGGATGTGGCCGCGCCGGTGGGCCATGCGCAGGAAGAACAGCGTGGGCAGCAGGCAGATGAGAATGGTCACCAGACTGGCCTCCGGACCGAACGCGCCACCCGTGAGAACGGCCGGGCCGTCGGAGACGCTCCGGAACAGGCCGGCGTAGGCGTGGTCGCCACCTGAGGCGGTACCGCCGAACACGCCGACCTGGACGAAGTTCCAGCCGAAGTGCAGGCCGATCGGCGCCCACAGGGTCCGGGTCGCGGCGTAAGCGGCGCCGAGCATCAGGCCGGCCTCGATGGCGATGGAGATCGCCCCCCACAGCGTCGCATGGGGATTGAGCAGATGGATGACGCCGAACAGGACACCGGAGATCGCCAGCGCGCCCCAGGTCCCGAGCAGGTCCTCGACGATGCGGAACAACACACCCCGGAAAAGCAGCTCTTCGGCGATCGAGACCGAAGCCATCAACCCGAAAATCGACAACATGCCACCAACCGAACCCCACCCCGTGATGGTGTACCCGCCGAACACCGCGATCAACGCGACGACGACAGCGAACATCCCGGCTCCGAGCGCGAAACCCTTGCCACCCGGACCTTTCACATCCTGTAGCGACAGTTCGTCCGCCTCCCGGTGCTCGACCTTCCGGACGACGAACCGGTAGAACCACACGATCCCCGCCGCGGCGATGAACCCGGTGAAGAGCCCGAGTACCGGCACCGTGCCCGCCGCCCCGTTCACCAAACCATTCACCAAGACCACACCGAAGAAGACAACACCCAGCAGAAACAAGCGAAGCAGAGAGGACTTGACCGGGATGGTCCGGGTCGTCGAATCGTTCGGCAAGAGCGGCATGACACGTCCTTTGGTCGCACACAATGACTTCGTGCCACAAAGGTACGGTCACTGGCGCCCCCGGACGTCACCTCCCGGTGGACACACAAAGTCCCCCGAGAGAGCTACAACTCCGACCCTGTCGGAACTGGGCCACTCGACAAATCCGAGGCCTGGCTCCACGCGGTGCTTCGGCACCCACTCCTGGGCCGCTGTTCCCGCCGCCGTGCTCGCTGGACCGCCGAGGGGTACGTCCGGCGCGAAACGTCGGAGGCGGCGAACGTGAACCAGCACCACCGGCTCCCACTGACCCAGACCTTCGGCACCGCCTCCTGTCCAACTCGGACGGACAGCGGTTCCCGGTCAAGCAAGTCCATCACCGCCCGGCACCTCCGGAAAGAGGGCGTTTAGGGCAGCCGCCTCGATCGGGTGTGGCGAGGCGTGGACTCCACCGCGTACGCTTGACAGCGCCATCGTCAAGAGCAAATTCTTGATAAGCACGCTAAGAACCATGGCTGCCGGCCGGTCACGTCAGAGACCTTCGGTGAACCGGTCAATGCGGACAGGAGCCTCCGTCATGCTCGATCCACAAGCCGCCGAATTCCTTCGAATGGTCGCGGGATCGCCACCGCTGGACAGCATCCCCGTCGAAGTCGCTCGTGCCGCCGCCGGTGACATCGCTCAGCTGGCAGGAACGCAACCTGAAGGAGTTATCGCCAAAGATCTCACTGTCGCGGAGGTCCCCGTCAGGTTGCACCTGCCGAGTTCAGACCCCGGACTCCCGGCAACCATCTACCTCCACGGTGGCGGCTGGGTCCTGGGCGATCTCGATAGCCACCATGCGGTGGCGGCGGATCTGGCCCGCTGGTCCAGGGCTTCTGTGGTCGCGGTGGATTACCGGCGTGCCCCGGAGGACCCATTCCCCGCCGCTCTCGATGACGTGATCGCGGTTGTGGAGGAGTTGCTCGGCAACGGCGGCAAGTACGGCCTTGATCGCACGAGGGTCGCTATCGCCGGCGACAGTGCCGGCGGAAATCTGGCCGCCGTCGTCGCGCAGCGGTTCCACGAATTAGTACACCAGGCGCTGATCTTCCCGGTCACGGACGCGGCAAGTGTCGGCTCGACGGAGAGTTACCGCAAGTTCGGGGAAGGACACTTCCTGACGACTCGTGACATGGAATTCTTCGTCAACTCCTACGCCGGGAAGACAGACCCGTCGGATCCGAGGATTTCCCCGCTGCGTACTCCTGACCTGGCCGGGTCTCCGCCGGCGACCGTGGTGACGGCCGAATACGATCCGTTGCGCGACGAGGGTGAAGCCTATGCGGCCCGGCTCGAAGATGCCGGCGTGCCGGTAGAGCTTCGCCGTTTCGACGGGCAGGTCCATCCCTTCATCGCTCTCGGCGGCTTGATCGAGGACGCGAACGTCGCCCGTCGCTGGATCGGGGAACGTCTCGCGGCGGCCTTCCGCGCCCACTGACACAGCCCACCGCTCGATAGCACGGTCGTGGTTGGGGGCTGGTGGGGTTTGATGTCCTGGGGCCCTTCCGGATGCACGTCGGCGGCGCGGAGATCTCGGCAGATCCGCCCCGGCAACAGGCGTCAGGAAGTCGGAAGCGGAGATCCGTGAACACCACGACGGGTTCGTCAGCTGGGACGACTACTCGCCATCGAGGCGAAACTTGCGATGAACCGCACCAACACCGGCGCCCGCGATCGTCCAGCCGTGCCGACCCAACGCCACCGCGAACCCTCACGCAAACCCATGACCAGCGTGGATGCCACGCCGGAAGGTGGCACGTACCTGGATCAAGCCGATCCGGCATCCTCGTACTGACAGTCAGTGGTTAAGGGCGGGATCAAGGCGTTTTCCGTCGCTATATTCGGCTCATGCTTGACGACAGCACAGACAACTACGGCGGTCCGGTCACCGTGATCGGCCTCTTCTCGGTCGCGGCGGCCGAACAGGACGAACTCGTGAAGGTGATCGGCGATACCGGGCAGATCATGCGGGCACAGCGGGGATTCCTCGGGTCGGAGGTCTTCGCCAGCCTGGACGGTACCCGCGTCTTCATCTGCTCGCGATGGACCAGCGTCGCCGAACTCCACGCCGCCCGCGAGGATCCGGTGGGTAGGGAACACGCCGATCGCATGTTCGCGATCGCGACACCGGACCCGACAGTGTGCGTCCTCCGGTCGGAGCTTCAGCCGTTGCTCTGACCGCCGGTCAGCGACTCGGCGAGAAGCCGCAGTCGCTCGCGGGTGCCGGTGCCGGGGATGGCGTGCAGGGTGATGAGCCGCTGGCGCGACAGTGCGCCAATGGCGACGGCGCAGTCGAACTCCAGGCGGCCGACGCGGCCGTCCTGAAGGTCCAGGGTCGAGCAGGCCGGGGCCGACACCCGATGCTCGTCCCACATCCGGGCGAATTCGGCGGAGGCCTCTCGCAACGAACGCACGAGCACCACGGCGGCTGAACCACGGTCGTGGTCGGCGATGATCGCGCGCAGGTCCGCTACGTACGCCTGACCGGTCGCTTCGTGTTGGGCCGCCGGGCTGAGTGCCGCCCGCCAGCCGGGTGCGGTGAACCAGCGCCAGATCATGTTCCGCTCCCAGCCGGGCCGGCCGGCGAAGGAGCCGAACAATGCGACGTGCAGCTCGTTCTGCTCCAGCACGGAGCCGAGATCATCGGTGATGAACGCCGGGCACAGCGCGTCCATCGCCGCGAGCAGCGATCGCAGCCCCTCGTCGGCTTCCACCGCCTCACCGGACCGCGGCAGGCGAGGGGCGACGTGCCCGGCCAGCCGGTACAGGTAGTCCCGTTCGGCGGCGTCGAGCCGGAGCGCCTCGGCCAGACCCCCGAGGATGGCGGTTGACGGCTGCGGCCCGCACCCGCGCTCCAACCGCTCGTAATAGTTCGCCGACATGTTCGCCAGCTGTGCGACCTCGTCCCGGCGCAGTCCCGGGGTGCGACGGCGGCGGCCGGGCGCCAAGCCGACCCGCGCCGGAGACAGCGCCGCCCGCCGGCTGCGCAGAAAGTCCCCCAGGTCATCACGCTTGGCCGACGCATGGCTGGTGGATCGCTGCCCGATGAACCGTTGCCTGGTGGATGCCATGGCCATCCCACGATCATCGCACACCCGGAACGGCCGAAGTTTCCTTGCGGCCGGGCCACCGGCCTCGACGAAGGCCGGAATCGAGCGCGGATCGATCGGCCGACGACGAGGGTGCCGCTCGTGCGCGTCGGCGGCGTGCAACCGCACACCGTCCTGTGGCTGAGACGTACGCCAAGGTCACCGATCGCCCGGGGATTTGCGATGCCGATGAGCCACCGGGGATCCTGTCAGCCATGACTCACACGCCCGGACCGCCGCCAGGCTTGCGGGCCGACGCGCGCCGCAACCAGGAGCGGATCCTCGAGGCGGCGCGTGCGGTGATCAGCGAACAGGGGCCCGAGTTCGGGGTCAACGACGTCGCGCTTCGGGCCGGTGTCGGGCTGCGCACGGTCTACCGGCGCTTCGCCGGCCGTGAAGACCTGATCAGCGCGGTCTTCGAGCAGTACGTCACCGACGAGGTGCAGCCCGTCGTCGAGGCCGCGACGGGCCATCCGGACCCGTGGCGGGCGCTGGCCGACGGCCTGGAGGCCACGGTCGTCACCGTCGCGGCCAACTCCGCGCTGCTGACCGTGGCGCGGGACACCGCACTGGTCACCCGGGCCACGGCCGAGGGTTTCGTCGAGCCGTTGAGCCGGGCGCTGGAGCGGGCGCAGGCGGCCGGGGTCGCGCGCCCGGATCTGGACTCGAGCGACTTTCCGTCGCTCATCGCCATGATCGTGGCGACGATGCTCGCCGTGCCCGACCTGGAGACCGCGCAGCCCGCGCGCTGGCGCCGATACCTCGCCCTGCTCCTGGAGGGATGCCGGGCGAGCGAGGCCGGCGGCGCGCTTCCCCTGCTCTGAGTGTGACGTGCACGACAAGCCAGCTAAGTGACAAACGCGTGCCACTTAGCGCTAGGCTGCCGGAGATCAGCACGGCCCACCTCCGGAGTTGCCCATGACGACCGACACCACGAAACTGCCCCGACTGCCGTTCGACCGCCCGGCGGTCCTCGACGTCGGCCCCGTCTGGACGGACCTGCGGGCCCGGCACCCGATCACCCGCGCGCTGACCCCCGCCGGGGACCCGGCCTGGCTGGTCACCGGCTACGCCGAAGCGAGGGCGCTGTTCAACGATCCGCGCCTGGGCCGCTCCCACCGCGAACCGGAGACAGCTCCCCGGATCTCCAATTCGGGGTTCAACGGCGGACCGGTCGGCGAGTTCGACGCCGAACCCGCCTTCAACGCCCGCCTGCGCCGGGTGCTGGTGCCGTCGTTCTCCGCGCGCCGGATGCGACGCCTCGAGGACGGGATGCAGCAGCTGACCGACTCACTGCTCGACGACATGATCGCCGCGGGCGGGGCGGGCCAGGTCGTCGACCTGCACGAAAGCCTGTCACTGCCGTTGCCCATCTTCGTCATCTGCCAGCTGCTGGGCGTCCCCTATAGCGACCGCGACCACTTCAAGGACCTGTCCGAACGCTCCGCGACCATGACCGGCGACGACCCCTTCACCGCGATCGTCGAACTACTCGCCTACGCCGGCGAACTCGCCGACATCAAGCGACACGACCCCGGCCCGGACGTCATCACCGACCTCGTCCACGCCCAGCGCGACGATCCCGCGTTCACCGACGCCGAGCTGACCCAGGTCGTCGCCGGCGTCCTCTTCGCAGGACACGAAACCACCGTCAACCGGATCAGCATCGGCGCCCTGCTCCTGCTGGAAAACCCCGAGGCACGCCGACGACTGGTCGACGACCCGGCAAGCCGCCCGCGGATCGTCGAGGAGATCCTGCGCCTGGCCGCACCGGAAAACTTCGGCCTGGCCCGCTACGCCCGCGAGGACATCACCATCGGTGACGTCGAAATCGCCGCCGGGGACGCGGTCATCATCGCCACGCTCGCCGGCAACCGCGACGAGGCGGCTTTCCCGGACCCCGAAACCTTCGCCCCCGACCGTCCCAACGGCGCGACCCATCTCAGCTTCGGGCACGGCGCGCACTACTGCATCGGCGCGAGCCTGGCGCGAACCGAACTCAAGGTGGCGCTGACCACGCTGTTCACCCGCCTGCCCGAGCTCCGGCTCGCGGTCGACGCCGGCCGGCTGCGCCTGCACACCGAGCGGCTCACCGGCGGTCTGCACGACCTGCCGGTCACTTGGTGACCCCAGCCCCGTCTCATCCGCCCCCAAAGAAGCGTCGATGGCGGCCATCTCCGGCGGCTTCCGGGCCCGCCCCATGGGCCGCGGCGGAATTCCCTCGGCCCACCAGGGCGTAGAAGCGGACATCGTGCTGAACCCTTCCGATCGGGTCGAAGGGCCGTGCGGCCGGGTTCGCGGAACCTGGGTCGGCGCTGGGCGTTGGCGACCGCAGTGGCCAGGGAGGTAGCCGGGTGGCAGATCAGGAGGCTGAGGTGGCCGGATGCAGCCAGTCGACCTAGCGTGGAGGTGATGTCCGCCGATCAACGAAGGATCCACCCGATGAGCCCTCCGTCCCCCGGTCCCGTGTCAACTCCCGGCCTGAGCCGCGACGATTCCGGACACCCCGGGTTCGTCATGCATTACGAGGACAACACGCCTGGCCACAAGACGTACCTGTCCGACATCAACGCCGGCGTCGAGCCTGAGCCGCTCACCGCCCCATCGTTCGCACCGCGCTTCCGCTACACCCACGACAACGGACCGGGCGGTCGAAACTCCCTCCGGTCAAAACTCCGGCACGACGTGCTGCACAGGAAGTACGACGTCGTTCTCGCGCAGCAAAACCAGAACCGACAGGCGACTCCCGCTTGACCGCGAACATCCACGGCAGAGACGTGCGTGCCGACGACCTTCGCTTTTTGGCCGCCTTGGCTGACACGGGCCGCCCGATGACCGCCGCGAAGCTTCTCGGCGTCGATCACACCACGGTCTCGCGGCGCCTTCGCGCCTTGGAGAGCGCGCTCGGTTCGCGCCTTTTCGACCGCGGCTACGAAGGGTGGGAGCTGACCGACACCGGTCGCGCAGTGGTGGAGCACGCCCGCGCTATCCAGAAGGCGGTGGACCTTGCGATTCGTGCCGCGGTCGGCACCGAGGCCGACGCTCTCACCGGCACCGTCCGGGTAACCGCAGCGGACGGTTTCGGAACCCGGTTCGTCGTTCCGGCCATCGCCCGGGTACGGGCGAAACACCCGGGCCTGAACGTGGAACTCATCACCGGTGCACGTGAACTCACGTTGCGCGAGTCGACCTTCGATCTCGGCATCACGCTTGGACAACCACCTGCCACGAGATTGGTCACCGAGAAACTCTGTGATTACGATTTTGGGTTCTATGCGAGCGAAACGTACCTGAAAGAGCACGGCGATCCGGCCTCTCTCGAGGACCTGGAGCAGCATCCGCTCATCTTCTTCGTCGACGCCATGCAGCGGGTAAGAGAGGTGGACTTGGGGGCTTACCTCCCGAACGCCGTAGTGCGGTTCAGCTCGACGAATATTTTCGCTCAGCTCGAAGCAACCAAGCGTGGTGTCGGGATAGCGCTGCTGCCGAAGTTCATGGCCGTCACCGCGCCGGGCATACGTCCCATCGCTGCTGCTGCGCCGCGCCCGCGGGTACCGGTCATGCTGGCCTCGCGGCGAGAAGCATCGACTCGGCGGGAGGTGCGGGCGGTGCGCGAGGCGCTGCTGGAAGAGGTTCACAACCGGCAGGACGAGCTTATCTGGCACGCAGACCCGCCGGCGGCCTGACCGCGGAACTGTGAGCCTTCCCGTTCAACGGCCGACGTCGCGGCGCGGTCACCCGCGAGGCACGTCGCGCTCGAGCCCCGGGCGGGCACGAATCGATCGGTGCCTCCGGACTCGAGTAGTAGTGATCTGGCGATGCGGTTGGTGAGGTTGCGGAAGCCGAGGGCTGATCCGCGGAGGTGTTCGAGGCGGCCGTTGATGGCCTCGGCCGGTCCGTTACCGGTGCCGGGGCGGTCGAAGCAGGCCAGGGCGTCGTCGGCGCGGTTCTTCAGGGTCCGGCCGAGCGTGACGGATACTCCCGTGCTGCAGGGGGCTAAAGACCTTTGTCAAGCGCCTGCAGCCTGTACTCGACCGTCAGGTCATCTCCGTCAAGCCCGTCTTCGTCCCCTTTGACGGCCACGGGATCGACCTGCAGGTCAAGGTCACCGCACCCGCGGACGGCAGCGATCTTCCCGTGATCGTCTTCTCGCACGGCAACGCCTGGTCGATGGATGGCTACGAACCTCTCGTCGACCGCTGGGCGGCCCACCTGGACTCCCGCCGTCACGGCATCGGCTTTGACGATCCCCGTTTCGCCACCATCTGGCGGGTGCGCATCGCCGACCTACATGCCATTGTCGACGGTCTCCGCGAGATCCTCGCCCACCTCCCCGGCCTGGCCGAGCGTGTCGACCACGCTCGACTCGCCGTGGCCGGGCACTCCTGGGGCGCGCAGACTGCCGGCACCTTGCTCGGCGCCCGGACTTCTCCACCGTGAACGCCCCCACCCTGGTCGTCGCCGGCGGCAACGACCAGTCGGCCATGTCGACCCGCGGCCCGGAGTGGTTCACCGACGCCTACCACCTCAGTCCCGCCCCCAATCACCGCGGGCGAGCACCTCTTCGGCGGGATCTCCGGCGAGGCCGCCCGGGACACCACCGACGAAGACCCGGCTCGCGTCGTCCTCGTCGCCAACACCGTCTCCGCCTCCTTGCTCGACGCCCTCGGAATCGAAACAGAAGCCTGGCGGGCCGTGCAGAACCACATCAGCCCCGGATGGCTCGTCGTTCGCTTGTCACGCTTTCACGGCGGGTGGCGTCAGGCTCGTCGCGCTGATCGCCAGATCACGTCGTGGGTCGCCGACCATCACCTTGGGGTCGACCACCCGGTCGAACTCGTCCGGGTCGACACCTTCGGAGAGGGCGGCCTCCCGTAGCGTGCTGCCTTCCTCGTCGGCCTTGTGCGCGATGGCGGAGGCCTTGTCGTAACCGATGACGGGCGAGAGGGCGGTGACGAGCATGAGTGATGCGCCGACGAACCGGTCGATCTGCTCGCGGTCGAGCTCGGTGCCCTCCACGCTGTACTCGCGCAGCTTGTCGCAGGCGTCGCCAAGGACGGTGGCGCAGTGCAGGACGTTGTTGATGATGATGGGACGCATGGCGTTGAGTTCGAAGTTGCCCTGGGACCCGGCGGCGGCGACGATGCCGTCTTCGCCGATGACCTGCAGGCACACCATGACCATGGCCTCCTGCTGGGTAGGGTTGACCTTGCCGGGCATGATCGAGGACCCGGGTTCGTTCGCGGGGAGTTTCAGTTCGTGCAGCCCGGCGCGAGGTCCTGACGCCAGCCAGCGCATGTCGTTGGCGACCTTCATCAGGGCGACGGCGACACCACGCAAGCCCGCCGAGACGGCGACCATCGCGTCCAGGGACCCTTGCGCCGCGAACTTCGACGGCGCGGTCCGCAGCGGCGCGTCCGTCAGTTCGGCCAGCTTTGCGGCCATCTCTTCAGCGAACCCGTCGGGGGCGTTCAGCCCCGTTCCGACCGCAGTTCCGCCGGCCGCCAGATCGCAAAGCCCCCCGAGACTCTGCGCGAGCCGGTCGGCGGCCTGTCGGATCTGAACCGCCCAGCCGGACCATTCCTGACCGACCGTGACGGGGGTGGCGTCCTGAAGGTGGGTGCGGCCGGTCTTGACGACATCCACCCACTGCTGTGCCTTGACCATGATGGCGTCGGCGAGTGCCCGGATCTGCGGCAGCGTACTGCCGCGGATCTTGAGCATCGTCGCGATGTGCATCGCCGTGGGGAACGTGTCGTTCGAGGACTGGCCCAGGTTGACGTGGTCGTTGGGGTGCACCGGTGTCTTCGTGCCGAGTTCCCCGCCCAGCAGCTGACTGGCGCGGTTGGCGAGCACCTCGTTGGTGTTCATGTTCGACTGGGTGCCGGAGCCGGTCTGCCAGACGTAGAGCGGGAAGTGGGCGTCGAGATGACCCGCGATCGCCTCGTCGGCAGCCTGCACGATGGCGTCCTTGCGCGCGTCGTCGATGCGGCCGGCGGCGTGGTTGACCAGCGCGGCGGCTTTCTTGACGTAGCCGTAGGCGTGGTAGACGGCCTTGGGCATGTGGTCGTCACCGATGGAGAAGTGAAGCAACGACCGCTGGGTCTGCGCGCCCCAGTACCGGTCGGCAGGGACCTCGATCGAGCCCATCGAGTCGGTCTCGGTGCGCTTGCCCGTGGAGCCGGTGCCGATGGGGACCTCCCGCAGGGTGAGAGCTTCGTTCTTGCGCGCCATCAGACGTCCTGCTCAGTCGGGTAGACGGGCTGCCACATCGCGTCCTGCACGGCCTGGGTGAGGTCGTCGTGCTCCCGGGTGGCCACACCGTCGCGGACGGCGGCTCGGGCGACGGCGTAGGCGACGGTCGCCGACGAGGCCCGCAGATTCTCCACCGGAGGCAGCAGTGAGGCGCCGAGCGCTGTCGGGTCGACCTGCGACGCGACCGCTTCGGCCGCGGCGAGCAGCATCCCGTCGGTGACGTGGGTGGCACCGGAAACCAGGGCGCCCAGGCCGAGTCCGGGGTACAGGAGCGCGTTGTTCGCCTGTCCGATCGTGAAGGTGGTGCCGTCGTGGTCGACGGCGTCGCTCGGGATCCCCACCGCGACGAGCGCTCGGCCGTCGGACCACCGGATCGCGGCCTGGGGCATCACCTCGATGCGTTCGGTCGGGTTCGACAGCGGCAGCAGTATCGGTCGCTCGACCCCGTCGCACAACGCTCCCACCACCTCTTCGGTGAAGGCACCGTGCACTGTGGACGTTCCGATGAGGATCGTCGGCTTGACCTGCTGCACCACGGTGAGCAGATCGAGCCGGCCGTCCGTCCTGGTCCAGTCGCTCACCTCGGCGGCGGGCCGGGCGTACACCTGCTGGTAGTTCGGCAAGTCCGGCATGTCGTCGGTAATCAGGCCCTGCTTGTCGATGAGCCAGACCCGCTTCTTGGCCTCCTCTTCGGACAACCCGTCGCGGACCATGCCGGCCGCAAGCTGATCGGCCATCCCCGAGCCGGCCGTGCCCGCGCCGAAGACGACCAGCCGCTGGTCGGCGAACCCCTGGCGGGTGACCTTCATCCCGGACAACACCGAGGCCACCACGATGGCGCCGGTGCCCTGCATGTCGTCGTTGAAGATCCGGCAGTCGTCGCGGTACTCGTCCAGGATGCGCCGGGCGTTCTCCGGGCCGAAGTCTTCGAAGTGCAGGATGGCCTTCGGAAACAGCTCGGCCGCATTCTTGACGAAGGCGTCGACGAACTGGTCGTAGCGTTCACCGGCCACACGCGAATGACGGTTGCCCAGGTAGGTCGGATCGTTGAGCAGCGCCGTGTTGTTCGTTCCGCAATCCAGGTTGACCGCGATGACCCGGCCTGGGTGAATGCCGGCGGCCGCGACGTAGACGGCGAGCTTGCCGACAGAGATGTCGACACCGTTGACACCCCAGTCGCCGATACCCAAGATCTCCTCGGCGTCACTGCAGACGATGAGGTCGACGTCTTCGGCTCCCAATCCGAAGGACTGCAGGGATTCGCGAATGTCGTCCACACGGTCGACGGACAGGAAGACGGCCTGCGATACGCGGTAGTCGCGGCTCCACTCCTTGATCGCCTCGCCGACCGTCGGGTCGTACACGACCGGGAGAAGCTCGGCGAGATGGTCGGTCAACACCTTGAAGTACAGGACTTCGTTGCGATCGTGCAGCATGTCGAGGTAGATGAACTTGTCCATCGCCGTCGGCCTGCGCGACAACTGCTCGTAGCAGCGGCCCGCCTGCTCGTCGAGCGATTCGATCGCGGACGGGAGCCGGCCGACGAGACCAAGGGCCCGGCGCTGCTCCTCGCTGAACGCGGTTCCGCGGTTGCGCAGCGAGTCGCGCAGAACCAGCTGGGCCTTGTCGGTGGTATGAGCGTTCATGGAAACCTCGGGATTCTGGGCTTCAGGGACCTGCGGCAGCTGGGCGGATCGTGGCGTTGAGACCGCCCGGAACCGTCCCGGGGGGCGGAGTGCTCATCCGGTGGCTCAGCCGTTGACTGGCCGGGACGGCAGCGTGGGGATGGGTTCCTGGTCGTCCCGAAGTTGTTCGGGAGTCATGTCGAACGCCTTCTGGATGCCGTCGTTGCGTTCTCCGAGACCGTCGGTGGTCTTCTTGCTCCACGGTGCGTCGATCAAGCTCTTAGTTTCTTCGAGCATCGACTTGGGCTCGAGGTTGCGGTAGCTGTCTATCTCGCCTGCCGCGAGGGCGGTGAGCGTCGCGTACACCGGCTCCGGGTTGAATTGCGCGCGCGGGAAGGCGAGCTTCGCGTAGTCGAAAAGGCGCTGTGAGGGGTCATCCTCCCAGCCCTCCCAGGTTTGAAAGATCCGGTCGTTGAATCCGGTCAGGAACGGCCCCGGATTCATGGTCGCAACCTCGACGCCGAACTCTTGCAGCTCGTCCTTCATGCTCTCGGCGATGGCTTCGACTGCGTGCTTCGAAGCGGCGTAGATGCCGGTGAACGGGTTCACGTTCAGCCCCTCGCGCGAGGACACCCAGATGATGCGGCCGGTGCCGCGCTTGGCCATCTGCTTCGCGATGCCCTGGGTGAGCAGCAGCGGCCCGGTGACGTTGACCTCGAACTGGTGACGGATGTTCCAGGCAGGAATGTCCACGGTGGACCCGCCCTCGCCGACCCCGGCGTTGTTGACGAGGATCTCGATGCCCCAGCCCAGCGCCTTGCGTCGATCCCCGTCGTTGGTGACGTCGAGCTTCTCGACCTGCAACGTGACGCCTCGCTCAGCGGCCTGTCGCTTGAGCGTTTGCACTTGGCCGTAGATCTCGACTGTGGCCACGACGTCGAAACCCTTCTCCGCCAGGCGCATGGCCACCTCGTATCCGAAGCCCGTTCCGGCTCCCGTGATCAGGACCTTCTTCAGCGAAGTCGAGGCCGTCATGGGGTCAGCTCCTTTTCGTAGGTACTCGGCTTGCCGGCTACGCACCTGTTCGCGAAGTCGACGACGCTACCGCGGCACGTCGGTCGATGAGCCATCCATGGCGTTGCGCCCGAACTCAGCCGGCCTGATAGCTGGTTCGGACACCACGCTAGGTGGTTGCGGGTCAGGCCGGAAGAGGCAGATCGGCAGGCCGAGCCTGCAGATCTGCACGGCAGATGATGGCGACTATTCTCGTTTGGCCCGATTTGTTCGTATCGGCCTCGGATGGAACGGCTCGACTCGGGACGCGTGCCCAGCTGCTTGGGCCTCGTTCCCGCGCGTGTGTGGTGGTCGTCGGCAGCGCCGGGCCGGAGGCCGCCGGTGCATGCCGATGTCGCGCATATCCTTGGCAAGGCAATGGCGCCACGGGAGGTATTTCTTGACCAGGAGCGCTCCGAACTCGACTGACCGTGGAATGACTCAAGCGCGCTTTGGCGTTTGTCTCGTTTGCCGAGTTTCTCGTAGCGGAGCGGTGCAAGCACTCCCTCGGCTACATCCTGGACCTGGTCATCCTGCGCATTACCGGCACTGCGGTCACCCGTCGTAGCCTCCATCGCCCCGGACCGGGACGACAGCCGGCTGCCGCGCGCGACGAGATCTCGGCCGCCACGCGGCAGTACTTCACCTGCGCCGAGTCCGCTGGCGGTTCACCACCGACGACGCACGCGTCAGGCTCCGCCACCTATAACCCAAGAGTTAGGCGCGACGCTCCACTAGTACTGGAAGAGTACTTCCGGATTGTTCGGCGAGGGGCCGTCCAGCTGCGGGCTGTGGATCCCCTTCAGGGTCTGGTCGAAGAACGCTGTCACGTACTCGCGGGTGATCACCACCCCGCGTTCCGGGGAGAGGGGCGACGTCGGGAACCCGGCCTCCTCCAGAAGCAGGTCCAGGTCGGTGAAGCTGGTGTGGTCGGCGCCGCCGACCGTCAGCCACTTCTTGTAGCCGCCGAGGGCGGCCCAGGCCTGCTCCCACACGGTGTAGTCGCCGCCGCCGGGCGCGTGGTTGACGGCCGCACCCAGCATGAGGAACGGCCGGGTGATCTGGCCGGGCGTCGGAGCCGGGTGGAAGGTGCCGTCCAGGTTCACTCCGGCCCGTACGCGCGGGTCGGCGATCATCGTGGCGGCGGCCGCCGCTCCGCCGAGGGAGTGTCCGGCCATGCCGATCTCGTGCTTGTCGACGAGGTGTGCCAGGCGCCACGCGGTATTGCCGTGCGTCACCTGGTCGATCACGAAGGACACGTCCAGCGCGCGGCTGGCGGCGACGGAGTCGAAGTCGAGCGCCGAGTCGTCGCAGATCGCGCACGGCGGCGTCTGGCCGTTCGCCAGCGTCTCGCCGCTGTCCTCGTAGGTGTGGCCGACGAGCGCGACGACGTAGCCGTGACTGGCCAGGTCGGTCGCGAGCGAGGTGAGCGTCATGCGCGGGTCCTCGTACGCGGGTGAGAGGACCACCAGCGGATACTTGCCCGGCTGCGGCCGCGCGCCGTCGAAGGCGTGAGTGGTGACGCTGGAAAGGTTCTGTGGGGTGACGCCGGAACTCGCCGGCAACTTCGAGTGCTGGACGGCTCCGGCTGCCTCGGCGAGGGTCATATAGGGGGCCGGAGTCCCGGTCCCGGGGACGGCCGAGTAGACCATCGTGACGGTCAGCTGGCGGGGGCCGGATGACGGCACCCACGGGTCGGGACGGCTCGCGTCGGTGAGGTGGACGACGTCCTCGCCGGCGGCGTAGGGGCCGCTCGGCGCGGGGAGCGTGCCTTGGAAGGACAGCGTGGGCGCGGCGGCGGCTGTCGCGTGCACGAGGGAGGGCGGGGTCGTGGCGGCGAGTCCGGTGCCGGTCGCGGACACTGATGCGGCGAGACCCAGGATGGCGACAGCGCCGATACGGCGCTTGCGGTTCGAGGCAGTGTTCACGGGCACGATCCTGCCCGGCCCCGCCCTGACGCTCGATCATGCGGGCGCCCGTCTTGAGGGTGGTGCTGGCTACACCCTGAGATCCCCAGCGGCGCGAGGTTCCCTTCGCCGGCAACCCTTCAAGCGGCGATCCACTCGTGGAAGCCTTGCCGGCGCAGGATATGTGAAGCAAGGACAGCCGAAAGACCGGATCCGCGCCTCGGGCCGACCCACTACCGCTCCCCCGAACCCGCTCCAGCCCCTGGCTACGGCGTGAGGACCGGCAGGCCCGGCTGGTCATCGCCTGCGGCGGAGCCTGGCCCCGCTCCCGCCGGCGGTTCTACCGCAGGCTGGCGTGGAGTTCCGGTGGGCCACCCAGGGCGTACCGGAGCGAGGGCGGCACGGTTCCGTCGATGTCGGTCACGCCCAGGTGTGCTCCCAGCTCGGCGCCGATCAGCGCCCTGCCCGAGTAGTCCACGAGGTTTTCGGTCGCGTAGAGGGCCGAGATCACGCGGCCGGTGAACCGCGGCGATTCGCGGCGTGCCGTCGGCCGCCGCTCCGGCGTGAGGGTGGCGAGGTGAGCGCGGGCGCGTTCGGTGTCGACTCCGCCGAGCCACAGCGAAACGGCGGCGACGCCGTGCGGCCGCAGTTCCTTGGCCATGTCGGCGGCCATCTTGTCGGAACCGGCTTTCTGGGCTCCGTAGACGGGGTTCTGGTGGTAGGACACCGAGCCGTAGTGCCCGGTGTTGACGATCAGGCCGCGGCCGTTCGCGATCAGCAAGGGCGCGGCGTGGAAGCTCGCGACGTAGTGCGACCGCAGGCCGACGGTGATCAGGTCGACCGTCTCGAGCGGCTTCTCCCAGAACCCGCCGGTCTGCGCGGGGGCGTCCAGTTTCGCCGCGTTGTCGACCAGGACGTCGAGTCGGCCGTGCTCACGTTTCACCTGGGCCTTTGCCGCCGGCCTGGTCGATGAGCGCCGCCGTCTCGGCGACCGTTCCGCCGTAAGGCGAGTCGGCCGGGTTCACGCTGCGCCCGGTGACGTAGCCGGTTGCGCCCGACTCGCCGAGCGCGAGGGCAACGCCCCTGCCCACGCCACGGCTGGCACCGGTGACCACGACGACCTTGCTCACGTCGACCTCGCTGGTCGACGTCGATCCGGCGGACGTCCGGCTGCAGGACGCGCTGGACGCCGTCGCGGATCCCGTGCGCCGCTCGATCGTGCGCGAACTCTCGACCGAACCCGACTTCACCTGCGCCTGCGGCGCCCTGGACCTTCAGGTGGCGAAAGCCACCGCCAGCCACCACTTCGCCGTTCTGCGTGCGGCCGGTCTCCTGGAGCAGGTGGATCTAGGCCGGCGCCGCTTCAACCGGCTCCGCCGCGCGGAATTCGATGCCCGGTTCCCAGGTCTCCTCGCTCTCGTCCTGGCCGAGGAAGCGCCACCCATCGGCGGCTGAACCGCCCTCGACGGACTTGGGCCACCCGCTGCCCCGAAGCCGACCAGCGGGACTTTTCGGCGTCACCATGTCGCCGCCTCGGCGGGGCACGTGCAGGCCAGGGCCCGAACTTGACGCGGATGGGTCACACTCGCCACGCAAGCAGCTGACATCGACCGAGTCCGCAACTCAAGGAGCACCCGTGGCCACCGTTCGCCGTGACGCCAAGCCCGAACACCCTGTCGTGGTCCACCTGCGGGAGCGTCGCGCCGCCAGCGCACAACTGCGGGTCGCCGACGCGATCACCAAGTTCGCCGGCTCGATGTCGTTCGTCTACCTGCACGTCGTCGCCTTCGCGATCTGGATGACGCTCGCCGAGAAGAGCCCGTGGCCGACCCTGACGCTGGTCGTGTCCCTCGAAGCGATCTTCCTCTCGACGTTCGTCATGATCGGGCAGAACCGGGCAGCGGCCTTCCAGCAGGCCAAAGCCGACCACGACTTCGTCGAACAGGAAACCGAACTCAAGACCAACACCCAGATCACCCGCCAGATCCACGCGCTGACCACGGAACTGGCCCGCAGGGCCGCCGAGACACCGTGACCTCGTCGTGAGCAGGTTCCGATGCGGCAACAACCCAGCAATGGCACTCAGCCGCTACCTGCTCGACGACACCACGTCGCGCGCCCTCTCACCGATCGCCCCTCGGCCATCTTGCAGTCCGACTGCAAGCACCGCTAACCTGCAGTCGGACTGCAAGACTGACCGAGTGAGAGAAAGGACCATGACCGACGAAGACCGCACCCTCGAAATCGCGATCCTGGTGTGCCCCGGCTACATGCCGGTCGACGTCATCGGCTTCCACACCGCCCTGGGCGTGCTGCCGCAGGTGAACGTGCACCTCGTCGGGAAGAACCTCGAAGAGATCTCAGGCTTCCCCCACTTCCCCACCCGCGCGACCACCACCTTCGAGGACTGCCCCGCCGACCTGGACGTCCTTTACGCGGGCGCCGTGCCCGCCGACGTCCTCGAAGACGCCGAGACCCTGGCCTTCCTCGCCGACCGGGGCAGCCGCGCGAAGTGGGTCGCAGGTGTCTGCGCCGGCAGCCTGCTCATGGGGGCGGCCGGGCTGCTCCGCGGCTACCGGGCCACCACCAACTTCCACGTCTACGACCTGCTGCCCTACTACGGCGCGGTGCCGGTGCACACCAACAACGTCGTCGAAGACCGCAACCGCATCACCGCGGGCCCGGCCACGGGGAGCCACGAAATCGCCCTGCGGCTGCTTCAGGTCCTCCGCGGCACCAAGACCGCGCGCCAGGCCGAACTGAACATGGAGTACGCACCGAAGCCCCTGTTCGGCGTCGGCACCCCGGAACTGGCCGGACCCGAGCTCACCCGGGAGACCGTCGCCGGAACCGCCGGCATGAACGCCGCGTTCCGGCAAGCCGCGCAGCGGGCGGCCGACCGGCTCGGCGTCGAGAGGCAACCGGCCTGATCACCGCGCCCCGGCAGGCTGGGACACTGGCACCGGAGACGTCCGGCAGGCGGACACCGGTAGGGAGAGTCACAGGTGGGCGACGCGCCGAAGAGCCCGCTCTCGACCGTCATGCTGGTGATCGCCACCGGCAGGCGGCTGCAGGAGCAACTGGAAGCGCGGCTCGCCGACATCGGCCTGACGATGCGGCTCTTCGGTGCCCTCGGGCACATCTCCCGCGACGCCGACCTCTCGCACAGCGACCTGGCCCGCCGCGCGGGCGTCACGGCCCAGAGCATGCGCGCCACCGTCCTCATGCTGGAAGAGCTGGGAACGGTGGCGCGCAACGTGCCGGGTCAGGGACACCGCGCCCGGCTGGAGCTGACCGAGCACGGCCGCGCGTTACTCACCGAGGCGCGCGGCATCGTGTCCGAACTGGACGGCGAATTCCTCGGGAACGCGGGAGAGGACGGGAAAGCGGCCCTGGACGACGCGTGCCGCCGCGCTCTGGGCCCTCCTTTCCCCCGCTGATCCGAGCAGCAGCGGGTCCTCCCGCGCGTCCTGCCGGAGTTCGGGTTCGACGCCGCTTGCGACCCCGATTTCTCATCCGTCTGATCGGTCGGCCCGCAGTGTGCGCCGGTCTTTTGGCCGTTCGGCCGGGCTTTTACCGTGGCGGCACTATCTCGATGCATCACCCCGTCGTCTGGTCGTCGACCGCCCGGGCGCTTCACCTCCGCCGATCTCGAGTGCCGCGGTGGGCACGGCCGGTCGCCGCGCTGTTCTCGAGCGCAGCGTGACGCTCGCCACCTACGAGGCGCTCACTTCGGAAAACCGCCGACGACGCGCACGCCGAAACCGGCGACAGCCGGTGACCCGCCCGACGCGACGGATGCCGCGGCGGCTTCACGTGGGTAAGGTGTCCAGGCCGGACGATCGTGCGCGATCGGCCCGGCCGGCACTTGAGCCCCCAGGTGCGCCCGCCCGAACCAGGCGGTGGCACCCGGCCGCCGAGCCCCCGCAGAAAGCAGACCGATGTCCCGACCCGGTGACGGCGCGCTCGGCAGTTCCGAGCCGCCGGTCCCGACCGACTCGGACCTGCGGGCGCTGTTCGGCCAGTCGCCGGCGGTCTTCGCGTCCCTGGCCGGCCCGGACCACGTGCTGGAAGCCGCCAACCCCGCCTTCTTCGACGCGGTGGCCCGCTCCGGCGCGTCGTCACTGGGGGTTCCGCTCCGCCAGGTGCTGCCGGAACTCGCCGGCCAAGGCTTCCTCGCGCTGCTGGACGGGGTCTACCGGACGGGAGAGCCGGCCACCGGGCGGGACGCGCGGGTGGTGCTGGGGCTGGGCGCGGACGCGCGGGAAGCCTTCTTCGACTTCACCTACGAGCCCCGGCGGGAGGCGTCCGGCGCCGTGACGGGCGTGCGCGTCATCGGCGTCGAGACCACGCAGGTCAAACACGCGCAGCGGCTCACCGCCGAGCACCGCGTCCTGCTCGAGCAGATCGCCCGCCAGGCGCCGCTGGAGCAGATCCTCGACGGGATGGCCCGGGCGATCGAAGAGCTCGCCCCGGACGTGCTGGTGTCGGTCCTGCTCGCCGACCCCGACGGCCGGCACCTGCGCCACGGCGCGGCGCCCAGCCTGCCGGGCTTCTACAACGAGGCCATCGACGGCATCGCCACCGGCGAAGGGGTCGGCTCGTGCGGCACCGCTGCGCACCGGCGCCGGCCGGTCATCGTCACCGACATCGCGACCGATCCGTTCTGGGACGACTTCCGCGAGCTCGCCGGCCGCGCCGGCGTCGCCGCGTGCTGGTCGACGCCGATCCTGGGCCGCGACGGGCGGCTGCTGGGCACGTTCGCGATGTACCACCGCACGCCGCGCTCTCCCCAGGAGATCGATTTCGCGCTGACCCGGCTCTTCACCGGCACGGCCGCGCTCGCGATCGAACGCCACCACGTCGAGCTGGCCCGGCAAGCCGCCGAGGCCAGGGAACGGGCGGCCCGGCAGGACCTCGCGTTCCTGCTGTCGGCGAGCACCGCGCTCTCGGCGGACCTCGACCACGTGCAGGCGCTGCAGCGGCTGGCGCAGCTGTGCGTGCCCGCGCTCGCGCCGCTCTGCGCGGTCGACATCATCGAGGACGGCCGGCTGCGCCGCGTCGGCAGCGCCGGCGCGAACGCCCACGACACCGGCCTGCTAGACGCCCATCGGCCGGCCCCGCGCAGCGACAGCGCACTGGCCCGGGTGCTCGCCTCGGGCCTGACCGAGGTGGCCCGGCAGCCACCCCTGACCCCCGGTCCGTGGCCCGAGCTGGGCGTCACCGGCTACCTGTGCGTCCCGCTCACCGAACGCGGCCAGACCTTCGGCGTCCTCACGCTGCTCAGCACCGGCGAAGCCGGGTTCGACGGGCACACCGTGTCCCTCGCCGAAGAGGTCGCCCGCCGCGCCGCGTCCGCCGCCCGCAACGCACGCCAGTACCGCCAGCGCGTCACGCTCGCCCGCGACCTGCAGGCGGGCCTGCTGCTGCCGGACCTGCCCGCGGTCCCCGGAGCCGAATTCGCCACCTTCTACCACCCCGCGGGCGAGGGCCTGGAGATCGGCGGCGACTTCTACGACGTCTTCCCGCTCGACGACCGGACGTGGGCGTTCATGCTCGGTGACGTCTGCGGCCGGGGCGCCACGGCCGCGACCACCACCGCGCTGGTCCGCCACACCGCCCGCGCGGTCGCGCCGCTGCTGGGCGACCCCGTCGCGATCGTGCGGGCCGTCGACCGCGCCCTGAGCAACCGCCCCGACGCCCACGGCACCGACTTCGTCACCATGGTCTACGGCCACTTGACCCCGCACGACGACGGCCTCGCCGTCGACCTGCTCCGCGCGGGCCACAACCGGCCGGTGGTGCTCGACGCCGCCCACCGCACGCACGAGCTCGACATCCCCGGGAAGCTCCTCGGCCTGGGCGGCGAGCCGCGTCTCGAGCCGCGGCAGCTCCTCCTCCGGCCGGACGAAAGCCTCGTGCTGCTCACCGACGGGTTCGTCGAAACCCGCAACCCGCGGGGCGACCAGTTCGGCGACGACCGGCTGGTGCGCGCGATCGGGTCCGCGCCGGCCCGGCCGGGCGCCCAGGACGTCCTGGACGCCGTCACCGCGGCGGTTCGCGCTTTCGCGCAGGACGAAAGCGGAACCGACGACCAGGCGGCTCTCGTCATCACCGCCAAGCCGCCCGCCCCCGGCGGGTGGTGAGCGCCGGCGATTGGGCCGCCCGGATTCGGGGTACCTGCGCAGTCCGCGCCCACCGATCACCGAGGACGAGCATGCCCGAGCCGACCCCGTCCGAGCCCCTGCCGGCGGAGCTGCGCGCGCTGGCCGCCGACGCCGAAGCGCTCGCGACCCGGACCGCGGAGGTGGCCGCCCGGCTGCGGACGGCACCCGACGGCCACCTGCAGCGCCTGGCCCGGCCCGTCGCGAAAGCCACCCACGACCTGAGCGACTACACCGAGGAAGTCGCCCGGACCGCCGAAAACCTGGCCCGGGTCCGGGCGTCCCGCGACCCCGGCCTGTGCGACGTTCCGTGGGGCGTCTGCCCGGCTCACGGAACGTCGGTGCGCGCGAGCGGGGACCGCGCCTGGTGCACTGCTCCCGGCTGCGCCCGCGAGTGGGACTACGACCGGCTCCACACGCCGTGCGGCGAGCCGGCGGTCGCGGTCGTCACCGACGAAGACGGCGCGACCGGCAAGATGTGCGCGGCCCACGCGCGCGACGCGGCCGACCGGCTGGCGGGCTGCACGGTGTCCTACCTGGAGCGGACCTCGAGCGGCTGACACCGGTCCGCTCGTCGCCGTCGCCGATCCGCCTCCCGCCGGGCCTCCTCCGGCTCCACCGGGTGCGCCAGGGCGCGCGGCCGGTCGCGTTCGGCCGACGTCAGCTGACGCGGCTCCCGGTCGATCACGCACAGCGTCCCGACCTTGTGCCCGGAAGGCGTGCTCACCGGCTGCCCGGCGCAGAACCGGATCGGTCACCATCGGATTGGCGGCGAATCGGGGATCAACCCGCGGGCGTTCCCGGTCGTCGAGCCCGACGCACGACTTGAACCACTGCCGGTCCAGCTCCACCAGGGAAACCAGCGCGATCGGCACGCCGAAGGTGTGCTGAGCCAGCCGGGCGATCCGCTCGAACCGCTCCTCGCTCGGAGGCGGAGATCTGCCTGTAAGCGACCGTTGTTCGAGAGGTCCTACGCGCACACTGCCGACCCGGACGGTGTACCGGCGCACTCGGACCGGTTCTGGAAAGCCGGGGCGGGCGGGGACCCGCCCGCCCCGGCTTGTTCACCGGGTCAGCGCCGGCAGGGGTTGCCCGCCGGGTGTGCCGTGGTGCCGTGCACGTCGGCCTGGGACTCCGCCAGCACGATCTTCGCCAGCGCGGTGTCCAGCGCGACCGCCTGCTGCTTCACGACGCCGTTGGAAACGGTCTGGCCGTTCAGCTTCAGCGAGCCGATGACCAGCGGGATGGTCAGCGGAGCCGAGCCGACCGTGACCGCGACGCCGTTGATCTTCAACGAGGCGACGTTCGAGCTGCCGGTCAGCTCCGGGGCGAGCCCGCCACTGGCCGGCTGGCAGGTCGCCGCCGCCTGGGACTGGATCACGCCGAGCTCGATCGTCAGCCCGACCGTGCTGATCACCGTCTTGTCGATCTTGGCCGACGCCTGCGCGTGGTCACCGGCCGCCGGAGCCGCGGACTGGTTGTCCGGGGTCAGGTCGGTCGAGGACGTCAGCGCGTGGGTCTGCACCTTGATCAGGCCCGCGTTCAGCGTCGCGTCGAGCACGGTCTGGCTGTCGTCGGCGCAGGGCAGGTTCTGCGGGTTCGCCACGGCGGCCGTGACGCCGAGGACGTTCGCGGCGGTGCCGGTGCAGGAGAAGGCGCCGTCCCGGTCGTCGTCGACGATCGTGCCGACCCCGGTCGGGTCGACCAGCCCGGCGCCGGCCGGGGCCGAGAGGTTCACGGTGAACGTCTCGTCCGGCTCGTCGACGGTGTCCGGGTTCACCAGGACCGTCACCGGCTTGGCCGTCTCACCCGGGGCGAAGGTGACGTCCCCGCTGGTGGCGGCGTAGTCGGCCGGGGCGGTGGCGGTGCCGTTCGCGGTGGCGTAGTGGACGGTCACGGGGGTCGGGCTGGTTCCGCCGAGCAGGGACACGGTGAAGGTGGCCGGGACCGGCGCGCCGCCGGACCCTTCGGTCACCGTGACGTCGTTGACGGCCAAGCCGAGCACGCGCACGGTGGTCGTCTCGACGAAGCCGCGGGACACGCCGTCGACGAGGTAGTCGACCGAGCAGTGGTAGGTGCCCGGGGCGGCGCCGGCCGCGGCGGCGATCGTCTCGGTGAACGTCGCGACGTCACCGCTGGCCACCTTGACGCTCGCCGGGGCGTTGGTGAGCGTCAGCTGCGGGTCGCAGCTGGTGACGTGCGGGGTCACCGTCACCTCGATGGACTTGATGCCGTCGAGGATGGCCTGCGACACCTGGTTCGACGGGACGTTGTTCAGCAGCACGCCGCCGGTGGCCGAGGCGATGGCGCTCGCCTGGCCGGAGGCGTCGAGCGCGCCGACGTTGACCGCGACGACCCGGATGTTCGCCGCCTGCAGCGCGGCGATCGTGTCGGCCAGGGAGTGCCCGCCGCTGGGGTCGTGCGACGGCGCGTCACCGAACCACGCGATGATGCGGGTGCCGTCCGGGCGGAACGAGACGGCGCCGGTGGCCAGTTCGTAGAGGGCGTTGAGGTCGGCCTCGGGCGTGTCGCCCCCGCCGCCCGCGGCCCACTGGTTGATGCCGGCCTGGACCGCGCCGGTGTCGGCGGTGACGCCCTGGTTGACCTTGAACGGCACGGAGTCGCTGAAGTCCTTGTACTCCGCGACACCGAACTGGGCGGTCGGCTGCGCGGCGAGCACGTCCCCGGTGATGGCGTTGGCGTTGGCCCGGACGTTCGCGATCGCGCCGCCCATGCTGCCGGTGGTGTCGGCGAGCAGGACGAGGTCGGGGTTCGGCGGGACGGCGGAGGTGGTGACGTGCTTGGTGACGGTGGAGCTCTGCCCGGCGGCGAGCGTGAGGTCGACGGTGGCCGGGTCGACCCCGGGCGGCGCCGCGGCCGCCACCGCGGTCGGAGCCAGCAGAGCGCAGGTCGCGGTGAGTGCGACGAGGATTGATCTTCGTGACATGGCCTTCCCTTTCGCGCGCCGGCGGAAGCCGGTTTCGGTGCGGGTTGCCTGAGAAAGACGAAACGCGCGGGATTTTGTTAGCCGGTTCCGCGAACGTCACCCGGAGTGGCCGTGTCAAGGCGCTCAACGAGTTACCGGGAGGCGTGCCGGCCTACGCAGACCATGTCGAGAATGAGCCGAATGATCGGAAACCGCCGGAAGTGCGTCACACTTCAGAGCGACGTAAACGAGCATTTCGACACCTTGAGTATGGGCTGATCGGCGGCCGGGCCGTCGTTTCCGCCCCCCGATCCGGCCAATTTCCACCGGATGTCGTAACGCTGATCGTCCAGAATCATCTCCGGTCGTGCCTTCTCCTCGTTGCCGAAAAGCATGTTCGGAGATGTCGGTCACGAATGGTCGCGCGGGATACTCGACGGATCGATGCCCGGTTCCCGTCGTGGAGCCGGGCGGACGATCGCGTATCCCGTGTGGACGGACGTGCGCATCTTGTTCGGCGTAAGGGGCTGGTGGATGAGCGACGTTGACGGCCACGCCGAGGAGGCCGGCGCGCCTGCCATCGCGATCGTCGGGCTTGCGTGCCGGTTGCCCGGTGCCGGCGACGCCCGCCGGTACTGGCACAACCTGCGCACCGGGGTCGAAGGGATCAGCCGGTTCCGGCTGGACGACGTCATCGCCGCGGGTGTGCCGGTCGAGGTGGCCAGGCATCCCGACTACGTGCCCGTGCGCGGGTTGATCGAGCAGGGTGAGTGCTTCGACCACGCGTTCTTCGGCTACAGCCCGGCCGAGGCGGCCGGGATGGACCCGCAGCAGCGCGTGTTCCTGGAAGCGTGCTCCGCGGCTTTGGACGACGCGGGCATCGACCCGCAGCGGTTCGGCGGCTGGCTGGGTGTCTTCGCCGGGTCCGACCGGGTGAACCAGGACCTCGTGGATCCGGCGGACGAGGTGGCCGCGATGGTCGGCTACGAGAAGGACTTCCTGGCCACCCGGGTCGCCTACAAACTGGGGTTGCGCGGGCCCGCGATCACCGTGCAGACGGCGTGTTCCACGGCGCTGGTCGCGGTGCACCAGGCGGCCGCGAGCCTCACCAACCACGAGTGCGACGCGGCGCTCGCCGGTGGCGTCGCGTTGTGGTTGCCCCAGGCCAACGGCTACCTCTACCAGGAGGGCAGCGTCGTGTCGGCGGACGGCCACTGCCGCCCGTTCGACGCCGACGCCGGCGGCACCGTGTTCAGCAGCGGGGTCGGCGTGGTGGTACTGCGCAGGCTGGAGGACGCCCTCGCCGACGGCGACCGGATCATCGCGGTGCTGCGCGGCTCGGCCGTGAACAACGACGGCGGGCAGAAGATCGGCTACGTCGCCCCGTCCATCGCCGGGCAGCGCGAGGTGATCGGCTTCGCGCAGGCCGTCGCCGGGGTGGACCCGGCCGACATCCACTACGTCGAGGCGCACGGCACCGGCACGAAGGTGGGTGATCCGGTCGAGCTGGCGGCGCTCACGTCCGCGTTCCGCGAGTCCACCGACGGTGTCGGCTACTGCCGGCTGGGGTCGGCGAAGGGCAACATCGGGCACACCGGCGCCGCGGCGGGCGTGGCCGGGTTGATCAAGGCCGCACTGGTGCTGAAGAACCGGCAGCTGGTGCCCACCCTGCACTTCCGCAGGCCGAATCCCGAGCTGGAACTCGAGTCCAGCCCGTTCCGGATCGCGACCACGGTCGAGCCGTTGCCGGCCGACGGGCCGTTGCTCGCCGGGGTCAGTTCGTTCGGCATGGGCGGTACGAACGCGCACGCGATCCTGGAGTCGGCGCCGGTCCTGTCACGACGGACCGTGCAGCGCAAGCCACGCGTGTTCTGCCTGTCCGCGGCCACGCCGAAGGCGCTGGAGCGGCTGGGGTCCGACGTCGCCGGAGCACTGGCCGAGCCCGCCGAAGATGGCCAGACGGCCGAGGACGTGGCGTGGACCCTGGCCCACGGCCGGCGACGCTTCCCGCACCGGATCGCGGTGGTGGCGACCGATCGCGCGGAGGTGTCGGCCGCGCTGCGGGACGGTCCGCCGGCTCGCCGGGCCGGTGCGGGCGCTCAAGCCGCGTTCTTGTTTCCCGGGCAGGGCACGCTGCGGGCCGGGTTCGGGGCCGCGGCGCACCGGCTGCTCCCGACGTTCCGCGAGACCTTCGACGAGCTGGCCGACCTGGCCGGCGTGCGGTTCGGCGTGGACCTGGCCCAAGCCCTGCGACCCGACTGTGACACCGCGTGGTTGCGCGACACGGCCCACCAGCAGGTGGGGCTGTTCGCGATCGGCTACGCCCTGGCTCGGCAGTTCCTCCGGTTCGGCATCCAGCCCGCCGCCATGCTGGGACACAGCGTCGGCGAGTACGTGGCGGCGACGGTGTCCGGGCTGTGGCAGCCCTCGGACGCGCTCGGGTTGATCCACGAGCGCGGGCTGGCGATGCGGGACACCGAACCGGGGTTGATGCTGAGCACGGCCGCGCCCGCCGAGCACGTGCGGGACCTGCTCGACGCCCATCCCGACCTGTCCGTCGCGGTCGCGGGTCCCGTGCACACCGTGCTCGCCGGGCCGCCGCCGACCGTCGAGGTGGCGATGGCCGCGTTGCGCCGTTACGGGACGACCGACAGCAGGCTGCTGGACACGGACCGGGCTTTCCACTCGCCGCGGATCCGGCCTGCCGCGGGACGGCTGGGTCGAGCGGTCGCCGCGACGCCGCACGGGGTCCCCACCGTGCCGTTCCTGTCGAACCTGACCGGCGGCCTCGCCGAGCCGGCCCGGGTCGCCGACGCCGGTTACTGGGTGGACCAGCTGACCGGCACGGTTCGCCTCGCGGACTGCGTCGAGGCGCTGCTGGCCGGTCCGAGCCAGGTGTTCCTGGAGCTGGGGCCGGGCCAGACGATGACCCGCATGCTCCGCGCGCACCCGGCCTGGACGCCCGAACGGCTGGCCGTGCCGCTGGCCGGGCGCTCGGGCGATCCCGAGGAGGTCGGTGTGCTGTCCGCGCTGGCCCGCCTGTGGGAGCGGGGGTTCGAGGCCGGTGTCGACGGGTTGTTCGAGGACGGTCAAGCGCGCCGTACCGCGCTGCCGCCGCATCCGTTCGAGCCGGTCAGGTGCGAGCGGCCGATCGTGCGGGCGACGAGCCGGTCCGGGCTGCGGCACGACGCGGTGCTGACCGTCGGCGACGTGCCCGCCCCGGACATGGTGCGGTCGCTCGGCCAGGGGTCGGCGTGGTTCGGCGCGATTCGCCCGTCCGAAGTAGACAGTGCGGTCACGGCCGTGTCCCGGGACGGGGCGGTGTCCCCCGTCGTCGTGGCCGGACCCGGGGTCGCCGTGGGGGAAGCACTGGCGCGGGAGTGCGGCTCCGTCGGGATCCGGCTGGTGCTCGTCGGGGCGGCCGATCCGGTCGCGGTGGACGAGGCGCGGGCGGCCGCGCCCGACTTCGTGACCGTGCTGGATCTCGGCGGCGAAGCGCCGCCCGGCGAGGCGCCGGTGGGCGCCTGGGGCGGGTGGTACGCCTGGCGCGAGAACCGGTGGTGGCTGCTGGACGAGGCGCCCCGGCCCGCGGTCGAACAACGGGTCGAGGAAGAGGCGGTCGAGACGGACGATTTCGCCGCTCCACGCAGCGAAGCCGAGGTGGCGATCGCCGCCGTGTGGCGGGAACTGCTGGGTGTCGAGCGCATCGGGGTCCACGACGACTTCTTCGAGCTGGGCGGGCATTCGCTGCTGACGACGCGGCTCGCCGCCCGGCTGCGCGCGTTGTTCGACGCCGCTCTCCCCCTCGACCTGGTCCTGGACAACCCGACGGTGGCCGGGCTCGCGGCCGCCGTGGGCGGCGGTTCCGGAACAAGGGGTGCGACGCCGGCACCTCGACCGCATCCGGATGATCCGGTACCGCTCGCGCCCGGGCAGCGCCGGTTGTGGATCCTCGACCAGTTCGACCCGGCCGCCGCCTACTCCCTTCCGCTCGTCCTCAGGCTCACCGGGGAACTCGACGAGCGCGCACTCACCACGGCGTTGACCGAAATCGTGCGCAGGCACGAGGCCCTGCGCACGGTGCTGCCGCTCCGCGACGGTGAGCCGGTGCAGGTGGTCCTGCCCGCCGATCCGGTCGACCTGTCCATCGTGGACACCTCGGAGGCCGGGCTCGCGGGGATGCTGCGCGACGATCTGCGGCGGCCCTTCGACCTCGCGGCGGGCCCGCTGTTCCGGGCCACGTTGTTCCGCGTGGCGGCCACGACGCACGTGCTGGCCCTGTGCCAGCACCACATCATTTCCGACGGCTGGTCGCTGGACATCATCTGTGCCGAGCTGGCCACGCTCTACAACGCCTACCGTGCGGGCGAACCGTCGCCGCTGCCCGAGCCCGCGCTCCAGTACGCCGATTTCGCCGCGTACCACCGGGACACGACGGCCGATCTCGAGTACTGGCGCCACCGCCTGGCCGGATCGGTGGACCTCGACCTGCCCACCGATCACCCTCGACCCGCGCAGCAGAGCTACGCCGGGGCCGTTGTCGTCCGTGACCTCCCGCCGGACCTGTCCGATCGGGTGCGCCGGCTCGGGCTGGACCGTCAGGCGACGCTGTACATGACGTTGCTCGCCGCGTTGACGGCCTTGCTGCACCGCTACACCGGGCAGGAGGACATCTGCGTCGGCACTCCGGTGGCCGGCCGCGCCAGGGTCGAGCTGGAGCGGATCGTCGGGTTCTTCGTGAACACCCTGGTGCTGCGCACCGAACTGGACCCCGGCCTGTCCTTCGCGGCCTTGCTGGAGCGGGTGCGGGAGACGACGCGTGGCGCGCTGGCGCACCAGGAGTTCCCGTTCGACCGGCTGGTCGACCACCTGCGGCGGCCGCGCGATCCCAGCCGCAACCCCCTGTTCCAGGTGATGTTCAACCTGCTGGGCGGGGACGCGGTCGTGCCGATGGACGGGCTGCGCGTGGAGGGCCAGGACGTCGACATGGCGATGGCCCAGGTCGACCTCGCGCTCGACGTGTCCGACCGCGCGAGTGGGCTTTCGTGCCGGTTGGAGTACAACACGGACCTGTTCGACGCCTCGACGGCATGCCGCTTCCTCGCACACCTCGAAGCACTGCTGATGGCCTGCGTCGCCGCGCCGGACACCCCGATCGGCGAGCTCGAACTGCTGTCCGCGGCGGATCGGTCCCTGATCCTGACCGAGTGGAACAACACGGGGCTGGACGTTCCCGCCGGGACCGTCGTGGACGTGTTCGAGCGGCAGGCGCGACGCACCCCGGACGCCACCGCCCTGGTCGGCGTGGGCACGCGGTTGACCTTCGCGGAGTTGAACGCGCGAGCCAACCAGCTGGCCCGGCTCATACCCGCAGTGGGTCCCGAGGAACGGATCGCCGTCGCGCTGCCCCGGACGGCCGACATCGTGGTGTCGATCCTCGCGATCCTCAAGGCCGGTGCCGCGTACCTGCCGGTCGACCCGGATCTGCCGGACGACCGGATCGCGCACCTGCTCGCCGACGCCGAGCCGGCACTGGTGATCACGAACCTCGCCCTGGCCGGCGAGCTCGGCGACGTCCGGTGTGTCGTGCTGGACGATCCGGCGACCGCCGAACGCCTGAGCGGGACGGACGCGACCGATCCCGGTACGGCGATCGACCCGTCCCATGCCGCGTACCTCATCTACACGTCCGGCTCGACCGGCCTCCCCAAGGCGGTCGTCGTCGAGCACCGCAACCTGGTCAACCTGTTCGCCGAACACCGGCGGACCCTGTTCTCCCGCACGGCGGGGCCGATCAGGGTCGCCGTCACGGCGTCGTTCTCGTTCGACACGTCGTGGGACGAGGTGCTCTGGATGATCGCCGGGCACGAGCTGCACGTGATCGACGCGGACGTGCGAGCCGATCCGGATGCGCTGGTCGAGTACGTCGTGGCCCACGAGATCGATTTCCTCGACCTGACGCCGTCCTACGCCAAGCCGCTCATCGCGGCCGGGCTGCTCGACCCGGCCCGCCGTCCGCCGGCCATGGTCATGATCGGCGGCGAGGCGATCGACCAGCAGCTGTGGGACGAGTTCGCCGCCGCGCCGCGCACCGAGGCATACAACTACTACGGGCCGACGGAATGCACGGTCGACACGGTGTCCGCGCGGATCGTGGCCGGCCAGGCGGTCACCCTCGGCAGGCCCGTCGCCAACACCCGCGCCTACGTGCTCGGCCCCGGCCTCCGGCCGGTGCCGCCCGGCGTCGCCGGCGAGTTGTACCTGGCCGGGGCGAGCGTGGCGAGGGGCTACTTCCGCAGGCCCGAACTGACCGCGCAACGGTTCCTGCCGGACGCGTTCGGCCCGGAGGGTGACCGGATGTACGCGACCGGGGACCTGGTGCGCTGGCAGCCCAGCGGCACCCTCCAGTACCTCGGGCGTACCGACCGGCAGGTGAAGATCCGCGGGTTCCGCATCGAACTGGGTGAGATCGACGCGGTGCTGGCCGCGCACCCGGACGTCGCGGCGGCGGTGACCGTCGACCGGGAGGACCGGCCCGGTGATCCGCAGCTCGTCGGGTACGTGGTGGCCCGGCCGGGCGCGACGCTCGACGTGGCCGGCCTGCGCGCCGCCGCCGCGCGTTCGCTGCCTTCCTACATGGTGCCCGCCGCGATCAGCGTGATCGACCGGATTCCCCGCAACACCAGCGGAAAGCTGGATCGGCCGGCGTTGCCCGCGCCCGCGTACGGCTCGGTGACGCGCCGGGCGCCGCGCACGCCGGCCGAGCGCCTGCTCACCGACGTGTTCGCCGAGGTGCTCGAGGTCGAGGACGTCGGGGCCGACGACAACTTCTTCGAGCTGGGCGGGCATTCGCTGCTCGCCACCCGGTTGATCGCCCGGGTGCGGGCCGAGTTCGACGTGGCGATGACCGTGCGGACCCTCTTCGAGCTGCCCACGCCCGCCGGGCTGGCCTCGTGGTTGCACGCCCCCGGCAGCCCCGGCGGTGCCTTCGACACCGTCCTGCCGATCCGGGCGGAAGGGGCCGAAGAGCCGCTGTTCTGCCTGCCACCGCTGGCCGGGTTGAGCTGGTGTTACGCCGGGCTGCGCCGCTACCTTCCGGACCGGCCCGTCTACGGCCTCCAGGTGCGGGGCATCCGTGAGCCCGGCCGGCTGCCCACCACACTGGCCGAACTGGTGGACGACCACGTCGGCGAGATCCGGCGGGTGCGCCCGAGCGGGCCGTACCACCTGCTCGGCTGGTCGGCCGGTGGCAACCTGGCGCACGCGGTCGCCGTACGCCTGCGCGACCTCGGGGAAACCGTCGGCGCGCTGGTCCTGCTCGACTCGTACGTGGATCTCGGCGGAACGGCCGGGCGAGCGGAGATCGCCGACACGATCACCCAGGATCTCGGCGTCGACCTGGCGGACGTGGTCGACGCCGACGCCGAAACCCTGGTCGACGCGGCGCTGCAGGTGCAGCGGCTCGTGACGGCGACGCGCCCGAAGAGGTTCGACGGGCCCGTTCTCTACCTGACCGCGCAACGCGACCGGGAAACCGGTTCGTCCCCTGTGGACGATTGGCGGCCGCTGGCCGGAAGCCTCACGGAACTCCCGATCGACTGTCAGCACGGGGACATGATGCGCAAGGGGCCGCTTGCCGAGATCGGCCCGGTCGTCGACGCGGAGCTGAAACGTACCGCGAAGGACTAGGGGAAATCCGATGGTGTTCAGGAGCGCCTTGCGGCGCATGCGCGAGGACTTGGTCCCCGCGAAGGGCAACGAGCGCCGGTACGCACTGGCGATCTTCCTCGACTCGATCGGCGACGGGCTGTTCATCACCGGGACGACGGTGTTCGCGTTGCGCGTGGTCGGGCTGTCGCCGCAGCAGGTCGGCTTGGCCCTGTCCGCGGCGGGGATCGCGGGTTTCCTCGGCGCCAGCACACTGGGCCGGGTCGCCGACCGGTTCGGCCCGCGGCGCGTCATGATGGTGCTGTGCCTGGTGGACGCGCTCGCGCTGCTCTCCTACACGCTGGCCGGTTCGTTCGCGGCGTTCACCGTCGCGGCCTGCCTGGCGTCGGCCACCGGGTTCGGCAAGGGGCCGGCCAGCTCCGCCCTCGTCTCGACGATCACCACCGCGGAGCGCCGGATCCGGTTGCGGGCGCAGGTGCGTTCGCTCAGCAACCTCGGCTTCACCGTGGGTGCCGCCTTCGCCGGGATCGCGCTCGCGATCGACACGATGCCCGCGTACTACGCCCTGCCGATCGGCGACGCGGCGTGCGTGCTCTTGGAGCTGCTGGTGATCCGCGGGCTGCCGGAGATCAGGGCCGTCGTAGCGGCGACGGCCCGCCGGTCGTTCACGGCCCTGCGGAACGTGCCGTTCCTGCTGACCACGGCGCTCAACGCGATGCTGACCCTGCACACGACACTGGTCAACGTCGTGGTGCCGCTGTGGATCCTCGGGCCGATGGGCGCGCCCGCACCCCTGATCAGCGTGTTGCTGATGGTCAACACCGTGTTGGTCGTGGTGTTCCAGGTCCGGCTGAGCCGGGGATCCGAGTCGTTGGCCGGCAGCATCCGGCTCGCCCGGTGGGCGGCCGTGGTGCTGGTGGCCGGGTGTGTGATCGCCGGTCTGTCCAAGAACTTCCCCGTGGTCCCCGGTGTGCTGCTGATCGCCGTCTCGGTCGTGCTGCTGACCGTGGGCGAAATGGTGCAGTCCGGCGCGGCCTGGGGCTTGTTCTACGAACTCGCGCCGAAGCAGGCGCAGGGTGAGTACCTCGCCGGGCTGGAGATGAGCCTGGCCGCGCAGTCCATCCTCGGACCCGCGTTCGGCACGTGGCTGGTGCTCACGTTCGGCCTGTTCGGCTGGAGTGCGCTCGGCGGCCTGTTCCTGGGGGCCGCTGTCCTCATCGGACCGGCGGCGCGCTGGACCTCGCGCCGGCTGGCTCGCCTGTACCCGCCTGCCGTCCAGCCGGAGGAGCTGCCGGAGGCGGCCTGAGCCTACGACGCGAGCCGGTCGGCGGTGTCGACCTCGTCACGCAGGCCGAGCAGCTCCCAGCGTTGCAGGGCTAGGGGTACGTTGCCCTCCAGCCAGAGCCGGTCGTGGAACGCCATCAGGTCGAAGGCGCTCCCCTGCTCTCGCACGCAGTCGTTGAGCAACGCCAGGATCTGGAGCTTGCCGATCTGGTAGCTCAGGCCCTGACCGGGGTTGCCCGCGAAGAACGCGGCTTCGGCCAAGGCGGTGGCGCGGTCCATCGGGACCCGCTCGGCCAGCTGGTCCGCGGCCTGCGTGAGGGTGAGATCACCGACGGCGAGGCCGACGTCCACCTCGACCCGCAGCGCGCGCAGGCGCATCGCGTTGGCCACGAACAGGGCGCTGGTGGGTTCGTCGTCCAGCAACCCGGACTGGAGCATCAGCTCCTCGTTGTAGAACGCGACGCCCTCGTTGGGCGTGGAGTCGTAGTAGTGGCGGCGGATCGGGTCGGGATGCCGCCAGGACAACGCGAGCTGCTGCGCGTGCACGCCTTCGTGGATGATGCCGCAGCGGGGATCGCGGGCGTCGGCTAGAGGAAAGTACGGCAGGTCCGGGCCGGGATCGGTCACGTACCGCAGCGCGTCCTCGCCGGCCCGGCTCTGGCCTGACGCGTAGTGCGGGACGCCGAGCCACGTCAGTGGCGCCAGATAGTCCGGCATCGGCGCGAACCGGTACCTGCGCAGGCCGGTGGGCTGCCCGAGGATCCGTTCGTCGACGAGGAACCGGCGAACGGCCTGCTCGGCCGCGTCCTCGCGGGCGACGAGCGTGGGCAGGTCGGGCAGCTCCGGCGGCCGGCGGTGCCGGTACCGGTGGCGCAGCAGGGTTTCGGTGGCGACCGCCCGCTGCCACTCCTGCCGGCCCATGGCCAGCAACCGCGTCGCCGGATACGGCAGCAACGCGACCCGGTGCAGGAAGTAGCCGAACGCGCCGGGGCCGATCGGCACCGCGCCCCGGAACTCGTCACGGTGCCGCCGGAGCCAGTCGCGGTAGGCGACGAGGGCCGTCCTGGCCGTGCCGGTCGCCGCGGACAGCTCGGCGCGGCACCCCTCCGGCAGGTGCGGCGCCAGTGCGGCCATGGCGGTCACGACGTCCTGGTCCGCGTGCGCGAGGAGCCCCAGTGCGTGATCGGCGAACGACTCGACCGTCTCGCCGCCGAGGTTCGTCGTCGCCTGGCTCAGCGTCGACGGGATCCGGCGCAGCAGTGCCACGAGCGCGTGCGCGCGTTCGGTGTCGAACGGCGCCGGCGCGAGCACCAGGTTGTAGACCGGGACGAGGGCCTGGTCCACGTAGAAGCCGGGGTTGCGCTGCCAGCCGCGCAACAGGTCCAGTTCCCAGTGCGCGCGAGCCACTGCCGAACCGAGCAGGCGGTGGTCGACCTGGACCGGGATGTCCTCTGTGGACGCGTCGATCGCGCGCTGCCGTTCGGCGAATCCGGACAACGCCGCGCGTCGTGCCGCGATCGCGGCGGGTGACCAGTCGGGTGTCCAGCCGGGTGGCCGCTCGACCCTCGTGATGTCGTCGTAGGAGTCGGGCTGGGTCGCCAGCCGCCAGTCCCAGAACTCGTTCGCCAGCGTCGACAGTTCGGCACGGGCCGACATGGGCAGCATCACCTGTACTCCGCTCGGTTTTCCGGTACGGGCCCGGCGCCCACCAACGTCCGCCGCCGCGCGCTGGTCGTCGCCCAGCGCGCGGCCACCGGCAGGCCGAACCCGGCCAGCAGGAAGACGGCGCCCAGCACGAGCCAGCCGGCCGGACCCAGTGCGACGAGCAGGGTGGTCATGACGGCGGGCGCGAGCATCGTGGCCGCCAGCTGACCGGTCGAGAAAACGCCTTGGTATTCGCCGTGTGCCTCGTGGGGCGTGAGGCCGACCGAGAGGCCGACTCCGCTGCCGATGAACAGCAGTTCCCCGACGACGGCGATCACGCCTCCCGCGATCAGGACGACGTAGACCATCGGGCTCGATGCGTGGTAGCTGGTCGCGTAGACCAGGCACGAGCACGCGAGCGCCACCCCGGACCACACGCCGAGCCTGCTCGCCCCGGCCACGGTGGCGCCGGTCCTGGCGATCCGGCGCATCATCACCGCGAGGACGGCCGCGTTGCCCCCCATGAGCACGCCGATGACCCAGGGCTGGGCCTGGGTGTGGGTCGCAATCCACAACGGAACGCCGATGTCGAGCATGCCCCAGTTCAGCGCCAGGACGCCGTTCAGGATCGTGATCGTCAGGAACGGGCGGTCACGCAGCACCAGGACGGCGCGCTTCTCCCTGCGGTCCTTCAGCGAACTCACGTGCGGCAGCTTGATCAGCGACGCCGCGAAGAGGAGGTTGACGGTTCCGTAGGAGAGGATCAGCGCCACGTAACCGGCGTGGCTGTCGACCGACAGCACGACCGCGCCGATCACGGCACCGAGGACCATGCCGGCCTGGGCCATCGCGTTCGTCGCGGCGATCGACCTGATCCGGTCGGGGCCGCTCACCAGGCCGGCGACGAGGGCGGTGCGGATGCCGGGAACCGAACGCTCACAGGCGATCGTCACGCACGTCACCAGGATGATCACCCAGAACTGGTGGATGACACCGAAGGACAGCACGGCGACGCCCTGCACCACCGCGATCCAGGTGAGCACCTCGCGCGCGCCGAGCCGGTCCGCGAGATAGCCGAGCGGACCACCGATGATCATGCCCACGAGCCCGGCCAGCGTGACACCGAACCCGAACTGTGCCGTGGTCAGGCCGATCGATCGCGTGAAGAACAAGGCGTAGCAGGTGAACCAGGCGCCCTTGCCGATGCACAGGATCAGCGTGCCCACGACGATCGGAGCCGTCTGCTCCCCAGCTCTGCTCGAGGCCATCGGCGTCCAACTCTCCCGTAGCCAGTTGGTGGTCGAGCCTGTCACCGGTCGACGGCCGATGCGTCTCCCGGCGTGCGGGTCTCGCCGGGCTCCCGGTGATCGCGGTGGACCGCACCGGAAGAGATGCCGCGTCGCGACCGCCGCGGAGATAGTGAGCCGGTGCTTGCAGCCCGATCCGACTGGTGTCCCGGCCCGGTGCACCACGCCGTCTCCCGCTGGGCCGCCGACACGCCGGATACGCCCGCGATCTCCTGCGCCGGTGCCACCCTGAGCTATCGCGAGCTCGACGAACGGGCCAACCGGTTCGCCCGTCACCTGCGGGAACTGGGCGTGGCCACAGGTTCGGTGGTCGCGCTGCACCTGGATCGCGGCCTCGAGCACTACATCGCGCTGCTCGCCGTGCTGAAGGCGGGCGGCACGGTGCTGCCCTTGGACACCACCTACCCGATCGAGCGTCTGCGCTACCTGCTCTCCGACAGTGGTGCGGGCGTGCTCGTCACGAGCGGCGGCCTGGAATCGCTCGAGGGGACGGTGACGGTCCGGCCCGACCGGGACACCGAGCTCGTGGCCGGATACCCGGCCACGCCACCGCCGGAGGACGTGCAGGCGGACGACGTCGCCTACGTGATGTACACGTCCGCTTCGACCGGGCAGCCCAAGGGCGTGCGGCTGACCCACGGCGGCATCGCCCACCTGTGCGGCGCGCACATCGAGGCGCTGGGCCTGACCGGCGCGGATCGCGGATCGCTCGCCGCGCCCCTGAGCTTCGACGCCGCCATTCTCGACCTGTGGCCGATGCTGGTCGTCGGCGCGCGAGTCGTCGCCATCGCCGACGACGATCGCGCCGAGCCACCTCGGCTGGTGGCGGCGCTGCGGGCCGCCGACGTGACGGTGTGCTTCCTGACCACCGCGCTCGCCGAACTCCTGCTCGTCCAGCCGGGGCTCGCCGAGTTGCCCCTGCGCTACCTGGTGACCGGCGGCGAGGCGCTGCGCAGGCGACCGCGGCCCGGGCTGCCGTTCCGGCTGATCAACATCTACGGCCCGACCGAGACCACGGTCTACGTCACGTCCACCGTCGTCGACGACGACGCCACCGGCAGCGGCCCCATCCCGATCGGCCACCCGGTGGCGGGCGTCGGAGTGCACCTGCTGGACAAGGACGAGCGGCCGGTACCGGAGGGCGAGCCCGGCGAGATCGTGGTGTCCGGTCCCGGTGTCGCCCGCGGCTACCTCGGCCGGCCGGACCTGACGGCGCGACGGTTCCGGCCGGATCCGGATGCTCCCGGCGCGACCCGCTACCACACCGGTGACCTGGCCCGCCGTCGCGCCGACGGCGGTTTCGAGTTCCTCGGCCGGCTCGACCGGCAGGTGAAGGTGCGCGGACATCGCATCGAACCGGAGGAGCTCGAGCGGACGCTGCTCGACCACCCGGGCGCCGCACAGGCCGCCGTGGTCGCGATCCGGCCACCCGGCGAGCCGTCCCGGCTGGTCGCGTACGTGGCCGCGGATCCGGCGTGGCGGCCCGACAGCGACCTGGACGAGGCGCCGGTTCCCCGAGGCACGGCGAGGGCCACCGAGGTGACGCTCGCGCAGCTGACCGAGGCGGGCTCGATCCTCGAGATCGGCGGCGGTCTCGCCGGGATCGACCGGGTCGCGGCCCGGCACGTCCGGGTCGGCACCGTCGCGGACGTGGCGGCGGAAGAGGAGTTCGACGCGACCGTGCTCGACTGCCGGCCCGGGGTGTACCGCTGCGTCGACACGCTTTTCGACGCGATCCGCGAGGCGGTTCGCGCGACCAGGGACGGCGGCCTCGTCATCGCGTCCGGCGTGCGGTCCCTCCCGCTGCTGGCCGCGGGATACGCGAACCGGGAACTGGCGGGCGCCCCGGACGAGATGACCATCGAGGAGCTGCGTTGGCGCGTGCGCGCCCGGGTGCGCGCCGACACCGGCCTGGCGGTGCACCCGGGTGCGTTCGCCGCCTTGGACACGGCCCCCCGGGTCGCCGCGGTCGATCTGACCCCGACGCACCGCCGGCCCGGCGCTCCCACGTTCGACGTGGTGGTGCACGTCGGGCCGCCGGCCGGTCGCGGCGAGGCCGAATGGCTGGACTGGTCGGCGGGGATGGACCTCAGGGCGATCCGCACGCTGCTGCAGAACCACCGAGGGCCGGTGGTCGCGGTGCGTGGCATCCCGATGGCGGCAGCGGCGCCGGCGGACTGGGCCTCGTTCGCCACGGTCGGCGACCTCCGGCAGGACGCCGAGCCGGAGGCGCCGACGCCACTCGACCTGTTCGGCGTCGCGGCCGGCACGCCGTACCGCACCAGGCTGAGCTGGCGGGCCGGGCGCGAGGACGGATCGGTCGACGCCGCGTGGGTGCGTGAGCCGGCCCCGATCGCCGTGGTGTGGCCGGAATCCTCCGGCGTGCCCGCGTCCGCGCGGGCCAACCTGCCCGGCCGGCCGTCGATCGATCGGGCCTTGCGGACGGAGCTGCGGGCGAAACTGGCGCGGCGCTTCGTGCCGCACGAGCTGCCGGACCTGATCCTCGTGCTCGACCGGCTGCCCCTGACGCCGGTCGGCAAGGTCGACCGCGCGGCGCTGCCACCACCGTCGTGGCTGGCGACCGGGGGCCCGGCAGAACCGAGAACCGCCGCGGAGGCCGCGGTGCACCCACTGGTCGTCGAGGTGCTCGGCCATCCCGACGTCGGCCTCGACGACGACCTCCGGACGTTCGGCGCGCATTCGCTGACCATGGCCCAGCTCACCGCCCGCATCGCGGGACGGTTCGGAGTCCAGGTCCGGGTCCGCGAACTGCTCGCCGGACCGACCGTCGCGGCGATCGCGGTCCGGGTGGCCGACGCGATCGAGACAGACCTGTGTGCTCATCAGGAGGTGGCGTGACCGCGGACGGCCTGATCGGCGAGCCGGCCCGGGCCGCCGTGCTGCGGCGGCTGACCGGGGCCGCGCCCGCCGATCCCCTCACGCCCCGGCCGGACGGCCCGGGTCCGGCCGAACTGTCCTTCGTCCAGGAACGCATGTGGTTCCTGCACGAGCTCGACCCCGGCAGCGCCGCGTACAACATCCCGTTCGCGCACCGCCTGCGCGGCCCGGTCGATGTCGGCTGTCTTCGCGCCGCGCTCACGGAGATCGTGCGCCGGCACGAGGTGCTCCGGTCCACCCTGGACGAGGACGGCACCGGCCGGCCGGTGGCCGTGGTGCGCGCGCCCGAACCGTTCGCCCTGCGAACGACCGAAGTGGACGGTGACACCGTCGACGATCGGTTGAGCAGGACGGCCGAACTCGCCCGCGAGCACCTGCGAACGCCATTCGACCTGCGCCGCGGTCCGTTGCTGGACGCCGAGCTGTTCCGGCTCGACGTCGACGACCACGTCCTGGTGCTCTGCGCGCACCACATCGTCGCCGACCAGTGGACGCTGGGCGTGCTCGGCCACGAGTTGTCCGAGCTGTACACCTCGTTCCTCCTCGCGATCCCCTCGCTGCTGCCCGAGCCGCCCTTGCAGTACGCGGACTTCGCGGCGTGGCAACGGCGTCGGTGCACGCCCGGCGTGCTCGCCGGGCAGGTGGCGCACTGGCGGGAGCGGCTGGCCGGGATGCCCGTGCTGGACGTGCGCACCGATCGGCCGCGGCCGGCCACGATGGGCTGGTCGGGGGCCCGGATCGAGCACCATCTGCCCGCCTCGATCGTGCGGCCGCTGCGCCGGCTGGCCGAACGCCGGGGTGCGACGATGTTCGCCGTCGTGGCCGCGGCGCTGACCACCTTGCTGTACCGCTACACCGGGCAGCCCGACGTCGCGATCGGCGCCGCCGTCGCCGACCGCGGACGCCCGGAGCTGGAGACGCTCGTCGGCTTCTTCGTCAACACCGTCGTGCTCCGGACCGACCTGTCGGAGCAGCCGAGTTTCGCCGAACTGGTCGACTCGCTGCGGGACACCACCATGACCGCGCAGGAACACCAGGACCTCCCGCTGGAGCGGCTGGTGGACGCGCTGGGCGCCGGCCGCGACCCGAGCAGGCCGCCGTTGATCGGCGTCGTGCTGTCGTACCTCAACACACCCGGCGACCGCCTGCGGCTCGCGGGCACGACCTGTTCGCCGTTCCGCTTCGATCCCGGTGTGGTGAAGTTCGAACTCGACGTCTACGTGACGGAGATCGACGGCGGCCTGCGGGTCGAGGTCGACTACCGCACCGACCTGTTCGACGCGGAGACGATCCGGCGCATGCTGGTCCACCTGGAGCGGCTGTGTGCTTCGGCCGGTGCCGATCCCACGGTGCCGGTGTCCGCGCTGTCGTTGATCGACGCGAAGGAACAGGCCCGACTGCTGGCGTGGGGCAACGCGGACGGTCCGGCGGCCCGGGCGGAGCTGACCGTGCTCGACGCGTTCGACCGGCAGGTCGAGCGGCATCCCGACCTGCCGGCCGTGCGGGACGGCGATCGCGTTCTCAGCTACCGGGAACTGGCCGAGCGGTCCGGCCGGCTGGCGGCGCGGCTGACCGCGGCGCTGGGCGGCCGGCCGGGGTGTGTCGGCGTGTGCCTCGACCGCTCCGCCGAGCTGATCGTGGCGCTGCTCGCGGTGCTGCGGGCCGGCGGGCACTACCTGCCGCTCGATCCGGGTTACCCGGCAGACCGCCTGAACTACATGCTCGCCGACGCGGACGCCGGCCTGGTGGTGACGCGCGGCGCGTTCGCCGACCGGATTCCCGCGTGGACCGGACCACGGGTGCTGGTCGGCTCGGACGACGAAACCGGCGAGACGCCGCTGGTGCAGGCGACGCCGGAGGACCTGGCGTACATCATGTACACGTCCGGCTCGACCGGGCGCCCCAAGGGAATCCGCGTGCCGCAGCGTGGCGTGGTCCGGCTGGTGCACGACACCGACTACGTGCGGTTCGGGCCGGGTGACCGGATCGCCCACGCCAGCAGCCTTTCCTTCGACGCGGCGACCTTCGAGATCTGGGGCGCGCTGCTGACCGGCGCGCAACTGGTGATCGTGCCGCAGGACGTGGTGGTCGAGCCGGACCGGCTGGTCGCTTGCCTGCGGGACCAGGAGATCACCGTGCTGTGGATGACCTCGTCGCTGTTCAACCACACGATCCGGGCGATACCGGACGCGGTGGCGACGGTCGGCACCGTGATCGTCGGCGGGGAGGCGCTGGACGTGGCGACCGTGCGGACCGTGCTCCGGCATCCGCCCGCGGTACTGCGCAACGGTTACGGCCCCACCGAGAACACGACGTTCACGACCACCCACCTGATCACCGACCTGCCGCCGGACGCCACGTCGGTGCCGATCGGCAGGCCGATCAACGGCACGCGGTGCTACGTGCTCGACGATCGGCTGCGGCTGGTCCCCCCGGGTGCGCCCGGTGAGCTGTGCGTGGCCGGGCTGGGCGTGGCCCTCGGCTACACCGGTGCTCCCGAGCTCACCGCCGAACGTTTTCCGCGTGATCCCTACGGCGACGGGGATGACGTCCTGTACCGCACGGGAGACCTCGTGCGCTGGCGTGCCGACGGCGTGCTGGAGTTCCTCGGCAGGCGCGATGACCAGGTCAAGATCCGTGGCTACCGGATCGAACTCGGCGAGATCGAGACGGTGCTGGCCGGCTGCCCCGGCGTGCGGTCCGCGGTGGTCGCGGTCCGGCAGGAGCGCGACGGGCCGCGGCTGACCGGTTACGTGCTCGCCGACCCGGACGATCGCCCGTCGGTGAGGGACGTTCAGGCCGCGGCGGCCGCGACGTTGCCCACGTACATGGTGCCGACCGGATTCGCGATACTCGACAGCTTCCCGTTGACCCCCAACGGAAAGGTCGACCGGGCCAAGCTGGCCGGTGTCGAGTTGACGACGGCGGAGCCGACGACGGCCGCCACCGAGGTCGAGCCGCGCGACGAGACCGAAGCGATCGTGTGCGCCGAGTGGCAGGCCGTGCTCGGGCGTCCCGGGATCGGCGTCACCGACAACTTCTTCCACCTCGGTGGCGACTCGCTGCTGGCCACGCGCGCGGTGAGCCGCCTGCGGCGGCGCACCGGAGTGCGGGTCACCGTGCGCACCTTGTTCGACCACCCCACCGCCCAGGGCTTCGCCCGAGCGCTCACCGCGATCAAGGAGGCGGGCCGATGACCAGAACCGTCCCCGGCGGCCTGCTGCCCGCCGCCAACGTCCAGGAACGGATGTGGCTGGCGGAGCGACTGGAACCGGGTCTGGGCCGGTACAACGTGCCGTACGCCTGGGAAGTGCGGGGCAGGCTGTCGCCGGCGGCACTCGCCACCGCGGTCGCGACCGTGATCGAGCGGCACGAGATCCTGCGCACCACGTTCGTCGAGCACGACGGGCGGCTGTACCAGCGGGTCGACGAGCCGTGGACCCCCTCGGTAGCCACGGTGAACCTGCGGGGCCTGCCCGGCGCGCGGCAGCTGCTGACCGGCTGGTTGTCCGAGCAGGCCCGGAAACCGTTCGACATCGGCACGAACCGCTTGCTGCGCCTCGGCGTCGCGGAGCTGGACGGCGATCGTCAGGTGCTGTTCCTCGGCCTGCACCACCTCGTCTCCGATGCCGCGTCGTTGCCGCTCTTCCTGCGCGAACTGCGGGCGGTGTACCGGCAGCCCGCGCTGCTGCCCGAGCCCTCGCCCGGCGACCGGCCGATCCGGCCGGCCGAGCCGGCCGGTGGGGCGAGCATTCCGAAGCTACCGCGTCCGGGAGGGCCCCAGTGACCGAGTGGGTTTTTCCAGCGTCGCTCGCCCAGGAACGACTGTGGGCAGCGGCGAACCACGGCTCTTCCGCACTCACCGCGTCGCGGGCGATCCGGTTGCCGGACGGGACGACGGAGGAGCAGGCCCGTGCCGCGCTGGTCGCGGTGGCCGGCCGGCACGAGATCCTCCGCACCCGGCTGCGACGCGACGGCGGCCGGTTGGTACAGGTCGTCGTGGCCGACCAGCCGGTCCACCTCGGTTCCACTGTGGACACTTCCGGCAGTGCCCGCGTCCCCGCGTCGCCCGGGGTGTTCGGCCCGTCCTCGGCGCCGTTGTGGCACGCCAGGCTGGTCCGGGACGAAACCGGGCTGTCACTGCTCTTCACGGCGGACGAGATCGTGTTCGACGACCGGTCGTTCGTTCTGCTCGCCGACGAACTGACCGAGCTGTGCCGGGCCGCCCAGGAGGGCCGGGACGCACAGCTGCCCTCGTTGCCCGTGCAGTACGCGGACTTCGCGGTCTGGCAGCGCGACCGGCTGGCGTCGGGCGCGGCCGCGGACGAGATCGCTCGCTGGCGGGATCGGTTGGCCGGCGCGCCACCGATCACCCTGCCGCCGACGGACCGGCCACGTCCGACCACTGTGGACTCTGCCGGCGCCCGGGTCGGCGTCGACTTCCCGGACGGCTTGGCCGGCCGGATCGCCGCGGCGGCCCGCGATCGATCGGTGACGCCGAAGACGATCCTGATCGCCGCGGGCGCCGCGCTGCTGGCCCGGTTGACCGAGAACGCCACGGACGTCGTGTTCGGTGTGTCGGCCGAGGGGCGCGACCGGCCCGAGGTGGCAGCTCTGCTGGGCCGGTTCGCCGGCACGGTGGCGGTGCGGGTCACGGTCGCCGGTCAGCCGAGTTTCGCGGCGCTGGTGGAGCAGGTCGACGGTGCGCTGGCCGGCATCGACGAACACGGTGCCACGCTGCTCGCCGCCGTCGCCGACGAACCACATCCGCCGTACCAGGTCTCGTTCGAGGTCGATCTCGACGGCGAACCGGTGGTGCGTCATCCGGACCGGGCCTCCGGCGATCTCGTGTTCGAAGTCGGCAGCGCGGGCATCGGCCTCCGCTACCGGACGGCGCTGTTCGACGCGCCGTCCGCGACCGAGATCGCTCAGCGTTTCGTGCGGCTGCTGAACGGGTGCGTCGCGGATCCGGATGCGTCCGTCGCCGACCTGCCGCTGATCGGCGACGCCGAACGCGAGCTGGTCCTGACCACGTGGAACGAGACCGCGTACCCGCTCGAACCCGCCACGCTGAACTCGCTGTTCGAGCGGCAGGCGGCCAGGACACCGGACCGGATCGCGGTGCTCCACGGCGACGACGCGTTGACCTACCGGCAGCTCAACGCGGCCGCGAACCGGCTGGCGAGACGGCTGGTCCGGGTGGACGCGCGGCCGGACGCGCTCGTCGGCATCGCGCTGCCGCGCGGTGTCACGCTCGCGGTCGCCGTGCTCGCCGTGCTCAAGTCGGGCGCCGGCTACCTGCCGCTGGACCTCGAGATCCCGGTGGACCGGATGGCGTACATGATCGCCGACGCGAAACCGATCCTGATCCTGGCGACCGGCGAAACGACCGGACGGCTCCCGGCCGGCGCCACGGTTCTCACGTTGGACGACTCGGATCTCGCGGCAGGCGAAGACGCCGACCTCACCGACACCGAACGACGCGCGCCGCTGTCTCCCGCGTCCACCGCCTACGTCGTGTACACGTCCGGCTCGACCGGCCGCCCCAAGGGCATCGTCGCGGAGCACCGCAACGTCCACTCCTACGTGGACTACGCCCTGCGCACCTATCCCGCGCTGCGCGACGAGGCGCTCATGCCGTCGCCGCTGTCCTTCGACCTGAGCATCACGGGGTTCTACTGCCCGCTCGTCTCGGGCGGCCTCGTCCGGCTCGCCGCGGTCGACGAGCCGGGCGCGCGGGCGGCCGAGGCCACGTTCCTGAAGTGCACGCCTGGCCATCTGCCCATGGTCGACACCGAGGTCGCCCCCTCGGTCGACCTGATCGTCGGCGGCGAAGCCCTGCCCAGGGAGGCGCTGGCCGCGTGGCGCGCGGCCAACCCGACGGTGCGGGTGACCAACGAGTACGGCCCGACGGAAACCACCGTCGGTTGTGTCGCGGAGTTCTTCGACCCCGGAGCGCCGCTGCCGCCCGGTTCGGTCGCCATCGGCAGGCCCGTGTCGAACATGCGCGCCTATGTGCTGGACGAGCGGCTGCGTCCGGTACCACCCGGTGTCGTCGGAGAGCTGTATCTGGCCGGTAAGCAGGTCGCCCGTGGCTATCTCAACCGGCCCGAGCTGACCGCGGAACGGTTCGTCGCCTGTCCGTTCGGCGAACCCGGCCAGCGCATGTACCGGACCGGGGACCTGGTCCGGCACCGCACCGACGGCGCCATCGAGTTCCACGGCCGCAGCGACACCCAGATCAAGCTGCGTGGCTACCGGATCGAGCCGGGTGAGATCGAATCCCGGTTGCGGGAACACCCGGCGATCACCGACGCCCTCGTCGCCTTGGAGGGGGGCAGCACGGGCCGGCTCGTCGCCTACCTGTGCTGTGCGGGCGAGCCGCCGCGACCGGCCGACCTGCGGACCCACGTCGGCGCGACCCTGCCCGGCTACATGGTTCCGTCCGGTTACTTCGCCGTGCCGGCCATTCCCCTGAACGTCAACGGAAAGACCGACTTCGCGGCGCTGCGCCGGCACGCCGAGCCGTTGCCCGACAGCACCGGACGGGCGCCGGCGACGGCGACCGGCCGCGTCGTCGCCGAGGTGTTCGCGCGGGTCCTCGACGTGCCGGAACCCGGCGCCGACGACTCGTTCTTCGACCTGGGCGGGCATTCGCTGCTGGCGGCCCGGATGGTCGGCGAGATCGCCGCGGTGACCGGGGTCCGGCTGTCCCTGCGCGACCTGCTGGACCATCCCCGGGTGCAGGAGCTGGCCGACCGCATCGACCTGGACCGGGTCGACCGGCGCAGCCAGGCGGCGGTGTCCGAGGTGGCGGGATTGCCGATCTCCGGCATCCAGGAACAGATGTGGCTGGCCGAACTGCTCGATCCCACCGGTTCGGCGTACAACGTGCCGCTGGTGTGGCGGCTCGCCGGAGAGGTGGACGCGACCGCTCTGGGCGCCGCGTTCGGCGCGCTGGCCGCCCGGCACGAGATCCTGCGCACCGCGTTCGTCGACCACAACGGGACGCCTCGGCAGGTGGTCCGGAAGCCGTGGCAGCCCGAGGTGGTCGTCGAGGACCTGCGGGAAGTCGGCGCCGCCGACCGGAAGGCGCGCGTGGACGCGTTGGTCGACCAGGAGGCGGAAACCCCGTTCGATCTCGCGGCCGGCCGTCCTTTGCGGGTCCGGCTCGTGCGTTTCGCCGACGAGCACGTGCTGCTCGTGTGCCTGCACCACCTGGTTTTCGACGGCGGATCGATCCCGGTGTTCACCGCGGATCTGGCCGCCCTCTACGCGGAAGCACTCGGCGCGCCGGTGACACCGCTGGCGGAACCGCTGCAGTTCCGCGAAGTCGTCGCCGACCAGACGGCCTGGCTGGCCGGCGAGGAGGGCGCCGACGGCATCGAGTTCTGGTCGGACTGCCTCGCCGGTGCGCCGGTCACGCTCGACCTCGGCCCCGCGCCGGCCCGGCCGGGACCGCACGGTGCCGTCACGGTGCCGTTCTCGCCCGGGTTCGCGCAACGGTGCGCCGGCCTGTGCACCGAGCACCGCGCGTCGTGGTACATGGTGGCGGCGTCCGCGGTCGCGGCTCTGCTGCACCGGTGGTCCGGCACCGACGACGTGACCATGGGACTGCCGATGGCGAACCGGGAGGACGAGCGCCACGCCGAAGTCCTCGGTCCCTGCCTGAACACGGTGGTGCTGAGATCCCGTACGGGTCCGCACGACACGTTCGCCGATGTGCTCGACGGGGTTCGAGAGTCCTTTCTGGACGCCTTCGAGTACCAGGCCGTGCCGTTGCCCGCCGTGCTGGACCGGCTCGATCCGCCGCGGGCCAACGGCCGCATCCCGTACGTCGACGTGTCCCTCGCCGTGCTGGCCAACTCCGCCGAGGAGACGGAGTTCGGCGCGGCGAAGATGGTGTCCGTCCCGTTCGACCGCTGGCAGCACGACCGGAAGTTCGGCATCACGGTCACGTTCATCGACGACGACGGCGCGATCGGCGCCGTCATGTCCTACCGGGGTGACCGCTACCCGGCGGCGACCGTGCGGCGGATGGCCGACTGGCTGGGCGCGCTGCTGGACAGCGTGTCGGAGTCGGCGAGCACGCCGATGACCGAACTGCTGCCTGCGACCGGGCCCCAGTTCCGGGACTTCGTGCTCGCCACGGAGGGCAACCGGGACGACGCGGCCGGTGTGGAGCACTGGGCCGGCGTCCTTTCCGGCGCACCCGCCTATCCGGCAGTCGTCCCGCCCCTGGACGCCGGACCACCGGGCGCGGTGCCGATCCCGCTGCGTCCCGACGCGCTGACCAGGCTGCGTGCCGTCCAGGCCGAGCACGGCGTGTCGTGGTTCATCGTGGCGGCGACCGCGGTCGCCGCGCTGCTGCACCGGTGGACGGGCGAGGACGACGTGACCTTCGGCGCTCCGGTGGCCAACCGCGACGACTTCGCCGACGTGCTCGGGCCGTGCCTCACCACCATCGTGCTGCGGTCGCAGCTACCGGAGCGGGCGACCGTCGCGGATCTGCTGACGCGCGTGCGGGACACGGTATTGGACGCGTTCGACCACCAGGACGTGCCGTTCGACGTGGTGGTCGACCGGCTCAAGCCGGCCCGGCGGCCGGGCTGGACGCCCTACATCGAGGTGCTGCTCGCGGTCACGACGGACGGCACCGAGCAGGTGGTGCTGGCCGGGGACATCGAGCTGCGGCCGCTCGAGCTGGACCACAACGGCGCCGGCTACGCGGGGAAGTTCGGTCTCACCGTGGGCTTCGACGACGTCGACGGTGCGCTCGCGGGCAGCCTGATGTTCCGGGGCGACCGCTTCACCGCCGGCCAGGCGCGGGCGATGGCGCGGTGGCTGGGCACCCTGGTCGGCTCCTTCGCCGACGTCCTCGACCAACCGCTGCACACCCTCGATCTGGTCGGCGCCGAGGAGAACACCGAACTGGCGCGGCTGGAGCGGGGCGCGGCACCGGCAGAAGTCCGATCGGTGGCCGAACTCGTGAGCCGGTGGTGCGCCGGCTTCCCGGACGCACCGGCCGTCCGGTCCACCCGCGGCGTGCTCAGTTACCGCGGCCTCGACGAGCGGGCCGAGGCGCTCGCCGCCGTGCTGCGACCACTGGCCAGGGGCGAACAACCCGCCCTGGCGCTGCTGTTGCCCCGGGGCGAGGACATGGCGGTCGCCATGCTTGCCTCGTGGAAGGCCGGATTCCTGTTCTGCCCGCTGGAACCGGGCTATCCGCCGGGCCGGATCGGCTACGTCCTCGGTGATCTCGACGCCTGCGCCGTCCTCACCGACGATCCGGCGCTGCTGGACGCGGTACCCGGCAACGCCGTCCCCGTGGTCGACGTGACCGCGCCCGTTCCCGCGGCAACGGGCGCGCCGAGCGCGCTGCCGCACCCGGACGCGACTGCGTATGTGCTGTACACGTCCGGCACCACCGGCACGCCGAAGGGCGTCGAGTACAGCCATCGCAGTCTCGCCATCGCGACGCAGTGGCACATCGACGCCTTCGAAGTGACGCCGCGGGATCGGGCGAGCTGGCTGCACAGCGTCGCGTTCGACATGACCCAGTGGGAGGTGTGGCAGACGCTGAGCGCGGGCGCGGAGTTGCTGGTCTACGAACGACAGGTGATCGCGCCCGAACTGGCCGACTGGCTCACCGAGCAGCGGGTGACCATGTTCTTCACGCCGACGCCCCTGGCCGAGGCCTTGTGGGCCGCCGGCACGGAGCTGCCCTCGGTGCGTTGGCTCGTTTTCGGCGGTTCGGCCCTGACCGTGCTGCCGCCGACGGACACGAGTTACCGGATCTGCGACTCGTACGGGCCGACCGAGACGTACAACACCACGCTGCACGAGGTCGATCCGGCGACCGCGACCGTGCTCAACTGCATCGGCAGGCCGAACGCGGGCACCCGCGTGTACGTCCTCGACGAGGCGGGCCGGCGCTGCGCCGTCGGCATGCCCGGCGAAATCCACATCGGCGGCACGTCCGTCGCGAAAGGCTACTGGCGCAAGCCCGACCTCACCCGGGAACGCTTCGCCGCCCTCGATCCCGACGGCAATCCCGGTCCGGTGTACCGCACCGGGGACCGGGGGCGCTGGTTGCCCGACGGCACCCTGGAGTACCTCGGCAGGCTGGACCGTCAGCTCAAGGTGCGTGGCTACCGGATCGAACCGCAGGAGATCGAGGCGCAGCTGCGCGAGGATCCGCTGGTGCATCAGGCCGTCGTGCACACGTTCCCGGACGATCCGGCGCCACTGGTCGCGTACCTGGTCGCCCACGCGCCCGACCAGGCGGACACCCATGCGGTGCTGGCCCGGCTCAAGCTGATGCTGCCCGAGTTCATGGTGCCCAGCGCGCTGGTGTGGCTGCCCGAGCTGCCGTTGAACTCCCGGGGCAAGGTCGACGTCGGCGCACTGCCCAAGCCGAGCCGCGCCGACGTGGCGGGAATCGCGGAGTTCAGTGCGCCGCGAACGGAGGTGGAGCGACGTATCGCGGCGGTGTGGTCGGAGGTGCTCGGCGTCGAAACGGTCGGTGCGCACGACAACTTCTTCGACCTCGGCGGCAACTCGCTGCTGCTGGCCACCCTGCACGCCCGGTTGCAGGAAGCCCTGTCCGCGAAGCTGCCCATCCGGCAGCTCTTCGAGTACCCGACCGTGTACACGCTCGCGAACGCACTGGCCGCACCCGGCGCATCGGCGCCGCGGGCCCCGGCCGGGGACTCGGCAGCGGACCGGGCTCGCAAGGCACGGCAGGCCTGGGCACGCCGGGCACGACCCACCCGGTGACGTGAGGAGACCAGTCGATGACCGACGGCGCCGCGATCGCGATCACCGGAATGGCCTGCCGCCTGCCCGGCGCGAACACGCCGGAGCGCTTCTGGCACAACCTGTGCCACGGGGTGGAGAGCATCAGCCGCTTCACGGTCGACCAGCTCGTGGCGGCGGGCCTTGACCCGGATCTGGTGCGCAGGCCGGAATATGTGCCGGCGCGGGGTGTCATCGACCGTGGCGGGTGCTTCGACCACGAGCTGTTCGGCTACAGCCCGGCCGAGGCGGCCGGATTCGACCCGCAACACCGGGTGTTCCTGGAGACGTCGGCGGCCGCACTGGACGCCGCGGCCGTCGATCCGCAGCGATTTCCCGGCTGGATCGGTGTTTTCGCGGGCAGCAGCACGGTCAACCCCGACCTGCCCGCGGCGGACTCCGACGAGGTCGCCCGGCTGATCGGCTACGAGAAGGACTTCCTGGCCACCAAGGTCGCGTACAAGCTCGGCCTGCGCGGTCCCGCGCTCACCGTGCAGACGGCGTGCTCGACGGCGCTGGTCGCGATCCACTACGCGGCGCAGAGCCTGCTGAGCTACGAGTGCGACGCCGCCGTCGCGGGCGGCGCGTCGCTGTGGACGCCGCAGGTCACCGGCCATCTGTACCGACCGGGCAGCATCAACTCGGTGGACGGTCACTGCCGCGCGTTCGACGCGGACGCCACCGGGACGGTCGGCGGCAACGGAGTGGCGGCGGTGGTCGTACGCAGGCTGGCGGACGCGCTCGCCGAGGGCGACCCGATCATCGCGGTCCTGCGTGGTTCGGCGGTGAACAACGACGGCGCCGGGAAGGTCGGCTACATCGCGCCGTCCGTGACCGGCCAGCGTGCGGTCATCCAGCTCGCGCTCGCGCGGGCCGGCGTCGATCCCGGTGACGTCGGCTACGTCGAGGCGCACGGCACCGGGACCAGGGTCGGGGACCCCGTCGAGATCGCGGCACTCACCCAGGCGTTCCGGGAGGAGACCGATCGCGTCGGGTACTGCCGGCTCGGCTCGGTGAAGGGCAACATCGGCCACACGGGACCCGCGGCGGGTGCCGCCGGGGTCATCAAGGCCGCGTTGATGCTGCGGCACCGCGAGTTCGTGCCCACCCTGCACTACCGGCGGCCCAACCCGGAACTGGAACTGGAAAGCAGCCCGTTCGTGGTGGCCGGCCGGCGCGAGCCGTGGCGGGGAGACGGCCCGTTGCTGGCCGGGGTGAGCTCGTTCGGCATGGGCGGCACGAACGTGCACGCCGTGCTGGAGTCGGCACCCGACCGGACCCGCCCGGTCACCACGCGCCGGCCCAGGGTGTTCTGCCTGTCCGCGAACACACCGGCGGCCCTGCGACGGATGCGCGGCGAACTCGCGGACCACGTCGAGTCCACAGCGGACAGCGTCGACACCGCCGACGTTGCTCTCACGCTGGCCGAAGGACGGCGCCGGTTCGCCTTCCGCGGCGCCGTGGTGGCCTCCGATCCGGCCGGCCTCGCAGCGGCCCTGCGGACGGCGAAACCCGCGGTCACCGCGTCGGCCGAAGTCGGGGTCGCCTTCCTGTTTCCGGGCCAGGGCGCGCTGCGCTCAGGTTTCGGGCGCTCCGCACACCAGCTGCTGCCGGTGTTCCGGACGACCTTCGACGAGCTGGAGACGGCGGCGCGCGAACGTTTCGACGTCGACCTGGGCGCCGCGCTCGACCCGGCCACGGATCCCGCCTGGCTGCGGGACACCGTGCACCAGCAGCTCGGCCTGTTCGCCATCGGCTACGCGTTCGCCCGGCAGTTCAGGGCGTTCGGCGTGACACCGTCCACGATGCTCGGTCACAGCATCGGCGAGTACGTCGCGGCCACGGTCGCCGGGGTGTGGAGCCCGCTGGACGCGCTCTCCATCATCCACGAGCGCGGCCGTGCCATGCGGGACACGCCACCCGGCGGTATGGCCGTGGTGACCGTGCCCGCCGAGCAGGTGCGTGAACTGCTCGTCTCGCGCCCCGACCTGACCCTCGCCGTCGCCGGATCGCACCACTCGGTGCTCGCCGGACCGGTCGACGCGATCGAGGCGTTGCGCGCGGACGGGCTCGCCGAGCGGTTGCTGGACACCGATCGCGCCTTCCACAGCCCGTTGGTCCGCCCGGCGGCCAAGGTGCTCGGTACCGTCGTCGCGGCCACGCCCTCGGCGAGGCCCACGTTACCGTTCCTGTCGAACCTCACCGGTCGGCCTGTGGACGCGGACCGCGTGACGCGGGCGTCCTACTGGGTCGATCACCTCGTCGGCACCGTACAACTGGCCGCGAACACGGATGCGCTCCTTGCGGGAGGGTCCCAGGTGTTCCTCGAACTCGGTCCCGGCCGGTCGATGACCCGATCACTCATCGGGCATCCGCACTGGCGGCCGGAGTTCCGGGCGATCACCGTCGCCGGAGTTAAGGAAGAGACCGAGGAACACGCCCTGCTCACCGCACTCGCCGGCCTGTGGGAGCACGGGTTCGACATCGACGTGCCGGCCGGCGAATCGTCCGGACAGCGCTGCACCCTGCCGACCTACCCGTTCGAGCCGACCGAGTGCTCGACGACGGTTCGGCCACGGCTCGTCGAGAAGGCGAGCGTCACCGGCCGGCCGGAGGGTCCGCTTTCGGAGCGGCTGGCCGACATCTGGTGCTCGGTGCTCGGGGTGACCGAAGTGTCCGACGAGGACGACTTCTACCGGCTCGGCGGCGAGTCCATCACGTCGATCAGTCTGCTCGGCCGGATCCGGGAACAGCTGGACATCGCCGTGCCGCTCACCACGTTCAGTGAACGGCCCGTCTTCGGCCGGCTGGTCGAGCTGGCGCGACGGGCGCGACCCGAGACACCGGCCGCACCGGCGAACCTGCTCACCCTGCGCGCGACCGGCGAACGGCCGCCGCTGTTCCTCGCGGCACCGGCCGCGGGCAGTTCGCTGGTGTACCGCAGGCTGGTCGACCTGCTCGATCCGGAACAGCCTTGTTACGGGCTGGAAAGCCCCGGTCTGCACGACGGTGCCACGCCCCTGCGCCGGTTCGAGGACATCGCCGCACACCATGTCGAGTTGATCCGCAGTGTCCGGCCGAAGGGGCCGTACCTGCTCGGTGGCTGGTCGGTCGGTGCCATGGTGGCCCACGAGATGACCAGGCTGCTCACCGAGGCCGGCGAGACCGTGACCGGACTGGTCGCCATCGACGCCTGCGTGTTCGACACCGCGGGTCGGGCCCTGCGCCGGCGGCCTGGCTTCCTGGTGAGGACTGTGCGGTCGATGGTGAGCAACCGGCTGTACGGCCCGCCCGGGGTCGACGACCTGGTCCGGGACGTGCCGGGCGTCGACTTCGCTCGGGTGTTCAACGCGAACCTCGCGGCCATGCTGCGCTACCGGCCGCGACCGGTGCCGTGCGACATCGTGGTGTTCAAGACCGTCCGGCGGGCCGGTGAGGTCGAAGCGTTGCGGCCCGAGGTCGCCCCGCTCTACCGCGGCACGACGGTGGTGGCGTCGCCCGGCGACCACTGGTCGATCCTCGGCGAGCATGCCGAATGGCTCGCCGGCCGGATCAACGGAATGCTCGGGCCGCCGCTGTCCCTGCCACTGGCCGGTTGAAGCCGGCCCGTTCGCCCCCACCGAAAGAGGTCATCGTGACGGAGCCGGACCACACCGGTGTCGCCAACGCGATCGTCGACGCCAACCGCTATCTGACCCTTGGCACGTCCGATCAGGACGGTACGCCGTGGCTTGCACCGCTGTACTACACGCCCGACGGGTATGCCGGCTTCTACTGGATCTCCTCCCCCGACGCGAAGCACTCCCGCAACATCAGCCGGCGGGCCGAGGTGAGCATCGTCATCTTCGACTCGCAGGCGGTCATCGGGACCGCGCAGGCGGTGTACGCGCGCGCCCATGCCGAGCAGGTACCGGACGCGGACCTGCCGGACGCGGTACGCGTCGCCTTCAGCCCGCGTTTTCCCGGCGTCCGCTCGATGACGCCGGACCAGCTCATGGCCCCGGCCTCGTTCCGGCTCTACCGCGCGAAGATCACCCGGCGCTGGATCCTCGACCCGGAAAAGGGATCGGGCGACCACCGGGTTGAAGTGCCGGCCTCGTAACGGAAGGCGTGCTGATGTCGGTACGGCTCGGTGCACTGGTGCTCCCCGAATCGGCCGGGCCGCGGGCCGCTGCCCGGTGGCGCCAGGTCGAACAACTCGGGTTCGACCACGCCTGGACGCTGGATCACCTGTCCTGGCGGACATTGCGTGGTGCCCCGTGGTTCGACGCCATGACCACGCTCACCACCGCGGCGGCCGCGACCAGCACCCTGCGGCTGGGCACTCTGGTCGCTTCGCCCAACTTCCGGCACCCGGTGCTCACCGCCGCCCAGGCCATGGCGCTGGACCACGCCAGCGGCGGCCGGTTCGTGCTCGGTGTCGGCGCCGGTGCGGCCGGCCCGGACGACAACGCGCTGGGTGGCGATCCCCTGTCCCCCGCCCGCCGGGCCGAGCGGTTCGCCGAGTTCGTCGCCGTCGCCGACCGCGTCCTGCGGGAGCGGCCCTGCACGGTCACCGGCACGTGGTACTCCGCGGTCGACGTCCACCTCGCACCCGGTTGCCTGCAGCGGCCGAGGACACCGTTCGCGGTGGCGGCCGCGGGCCCGAAGGGCATGCGGGTCGCCGTCGAGTTCGCCGACACCTGGGTGACGATCGGCGCCACCGACACCCCGGGCGGGCTGCCCGAGCAGGCGGCGTTCGACCGGCTGCGCCGGCAGCTCGACCGGCTGGACGACCTGTGCGCCGAGGCCGGCCGGGATCCGGCCGGCCTGGCCAGACTGGTCAACTTGAGCCGGGTGGCCGAGCATCCGTACTCCTCGGCGCAGCGGTTGGTGGACCTGGTCGGTCGCTGCGCCGAGCTGGGGTTCACCGACGTCGTGCTCGCGTGGCCGCGCGCGCACGGCGTGTTCCAGGGCGATCAGGACGCCTTCGAACGGGCCGTCGGCGCCGTGCGCGAGTACTTCGTCACGCCAGCGTGAGGCCGTGCTCGCGCATCCAGACGTCGACCTCGATGAACGGGATCAGCAGGTGCGCCGTGCTGGCGTGGGTCATGGTCGGCCCCTGATCCGCCAGTTCGGCGACCCGCTGCCGGTCCAGGGCCGGCGCCAGCGGTGACGACGGGTCGGCCAGCAGCGTCCGCACCTTCTCGTGCACCATCCGGTCGTACGCCGGACTGTGCATGGCCGGATACGCGCTCTTGGGACGGTTGAGGATCTCGTCCGGGATCAGGTCGGCGGAGGCCATCCGCAGCAAGCTCTTCTCCTTGCCGTCGGCGATCTTCATGTCCCAGGGCACGTTCCACACGTACTCCAGCAGCCGGTGGTCGCAGAACGGGACCCGCACCTCGAGGCCGACCGCCATGCTCATCCTGTCCTTGCGGTCGAGCAACACGGCCAGTGGGCCGTGCAGGCTGAAGAACAGCACCTCCCGCATGCGGGCGTTCAGTCTGTCCTCTCCGGACAGACGAGGCACCTGCCCGCGTAGCGTGGCGTAGCGGTCGGCCTCCAGCTCGGCGGGGCGCAACGCCCGGCGCAGGTCCGGGTTCAGGCAGTCGGCCAGCCGTGGCGCGTTGCCCAGCCACGGAAACGTGTCGCGCCAGACCGTCGCCGGGTCGTGGAACCACGGGTACCCGCCGAACACCTCGTCGGCGGCCTCGCCGGACAGCGCGACGGTCGAGCGTTCCCGCAGGGCGGCGAACATCAGGTACATCGACGTGTCGAACTGGCCGAGGCTCGGCAGGTCTCGCGCGAAGCGGGTGGCGGGCACCACGCCGGCGACATCGGCCGCGTCCAGCGTCACCTCGACGTGCTCGGTACCCAGGTGCTTGGCGGCCAACGCGGCGTAGGGCGCGTCGCGTTCCGGGCGCAGCGCGGTCGGCCGGAAGTCGTTCTCGTCGCCGGTGAACTGGACGGAGTAGGTCAGCAGGGGGCCGTCCTCGGCCATCGCGAGCTCACGCGCGGCCAAGGCGGCCATCACGGTGGAATCCAGGCCGCCGGACAGCAACGCGGCGCGCGGCACGTCCGCGACCAGCTGGCGGCGCACCGTGTCGGTGAGCAGTTCCCTGACCGTGGCGACGGTCTCGGGCAGGCTCTGCGTGTGCTCCCGGCTGACGAGCCGCCAGTACGGGTACTCGTGGCAGCCGCGCCGATCCACCCGGACCACGTGCCCCGGCTTGACCTCCCGCATGCCACGCAGCGGCGTCTCGCCGGGCATGGCCAGTCTCGGGTTGAGGAGGATCGGCAGCGCGTCGGCGTCGAGCGCCGGGGTGAAGTGCGGATTCGCCATCAGACCTTTGGGTTCCGACGCGAACAGCACGCCGTGCGTGAGCGGGGCGTAGTAGAGCGGTTTGACACCGAGCCGGTCCCTGGCCAGCACCAGCTCCTCGCGCACCGAGTCCCAGACGCCGAACGCGAACATCCCGTTGAGCCGGTCCACGCAGCCCGCGCCCCACTGCAGGTAGGACCGCAACAGCACCTCGGTGTCCGACCTGGTCGTGAACCGGTGGCCCAGTTGCGTCAGTTCGGCGCGCAGTTCCCGGAAGTTGTAGATCTCCCCGGAGTACGTCAGCACCACGGGCAGGCGGTCCGGGCCGGCCTCGGCCGTCATCGGCTGTGCGCCACCGTCGACGTCGATGACGGCCAGCCGGCGGTGACCGAGTGCGGCGTGCGTGCCGACCCAGGTGCCCCGCGCGTCCGGGCCCCGGTCGCGCATGGTGTCGGTCATCCGGTCGATCACCGCCCGCTGGGTGCGCAGGTCCCGGTCGAAGTCAAGCCACCCGACAAAGCCGCACATCGGATCTCCTCACGCCGCGAGCAGTTCGCGGAGGTGACCGCGCAGCCGCTTGGTGTATTCGTGCAGGTTCAGATCCACTCGAGCGGACACCGGATCATCCACATCGGACAGTACGCAGTGGACGAAGACCGGCGACGCGCAGGCGCGCAGCTCCTCGCGCAGGATCGCGCCGAGCGCGGCCACGTCCGTGACCCGCCGGACATAGCGGTAGCCGCAGGCGACGGCCAGTGCGGCGAAGTCGGCGCCGGCGGGCGCCACGGCCTGCCCTCCGGTCGAGGCGTACCGGCCGTCGTCGAGCACGACGTGCACCAGCGGCAGCTCGCGCATCGAGCCCGCCGTCACCAGGCCCACGGGGTTCATCAGCAAGCTGCCGTCGCCGTCGACGACGACCGTCGGCCGCCTCGTCTGCATGCCGATGCCGATGGCGATGGACGACGCGAGCCCCATCGAACCGGTCATGTAGAAGTGGTTGGGGCGGTCGGCGATGCCCCGGGCGATGCGGCAGGCGTATCCGGTGGTGAAGACGATCGGCTCGGTCCTGACCACGTCGAGCACGGCACGGACGGCTGCGGTCTTGTTCACGGCCGCCACCCGAAGGCGGTCGGGGGCACCAGCAGGGCGGCCGTCCGTCGCTGCTCGGCGACGACCTTGTGCGCCCAGGACACCTTGTCCTCGAGGTCCCGGTCCAGGACCCGCGACTCGACACCGAGGCCGTCCAGCAACGGCACCGTCAACTGTCCCATCACCAGGTTCTCCTCGGTGGGGTCGGGATCGACGCCACGCAGGCTGACGACGAGCAGCATGGCCAGCCGGTAGGGCGTGACGAGGGACGCGATCGCGTTGACCGACTGCGCGAGCCCGGAGTTCTGCATCATCACCACGGGGAACCGCCCGGCCAGGTCCGCGCCCGCCGCGATGCCGACCGCGTTGTCCTCCCTCGCGACCGTCATCAGTTCCGTTCGGTTGGCGATCGCGTCCTGCAACCTGGCGAGGATTCCGCACGGGGTGCTCAGGAACGGCCCGAACCCGGCTGCGAGGAGTTCGTCGGCCAGTCCTTCGGCCAACGCTGGCCCTTCGGTACGCATAACTTTCTCCTTCTCAGCGGCGGATCGGCGTCCGCTGCGCGCCGACGAGAAACTCGTCGAGGTCGATCACTCGGGTGGCGTGCACGCCCGGCCCCTCGGCCACGACGTCGGTGCGCTCGTGGCGCACCGCGTCGCGGAAGTAGGTGGCAACGAGCCGGCCGGAATCGTCCACCGCGATCATCGGCGTGGCCACCAGGAAGTCCCGCACCCGCGGGGTGTCCGCGTCGATGCGCACGTAGACCCTGCGGTCCCGGTGGTGGTCGGCGGGCAACGCCGTGATCGGGTGGAAACGCGACTTGAACTGGTAGACACCCCGGCCGGGGAAGGGATCGGCGCCCGCGAAGTCGATACGCGTGACACCGTGGGCCGCGGCCCATTCCATCGTCAGGTAGTAGACGGCCTTCACCGCGCCACTGCGGTAGTGCGTCTCGTCGCCGTCCAGCACGCCGAGGAGGCGCATCCGCAGGGTCCGCCCGTGGTCGTCGAGCCGGCACAGCACACCGGTGACCCGCTTCCCGCCCTCGGTGACGAACAACAGGAAACCCTTGTGGAACAGGCAGTGCAGCGCGATGTCCCGGTCGGTGCTCCGGGTCTGCTCGCCGTGTCGGAGAGCCATGGCCGGCCGGTGCATCCGCTCGTAGAAGAAATCGAGATCGGCCTCGTCGTGTGAGATCTCGGCGGTCCACTCGTGCTTGCGGCGCGATGCGGCGAACTCGCGACGTTGCCTGCGTGACACCCGCCGGTACATCGCGTCGATGTCGGCACCGACGTCGAGCAGCAGATTGACCCGGAACGGCAACACGAGGGATCGCTGTGCCGGCAGCCGCCGGACCCGCCGGGTCGAACAGCCCACGAGGAGCAGGTCCGCTGCCGGCTCGGTGACGCCGTCGCGGATCGCCTGCCAGCCGGTGCGTCGCGGCGGCTCCGCCACCAGGCCACCCTGTTCGCTCGGATAGGGCACAATGTACTTGAGACCTTCGGGAAACCCCTGGTAGCGAAGGGAAAAACCGCCGTCTTCGGCGGCAAGGCTCTGGTCGACCATGGCCCGTCCGGGTAAACTGGACGACTTCTGGTGCAGGCTCGCCCAGGCTCCGCCGCCCGTCGTCCATTGGTAGTGCGCCCTCGCCGAGACGATCACGCCGCCCGCCGTGGCGATCGCCGGCCCGCCGTGGCCAGTACCGCCGGCCGCAGGTCGGCGACTCCTCCGACCGGATGCAGTGACCGGTCCGGGATCGGCGTGTAGTCCGAAGTGTCATAGGAACCGGAAGCGTGCACGACGACCTCTTCGGCGTCGACCAGTCCGCGGTCGATGCCGTTGAGCACGCCGGTCAGCACCATCACCAGCGACCACTCACGCAACGAGCGGGGATCCGCGGGCAGCGTGATCCCGGCGTCCCCGAGCAGCACCCTGATGCGGCCGTAGGCGGCCAGGCACTCGTGCAGCGACACGACGATGCCGCCGCCGCCCTGGGCCGCGATGATCTGGTTCATCGCGGGCGACGTCGCGGGCGTGCGGGTGTAGAAGGTGGTTTCCAGGTTTTCCGCCGGGTCGAACGTGGTCGCGGGGTAACGGGGTTGCTCGTCCTGGTGGTACAGGCCGGTCGCCTGGTCGAGGCGGTACTCGGGCGCGGAGATGCCGTGCAGGCTCTGCACCATGTCCGGCGTGTCCAGGTGTTGCACCAGGAAGTAACCCGACCGCGGCGGGTCGGGCAGCAGCGTCGTGCCGAAGTGGTGGCCCAGCAGGCCGAACGCACTCGACACGGAGTGGGCGTGCAGTCGCGTCCGGCCGGGTTCCAGCGGCAGGTCGGCCTGCTCGACGAACGCTCGCACGGCGTCGGCGCAGCGGTAGTTGGCCAGGTCGAGGGTGTGCCAGAGGCGGGCCCCGGTGCGCTCGTGGACCTCGGCGGAGTACATCTCGAGTGCCTGCAGCGCCACGGTCTTCACGTGGTCGGGGTGGCCGGGAGGCAGCACGCACATGGGATTGAGGGCCGCGAGGACGGGATCGTCGGTCAACTCGGACGACCACAGTTTCGGCCGTGCCGCATCGGGCACCAGGGTCACGATCCGCAGGCTCTCCGGATCCGCGAGACCGGCCTTGTAGGCACGCAGCACGGCGTCGCGCAAGGCCGTCGCCTTGTTCGCCGAGGACGGCGTGAGAATCACGATCGGTTCACCCGTGCGGTCGGTGTGCCGGACCGCACGCGCCACGATCACCGTGGACGCCAGCGTCTTCCCCGTCCGCGTACCGGGATTGCCCATCAGGTCGAAGAGCACGAGATCCTTGCCGCCCACCCGGCCGAGTCGGTGGAACGGCAGGTCCACGACCGAGAAGAAGTCGCGCAGCCGCGGCGACGGGTCGGGCAACGCGAACTCCGGCTGGAAGCCGGCGGAAGGCGGGCGGTTCTGCCCAGCCACCGCGATCGCCCGGCGCAGGTTGTCCCCGTGGCGTGCCAGGACGTCGGATGGTCCTGTTGTCACGTGGAAACGGTGGGCCATGCTGTGCTCCTTGTGGGATATGAACAGAAAGTCCCGCGGCTACCGGCCAGGAACACGCACGGCACATCCCTGCGCTTCACGGTCTGTTCCCTCCAGCCATCATCCACAGCACGAGCGGATCACGCCTCTTCACGAATGCGATCGTCAATTCGCGCCGTGCAGATTCCATATCGCCGGCCGAGGGGCGCCGGGCGGGTATCGTCGCAAAGGGCTGTCCCTCGTGTACGAACAAAGGCTCGTCCCACCGCCGGTCAACGACGGCCCCATGACACCTCTAGTGCTCCCGCACGAAGTCCATGACACCGGCCGTATCTCGCCGAGTCCGCGTTCCCCGGCTACCGCGAATACGGCGCCGGGGTCTGCCCCGAATTCGGTCGGCACAGTCCTTGACCGCGCACAGATACAGCTTGCCCGACCGACACCCGCACGGATCTTCCGCACGCTGCACCCGGCGGGCACGCCTTCCGGGCAAGGGGGTGGCTGTGCGTCGGTCAGCGGCTCATCACGGAAGCGTCTGGGTGCCGATGACGGCCAGCATCTGCAGCTTCTCGTAGCTCTCGCTGCCCGGAACGGCGGTGTAGACCATCAGCGAATGGGCCTGCCCCGGGTCCACGAGGCGTTGACAGGTCAGCTCCAGCGCACCGACCTCGGGGTGGACGAAGTGCTTGACCTCGTGCGGCCGGATCCCGATCTCGTGGTCGCCCCACACGCGGCGGAACTCCTCACTCGCGCCCAAGAGCAGCTCGGTCAGGTGCGCCGCCCGCGAGCCGGGACCGCGGAGCGTGACGATCTCGCGCAGGCCGGCCGCGTACATCCGGGTCAGGAACGGGTGCTCCTCCGGCGCGTGGAGCCGCCGGGCGGCGGGGTCGGTGAACCACCGGTACCCCGAGCTGCGGGCGGGTCCGGTGTACCGCGTGGTGTCGCCGGTGAGCGCGACGCCCATCGGGGACTGCCGCAAGGTTTCCCCGAGTTCGGTGACGATCTCCGCGGGGGTGTCGTCCAGCCGGTCGAGCACCCGCAGCAGGCCGGGGCTGATGTGATCGCCGGCTCCCCTGGTGGGTGGGTTGTGGCCGGCGAGGCGGAACAGGTGGTCGCGTTCGTCGATCGACAGGTGCAGCCCCTGCGCGATCGAGGCGAGCATCCGCTCGGAAGGCTGCGGACCGCGCTCCCGCTCGAGCCGGGAGTAGTAGTCGGCGGACATGTGGCACAGCGCCGCGACCTCTTCGCGCCGCAACCCGGCGGTCCGGCGGCGGGACCCGCGAGGCAGGCCGACGTCTTCGGGTTGCAGCGCCTCACGCCGATGGCGGAGGAACTCCGCGAGCCCGGTGCGGTCGATCACAACGCCCCCTCTTCGAGTACTTCCCTCGTTTCTACCGCCCACCGCGGCGGCGAGCCACGACTCGTCGATCCCCCTCTCCGCTCTCGGAAGGGTGATCTTTGCCGAGCCTGTGATCGGGAGGTCCTGGCTAGCGTCACGCCGTCGGCCGAAGATCGAGGACACGACCACTCGAAGGAGCGCCACCATGCCACGCAAGAAGATCGACATCGACGTCCCCGACCTGACCGGGCAACGCGCCCTCGTCACCGGCGCGAGCGACGGGATGGGACTGGGCATCGCCGCCCGGCTGGCCGCGGCGGGCGCGGAGGTGATCATGCCCGTCCGCAACCCGCGCAAGGGCGAGGCCGCCATCACCACCATCAGGCAGGCCGACCCCGCCGCCGACGTCTCGCTGCGCGCCCTCGACCTGTCCTCCCTGGAATCGGTCGCGGCGCTGGGCGAGACCCTGCGCGACGAAGGCCGTCCGATCCACATCCTGATCAACAACGCCGGCGTGATGACACCACCGGACCGGCAGACCACGGCCGACGGGTTCGAGCTGCAGTTCGGCACCAACCACCTCGGCCACTTCGCGCTGGTCGCCGGGCTGCTCCCGCTGCTCCGCGCCGGGCGCGCCCGGGTGACTTCCCAGATCAGCGTCGCCGCCCGCCGGGGGCACATCAACTGGGCCGACCTGAACTGGGAACGCTCCTACGACGGCATGCGCGCCTACAGCCAGTCGAAGATCGCGTTCGGGCTCTTCGGACTCGAACTCGAACGTCGCAGCAAAGCCGCGGGCTGGGGCATCACCAGCACCCTGTCCCACCCCGGCGTCGCCCCCACCAGCCTCCTGGCCGCCCGCCCCGAACTCGGCCGGGACACCGACACCCTCCAGGTCCGCCTGATCCGGGCGCTCTCGGCCCGCGGCATCCTGATCGGCACCGTCGAGACCGCGACACTGCCCGCCCTGCTGGCCGCGACCGACCCCCACGCCGAGCCCGGCACCCTCTACGGCCCCAGCGGTCCCGGCAACCTGGGCGGTTCACCCGCCCCTGGGCGCCTCTACCCGCCGTTGCGCAGCGAGGAAGAAGCCCGGCGCGTCTGGCAGACCTCCGAGCAGCTCACCGGGACCGCGTTCGTCACCGCCTGACCGACCGGGGGCAGCCCGGGTGCGAGGAAGACCGCAAGGAACGGCCACCACAGCCGGGTCAGGGTGAGCATCGTCATGGCGACCCGGAGTCCGAAGAGGACGGTGAAGACCGCCAGCACCAGGACACCGCCACCGAACCCCGCCACGGCCGAGAGCAGCGCCGGCGCGGTGACGACCAGGCTGGTCACCGGGTGAGGCCGGTGAGGCGGGTGAGGGCGGCGAAGCCGTCGTCGGTGCCGGGCCAGTGCGCTCGGAGGGCGTCCAGTCCGGCGCGGCGGACGACGCTGCGGAGTACGGCGGTGACGATGATCGCGTCGTCGGCGTAGCCGAGGACCGGGATGACGTCGGGGATCAGGTCGATCGGGAACGCGAGGTAGGCCAGCAGCAGGCCCAGGCGGATGCGGATCCCGCGGGGCAGGGTGGGGTCGGCGGCCAGGCGGCGGATCAGGCGCAGCACGTCGGGCAGCAGCCGCAGCGCCTCGCGCAGCAGGCCGCCTCGCGGCCGCACCACGATCAGCACCACGACCAGGGCGAGCCAGGCCAGCAGCAACGCCGAGGCGACACCGATCAGCAGGTCCCCCCAGAACGACCCGGTCACGGCCGGTCCAGCGGCCGCGGCCCGTCGCCGGCCACCGGCGCCTCCGCGCGCAAGGCGGCTTCCTCGAACGCTGCCAGCTCCGCGGCGGCCTGCTCGACGGCGTCGCGGGCGGTCTGGCCCCCGGGCGCGGCGAAGTAGTCCCGGGTGGCGATCTTGCCCAGCCAGGTCCGGAAGCGCTGCAGATCGGCCTCGGATTCCTCGACCTCGGCGTAGGTGGCGTTCCCGCGGGCCTGTTCGTCGGCCAGTTCCCGTCGTAGTTCGGGCAGCCGGTCGAGGACTTCGGCGTATTCGGCGTCGCGGGCGGCGTTGAGTTCCGCGATCACCGCCTGTTCCTCGGCCGGGTCGGTGAAGGCCATCGTCAGGATCCGCGCGGTGCCGCCCTGGTGGCGGATCCGGTCGGCCAGCCGGCGGAGCTCCCGCAGCACCTCGGCGCGGGCCGGGAGCAGGCAGACCGACTGCTGCAGGTACAGCGCGCCGAGAGCGCGGAGCTTGCGCCACACCTGCACCCGCAGGGTGTCCGCCGCCCCGGCCGTGGAGACGCTGATCAGCAACCAGCTCCGCTCTGGTTCGCTCGTCACAGCGCCATGTTACGTACGTAACACGCGCACGTCCAGGGCCGCTCGACCTGACCGGGTCGCTTTCAGAGGTCGAGCACCAGCCGCGGAGAACACGACCGGGACACGCAGATCATCATCGCGTCACCGACGGCTTGCTCCTCGGCGGTGAGCACGGAGTCGCGGTGGTCGGGCACCCCGGCCAGCACCCCGGTCTCACACGTGCCACAGGTGCCTTCCTCGCACGAGGAGAGCACGTCGACGCCGGACTCCCTGACCACGTCGAGGATCGAGCGGCCGGGCGGAACCGCCAGCACGGTGCCGGTCTGCTCGAGCTCCACCTCGAACGCCGCTCGGGGGCCGTCGCCGGCGCCGGCCTTCGGTGCGAACCGTTCCACGTGCAGAACCTCGGACGGCCAGTCGGTGCACTGCAGCTCGACCGCCGCGAGCAGCGCTTCCGGGCCGCAGCAGTAGACCACGGTGCCATCGGCGTCCTCGCCCGGCTCCGCGAGCAGCACGGGCAGGTCGAGCAGCCCCCGCTCGTCCTGGGGGTGGATCTCGACATGCCCGGGGTATCCGGTCTCGAGTTCCGTCCGGAACGCCATCGACGAACGGGTCCGGCCGCCGTAGACGAGCGTCCAGTCCCGCCCGAGCTCCGCGACCCGGCTGAGCATGGGCAGGATCGGCGTGATGCCGATCCCCCCGGCGATGAACAGGTACCGCTTGGCTTCGGTGAGGGCGAAGTGGTTGCGCGGCCCGCGCACCCGCAGGCGCTGCCCTTCGGCGAGGACGTCGTGGACGTACTCGGAGCCGCCGCGGCCGGCTGCCTCACGGAGTACCGCGACCTGCAGGACGGATCGGTCCTTCGGGTCCCCGCACAGGGAGTACTGCCGGGTCAGCTCCGCGGTCAGGACGAGGTCGACGTGCGCGCCGGGCTCCCACGCGGGCAGCAGCCGGCCGCCGGGGTGGCGCAGGGTCAGGCGGACGACGCCGTCCGCGATCGTTTCCTTGCGTTCGAGCACGAGATCGAACTCGGGTTCGGGGTGCATGCGCAGTCTCTTCCTGATCTCACCGTGCCGCCGAGACCGGTGTGCGAGCCGTCGCCGGGCCGGGTCCGGCGTGGATCGTGTCGTGTCCGACGGGGTGGGCGAGCAGCCAGTCCCACAACTCCACCGGATCCTCGAACTCGCGCTCGGCGGCGCAGTGGCACACCGCGCGCAGGCGATCGGTGCCCAGTACCCAGTGGATGCGGTGAACGCGGTCCCCCGGCAGCATCGCCCGGTTGGCCGGGATGCCGGTCATGACGCTGTCACCGGGGCCTGGTTCGCCGCCACCAGGCGCTGGAGCATCCGCCGGGCGGCGAGACCGCCGGTGTCGATGTTGACCGAGAGCTCCTGGTATCCCTCGGGTTCGGCCGCGACGACCTGCTCCAGCACGTCCAGGGCGACGACGTCCTGCAGCACGACCGTGCGGTTGTTCTCGGCGAGGAACGCCGAGACCGCCTCGTCACCGATCGCGAAATCCCGTGCCACCGACCAGAAGTCGTGGGTGGAGTTCTCCGTCTCCGGGGTGATCGCGTACACGACCTCGACGTGGAACGCGTCCGGGTCGGTCCCGTCGGCGCGGGGAGCCGATCCCACGGGCGCGATCCGGCTGTGGAGCTTGTACAGGCACGGCGGGGTGTACTCGATGTCCTGCCAGCGAGCGATCCGGCCCTGCAGCCCGGTGGACTTGGCGTAGAACGGCGGGCATTCGGCGTCGTCCATGTGTCGCGAGACGTAGATGACGCCGGCGTCTTCGTCGACCTCGGTAGTGATCGGCGTGGCCGCGACCTCCGGGGTGCCGATGTACCCGCCGTGGAGATAGGTCTCGTGCGAGAGGTCGAGCAGGTTGTCGACGAGCAGCGAGTACCGCGCCTTGAGCGGCTCCATGCCGCGCACGGTGGTGTAATCCGGCGAGTCGAGATACGGCGCCCGGGGGATGCTCGAGGCGTCGGCCTTCGCCGCGTCGCCGATGAACACCCACACGAAGTGATCCTGTTCCACCAGCGGGTACGGCCGCAGCCGGGCGGTACGCGGAATCCGGTCCTGGCCGGGCACGGAGACGCACTTGCCGTCGGTGCCGTAGGTGAAGCCGTGGTAGCCGCAGACGACCGTGTCGTCCACGAGCCGCGACGGCGCCTGCGACAGCGGAAACCGGCGGTGCACACACCGGTCCGGCACGGCGATCACCTGTCCGCTTCGGCTGCGCCAGAACAGGATCGGCTCGTTGCAGACCGTGCGGGAGAACAGCTCGTCCCGGATTTCCGAGCTGTACGCGGCGACGTACCACTGGTCGCGGGGGATGCTGGTCATGGTCGTTGTCTCCTCGTGACGGCGTCGGCGCGGCCGGCGCCGGGTGCGCGGACAACGAAACGACCACGAGAAATGCTCGGCACGCGGACTTCGTCGTCGGCTGCAGGTTGTCGGCCGTGTGCTGCTCAGCGTGACCCGCGAGCCCGTCGACGCCGAACAGCGTTTCCGGAAAATGGAAGACTTTTCCCGGTGACCCGAGCGGGAACCCGGCCTAACCCGCGGTACCGAGGGCGCGGGAGATCGCCCGGGCGCTGGTCCGCACGAGCGGCGTCAGCGAACGTGGCGAGACCGTGCCGTGGTGCACGACCAGCGAGACCGCGGCGACCACCCGTCCCTGATCGTCCTGCACGGGCGCCGCCACCGAGAGCGCGTCGGCGGTGACCTGCCGGTCACTGACCGCGAAACCCTCCGAACGCACGTCGGCGAGCATCCGGCGCAGCTGCGCCGGGTCGAGGACCGTGTGGTCCGTGAGCCGCTTGATGGGCCGGTCGAGAACCTCGTCCTGCAGCTCGGCCGGGGCGTGCGCGAGGAGAACCAGCCCGACCCCGGTCGCCGTCAAGGCGAACCTGCCGCCCACCCGGGTCAGGACCGGGACCGCGCCGGAGCCGGCGATCCGCTCGATGAAGACGACGTCGGTCCCCTCCCGGACGGCGAGCTGGACGTTCTCCTTCGTGATCTGGGAGAGGTCTTCCAGGAAGGGCAGGGCCCGTTCGCGCAGCCCTTGCCCGCGCGGTGCGAGCGCGCCGAGCTCCCAGAGGCGCAGGCCGATCCGGTACTGCCCGTCGTCACCGCGCTCGACGGCACCCCAGGCACACAGCTCCTGCAGCAGGCGGTGCGCCGTCGAAACCGGCACACCGGCCCGGCGGGCGATCTCACTCAGCGTGAGCGCCCGGCGTTGCGCGCTGAAAGCGTCCAGCACCCGGAAGGCGCGTCCGACGACCGAGCCCGTGGGGCCGGCCGGGTGGCCTCTGCGCATCGTCGCTCACCCCGTCCTCGATGACTGGCGGGCGCTGCCGGACCGCACCTGATCAGCCCTGTCGAGCCCTCACTCTGCCAGGCCCGCCGCCTCACGGGCAGCGTCGTCGACCGCCTTGCCCGCTTCGGCGGCCAGGCCGGCCAGGTCGGGCAGGTCCGGGTTCAGCTCCCTGGCCCTGGCGGCGAGCCGCTCCACCAGCGCCACCGAGTTCCGGGCCAGCCGCACCGCGTCGGCCGGCCGGTCGTCCGCGGCCAGCCGTTCGATGTGCCAGGCCAGCCCGCCGAGGGTCTCGTCGTCGGTGTCCGGGGACAGGTAGCCGGCCAGTCCCGGCGGGTACGGGGTGCCGGCGCGCAGTTCGGCCAGCGCGGTCACCACCGAGGGCTCGGCGCTGAGCGTGTCCAGCAGGTCGATCAGCGCGAACAGCCTGGCCACGATCCTCGGCCGGCCGGGGAAGCGGTCCAGCCACCGCACCAGCTCGGCGTCGCCACCAAGGTGCTGCACGATCCGGGTCATCTGCGCGGCGAGCGCGTTGGGCAGCTCCGCGTGGAACACGGCGATGACGGCCACCTGGCCGGCCAGCTCAGCCTGGCCGGCCTCGTCCAGCTCGTCGGCGACGAACCGCTTGACCAGCTTCGTGTCCAGAGCGAAACCCGGTTTCGGCAGCTGCTCGTGGTCGGTCATGGGTCTCCCAGGTTCGGGGACGGCGTCCGTTGTGGAGCGTCCACCGCCACGAACCAGCCCGCTTCGACCTCCCGAGGCCAAACCAGCCTTGCGTTCCGTCATGTCACGGTGAACGACCGCCACTCACCGATCGCGGCGCACCGGTCGGCCTGGCAGGGCGAACCGGCCCGGCCCGGCCCATGGATTACCACGGCAGCGGTCTTCGCCACGCTGCGCGACACGATCAGCGGTGACGACGTCCGCCGCATGATGAGCCAATTGCCGCTGGAGTTCAGGGAAGTGGCCGACGGCCCTCGTCTCTGAAACGTTCGAGCCACCGAAGGAGACCTGCCATGACGCTGCCCGTCAGGCGTTCTGCCGGCCAGGCGGAACGAGGGAACCCCTTACGCGAATTCGAAGATCTTTACCAACAGGTGGACCGGCTCGCGCGGTCGGCGCTGGGCACCGTACGGGACGGCGGGCCGTGGCTGCCGGCCGGAGACCGACGACGCCTACCTGGTCGAGATCGAGCTGTACGGCAACGAGCTGGTCATCACCGGTGAGCTGAAAGAGCGGGAGCGCAAGGGATTGCTCCGCCGCCGCACCCGCCGGGTCGGCGAGTTCGAGTACCGCGTGACGCTGCCCGGCGACATCCGCGCCGACGGCATCGAGGCATCGCTCGACAGCGGCCTGCTCACCGTCCGCGTCCCCAAGGTGGACGCCGCCAAGCCCAACAAGATCAAGATCACCGGTGGTTGACCGACGACCCGGATCCTGATGGTGCTCTCCGGCAGCGACCACTGGACGCTCGAGGACGGTACCCGGCACCCGACCGGTTACTGGGCCGAGGAGTTCGTCGTGCCGCACAACGGGTTCCGCACCCAGGGTGTCGAGGCGGTCGTCGCCACTCCGGGCGCGGTGGCGCCGACGGTGGACCAGAGGAGCCTGGACCCGGAGATGGCGGGCGGCGCGAGGAGGGCCACCGCGTTCCGCGACTACCTCGACGCGATCGCCACCGACCTGGCCCGGCCGACGGTGCTGCAGCACGCGGTGGGGCACGTCGCCGGCTACGACGCCATCTACCTCCCCGGCGGGCACGGGCCGATGGAGGATCTGGCCGGCTTCCCGCCGCTCGGCGAGCTCCTCGTCCGGTGCTTCGACACGGGAGACGGGCCCGCCCTGGGAGCCGCACGTCGTGGTGGACGCCACCCTGCTCACCGGCCAGAACCCGGCGTCGTCCCAGGCGGCCACCGACCGGACGCTGAGTGAAGTGCGCGCACACAACGCGCTGTGACGGAGCTGTCGGCTGAATCGCGCCGGGTCACCGCCGTCCGGCACCACCTGCACGCCGCCTTCGCCGGGCCGTGGTGGCTGCAGCCGTGGCTGGACCGCCACAGCGCTCGACCCCGACGCGGCCGGGCTGCGCGTGCGCCTCGGTCCGTGGCTCGTCTCGACGCCGCTGGCCAACCTCGCCGGTGTCGAGGTCAGCGGCCCCTTCCACCCGCTGCGCGCGCTCGGCGTCCGGCTGTCGCTGGCCGATCGCGGCCTGACGTTCGGTACCACCTCGGCCCGCGGAGTCTGCATCCGGTTCCGTGAACCCGTCCCCGGCATCGAGCCCGCCGGGGTACTGCGCCACCCGTCGCTGACCGCGACCGTGGCCGAGCCGGGCCTGGTCGCCGCGGCCATCGCCCAGGCGATCGGCGCAGTCCCGCGCACACCGTGACCGGGGTACCGGCTCAGTGGAACTCGGGCAGGACGTGCTCCTGCCAGCCGCGGAAGAACCCCTCGTGGTCCGCGCCCACCTGCTGCACGTAGATCTCGTCCACCCCGGCGTCGACGTACTGGCGCACCCGCTCCGCGTGCGCCTTCGGGTCGTCGCCGCACACGATCGCCTCCCCGACCTCCTCGCGCGGCACGAACGTCGTCGCGGCCTCGAAGTCCGCCGGCCGGGGCAGGATCTGGGCCAGCTGCCCGGGCAGCACGTCGTTGGGCCACAGCCGGTGCGCCCGGTCGAGCGCCGCCTCGGCGTCGGCGTCCCAGCAGACCTTCATCCCGGCTTGCACCGGCTTGTCACCGCCCCCGGAGTGGCGGAAGGCGCGCACGAGGTCGGCGTCCGGCGCGACCGTGCAGTAGCCGTCGCCGATCCGCCCGGCCAGCTCGGTCGCCTGCGGCCCGAACCCGGAGACGTAGATCGGCACGGGCTCGGCCGGCACCGTGTAGATCCGCGCGTCCTGCACCTCGTAGTGCGTTCCGTGGTGGCTGATCGCTTCACCGCGCGCGCCCGCCGCGTGCAGCTTGCGGATGACGTCGACGGCCTCCTCCAGCATCTCCAGCCGCTGCCCCGCCGAGGGCCACACGTCACCGAGGATGTGCTCGTTCAAGGCCTCCCCCGAGCCCACGCCCAGCACGAACCGGCCGTCCAGCTGAACCGCCGCGGTGGCCGCGGCCTGCGCGAGCACGGCCGGGTGGATCCGGACGGTCGGGCACGTCACCGCCGTCGTGATCGGCAGCGAAACCGCCTCCGACAGTGCGCCGATCACCGACCAGACGAACGGGCTCTGGCCCTGCGCGTCGTTCCAGGGGTGGAAGTGGTCCGAGATCCACAAGCGCTGGAACCCCGCCCGTTCGGCGGCGCGGGCCTGGGCGACGAGCTCGTGGGGACCGTACTGCTCGCACGAAAGAAAGTATCCGATCGAGGTCATGGCCCTCGGCTACCCCGGCGGGCCGCCCCGCACACCGGCTTTCCCCCACACCGGTGATCCGGTTCGATCGGGTCGATCGCCCGGGTAGCCGGAAGCGAGGAGGCAGGCGACGACGGCGAACCCCCTCGAACCGCCGAAGTCCGCGGCCGGGTGACCGGTGTCGAAACCGGCGAGCGGGCCCGGCGGCAGGTCGACGAACTCGCCCGGAAGTACACCGGCGAGGACTACCCGCCGGACGCGATCAAGTCCGAACGCGTGATCCTGCGGGTCACCCCGCGGCGGCAGACCTTCGTCGACCGGAACGAGGGCGTCGCGGACTGAGGACGCGAGGGCCGGCAGCACGACTGTCGTGTGGCTTTCCCCGATCGTGGGTATCAGGCCACCATGGCTGTCCGAGCGCCCGACCGAGTTCCCCCCCACCGCGGGAACCGCCGTGCCCGCACCACGGCGGCCCGGCGACTACACCCACTGCGCCCCCTTGTTCGAGGAACGAACCAAGCTCGGCCTCGAGGACTTCCGCACCAGCGCGCTGCGCGACCGGCTGATCACCGAGCACCTGTCCCTGGCCGAGCACATCGCCCAGCGCTTCAGCGGCCGCGGTGAGCCCTTCGAGGACCTGCTGCAGGTGGCCCGGACCGGGCTCATCCGCGCCGTCGACCGCTTCGACCCCGGCAAGGGCAGCGACTTCCTGTCCTTCGCCGTCCCCACCATCATGGGCGAGGTCCGCCGCCACTTCCGGGACACCGCGTGGTCCATGCGCGTTCCCCGAGGCTTGAAGGACCTGCAGCAAAAGCTCGCCGAGGCGCGCAACACCCTGGCCCACGACCTGGGCCGGTCCCCCACCGCCGGCGAACTGGCCATCCACCTCGACCTGGACGTCGACACGGTCCGCGACGGCCTCCTCGCCGCCGAGGCCTACCGCACGACCTCCCTCGACACGCCCGCGCACGGCGACGGCGACGCCCGCACGATCGCCGACCGGATCGCGGACGACGGTTCCGAGTTCACGAAGACCGACGACCGCCTCGTGCTGAACGGCGCACTCGCCACCCTGCCGCCCCGCGAGCGCGAGATCGTCAAGATGCGCTTCGTCGACGAACTCACCCAGAGCCAGATCGGCGAGAAGATCGGCGTCTCGCAGATGCAGGTCTCCCGGCTGCTGGGCAAGGCCCTCGAACGCCTCCGCAACCACATCGTCGCCGACTGACGCCACGGCGTGGCCGTGATCCGAGCGGCTCTTCACCGCCGTCACCACCGGGCCGCTCAGCCGGCCCCCGGGGCCCGGTCACCCTCCGCGCGGCAGGTCGATCTCCCGGTGCCGCGCGGCCAGTGTGCCGGCGAGCTCGGCGAGCTTCACGTTGAGCTCCTGCGACGTCCGGCGCAGCAGGTCGAACGCTTCGTCCGCGTCGATGCCCCGCCGCTGCATCAGGATGCCCTTCGCCTGGCCGATCACGTCACGGCTGTCGACCGCCCGGCGCAGGTTCTCCGCCTGCAGCCCGGCACGCGTTCTGGCCGTCACCCCGGCCAGGGCCAGGGAAGCGTGGGTGGCCAGCAGCAGCGCCGCGTCCCGCGCCCGCTCGTCGAAGGCCTCGCCGCGGCGGGCGTACACGTTCAGCGCGCCGCCTTGCCGCGGTGGCACGTCGAACGGCTGCAGCGCGGTCGACAAGACCGCGGTGTAGCCGTGTTCCGCGGCCCGGGGACCGAAGCGGGGCCACGCCGGCTCGGACGCGATGTCCTTGCTGCGGATGTGCCCCGGGCCGTCCTCGCGTGATGCTTCCAGGCAGGGCCCTTCCCCGGTCTCGTACTGCACCTGGTCCAGCTGCGTCGCCACCGGATCGGTTTCCACCGGCGTGAAGAACGTCCCGTCCGGGGAGCGCAGGGTCACCGACACCAGGTCGGCTCCGGGGATCACCTCACGGGCGGCCGCCACGACCTGTTCGAGGACCTCGCCGACGGTGACGGCGTCGAGCAGCCGGGCGGTCAAGGCCGCGAACTGCCCGGCCAGCGGTCCCGGTTCGACGCGGCCGTCACCCTCGGCGAACGCGGCGCGGTCCGCCGCCCAGTCGTGTTCTCGGGCGCCACCTGCGTGGTGCATCCCGGCCACCTCGCCCTTCCTTCTTCCGGTGCCCCCACGGTGCTCCGCGGGGGCGTGCGGTTCGCTCCGGACGGCATACCCTCGCCGCGGGCCGGCCAACCCACGACGCGATTACCGTGCCGGGTCGCGGGTACCAGCCTGGGATGGACGAGATGTCGTGCCGTCGGCTCGCGGCCGACTTGGCCGAAGCGGCGAAGAGCGATGACCACGAACGGGTGGCGGACGTCGTGGCGATGCTGTCCCGGCCGGAAGCCCGGGCGGTCTCGGCCGCCGTGGTGAGCGAGCTGGCGGCCCTGTGCGCGGGCGCGGTGGCGGGACGCTGTCCGCCCGAGGGCCCGGAGGCGGCCTACGGGGTCCTGGTCGAGAACGACCGGGCGGTTCCCGTCGAGGTCGACGCGCTGCCGCCGGGCCTTCGCGCCGTGTTGCGAGCCCTGCTCGCGGCCCTCAACGACGACCGCCGCAGCCAGGACGTCCAAGCCGGCCTGGCCACCCGGGGCGACCCGGAAGACGTCCGGCTGGTCCTGGTGCAGTGCCTGGTGTGGCTCGCGGAGCTGGACGACGCCCCCGGCACCACCTTGCCCCGGCTGAGCTGCCTCGCGGGCTGAGGACGCTGTACCCGATCGCGGGCAGCGCCCAGGTTTGCCCGCTCCGGCCGGATGGTAATCACGTCGCATGTCGTCGCAGAAGGAGCCGGCCGCCCTGCCGCTGGACGGTGAGCTCGCCGCCGTGGCCGCGCGGATGTCGGGGTTGCTGCTACCGCGCGAAAGCGTGGATTCCGTGCTGGAGCTGGTCGTGACCTTCGCCGTCCCGGCGATGGGCGCGGTCGCCGGGGCCGGGGTCACCCTCGCGGACGAGAGCGGCGAGTTCACCACCACCGCCGCCTCCGACGAAGCGACGCGAGCGGCGGACGCTTTGCAGTACCGGCTGGGTGAAGGCCCGTGCCTGACCGCGCTGACCGAGGGCGTCACGGTCCGGGTGACCGACGTCGAGCGTGAGCGCCGGTGGCCGCGCTGGCGCGCCGAAGCCGTGCCGTTCGGCTTCCGGTCCGTGTTGTCCGCGCCGCTGGTCACCGGCGACGGCTGTCACGGGGCGATCAAGACCTACGCGCGTGAGCCGGGTGCCTTCGGCGACGCGGAGGAGGACGTGCTCTCCCGGTTCGCCGGGCAGGTCGCGACGCTCGTCGCGAACGCCCGGGCGCACGAACGCGCGGACCGGTTCAGCGAGCGGTTCCGCGCCACCCTGCGGGAGCGCGACCTGATCAACCTGGCCAAAGGGCTGCTGATGCAACGAGACGGCGTCGACGAAGGGACCGCGTTCGCCGTTCTGCTGGCGTCGGCCCGGGCCGACGGGTGCAGCCCGGCCGAGGCTGCCGCGGACCTGGTCGCGACGCCCCGGAGGAAAGGGATGGCCGGATGAAGTTCGTCTCCGACCACGAGCAGCGGCGGCTCGCGGCGGCGTGTTTCGAGCGGTCCGGCTTGACCCTCGAACAGCTGTGGCTGCGCTACTTCGCCTTGGGCGGCGCCGACAGCCTGCTCGACCTGGACGCCTACGTGAACGGCCTGGCTCAGCTGGCGCCGGCCCAGCGCGACATGGTCGCGCACGCCGTGAACGAACGCCTCGACGAGCTGACCGGCCCGCCCCGGGCGCCCTACAGCCGCCTCGAACGCTGGGCGAAACCACGGCACGGCCCGCTGTCGGCCCTGGTCGGCCTGCTCGACGGAGCCCATCGCGCTCCCCCGGAGCGGCTCCCCGCCCTGGTCGCCGAAGCCGGTCGCGCGCTCGACGTCGAGATCGTCGTCTACCTCGCCGACTACGGCCAGCGCCTGCTCGTGCCGCTGTCCGGTGACCACGCCGCGGCGCAGCAGGCGGCCCTCGACATCGAGACCACGGCCGCCGGTTCCGCTTTCCGCCGCGCGAACAGTGTCGTCACCCGGAACGGCGAACGTCCGACGCTGTGGACGGTCGTGCTCGACGGCGTCGAGCGGCTGGGGGTGCTGGAAGTCGTCCCGACCGACGACAGCGACCCGGAAGACCCGCTGCTGCGCGAGCAGTGCCGGTGGCTGGCCGGGCTGCTCGGGCACCTCGTGACGATCACGACCCAGTACGGCGACGGGCTGGACGCCCGGCGGCGGCGCCGGAACCGCGAGTTCCCCGCCGAGATGCTGTGGCACAGCCTGCCGCCGCTGACCGGCGCGACCGACACCGTGATCGTCGGCGCGAGCGTGGCGCCCGCCTACGACCTCCGAGGCGTGGGGTTCGACTACGCCCTGTCCGAGAACACCGCCCAGCTGGCCCTGTTCGACGCGGGAGCGCACCGGGCCGAAGCCAGCTTGAGCGTGGTGGAGGCGCTGTCGGCCTACCGCGCGGCGCGGCACGACGGAGCCGGGCTGGCCGAGCAGCACCGGGCCGTCGCCGCGGTCGCGCCCGGAGGGGGCTGTCTCACGGGCGTGCTCGCCGAGCTGGACCTCCGCACCGGCCGGCTGTCCTGGCTCTCGGCCGGGCACCCGGCCCCCTTGCTGGTCGGCGACGGCCACGCGACGGCGGCCTCCGGGCGAACGGGCCCGGCGTTCGGGACCGGTTCCGCGCTGCCACCGATCTCGACGCACCACCTGGCCCCGGAGGAGCTGGTGGCCCTGGTGTGCCGGGGTGTCACCGAAGCCCCGAACAGCTCCGGCGAGCCGTTCGGACGCGAAAACCTGATCGGTTTCCTGGCGCGGGACGCGGCCACCCTGCTGCCACCGGAAGCCGCGCGCCTGCTCGTCAAGGCCGTCTCCGGCCACGCGAGCGACGTGTTCCACCAGGACGTGGGCGTGCTGCTGGCCCGCTGGACGCCGGGAGACGACAACGTGCTGTAGAGGCGGAGCCCTCCGGTGTCGAGAACCCGCGAAATCGCCGCGAGGTGGGACGTGTATCGGACGCCGGGCGGGGTGGCCGAGCACGATTGGCGATCACGATGGGGCGGAAGAACGCGGCCCGCTTCGGCAGCGTCGGCTCGCCGTTTCAGGCAGTCCGACGGCCGGTGGAAGAACCGGGTCGAGAGCGAACGGGACCACCGGGCCGGCCGGCCGGTGCGGGTGCCCCGGCACGCGGCTTCGGTCCGCTCGCCGGAAGACGTCACCGGCGCGCTGACGGCAGCACATGGGGCAAGCCCGTCACCGGCAGTACCACCGGGTCACCCTGGTTCGGTACCATGACACTCGCGTGAGGTTGAAACGCCAGCTCTGCGTAACCCACCCGATCCGGAATGACACGATCGTGGGCTTGGCCGCGCAGGCACGCTCATCTTTCGGTGTCCTCCGCTTCCCTCGGAGGTTTCGCGATGTCCGAGTTGTCACCGGTCCCACCCACCGAGACCCCGGCCTGGTCCCCGCTCGGCGAACCCCTGCGGGTCCGCCGCCATCACGGTGGCGCCGGCCTGCTCGTCATCACCGCCGAAGGGGAATTGGACCTCGTCGGTGCCCAGGTGCTCGAACGCGCCCTGGCCGAGGATCTGCCCCGGCACACGGTCCTGGACCTCAGTGGCGTGACGTTCCTCGCCGCGGCCGGCCTGCAGGTCCTCGTGAACGCCGCGGCCCACGCCGAGCGCGACGGGCGGCG
>NZ_JBICSQ010000034.1:0-88185 GCF_043197175.1 Amycolatopsis sp. NPDC049252
CAGTCGTCGGCGCGGTTCATCGTGCAGATGGTGACCGCGGTCGGCCGGATCGTCTCGGGGGCTTCGACGGTCCAGCGGACCTGCTCGACCCGCAGCGTCTGCCCGCCTTCGGTTTCCAGGTCGAGCCAGAGGGCGCCGCCGTCGTAGAACTTGTCCAGCTTCCCGGTCAGCGTCACTTTGTGTTGTTTGACGTCGGTGACCTGCTCGGCCTCGATGACCCGCGGTTCCCCTTCGACGTCGGAGGCGCCCATGGACAGCAGCCCGGTGCCGGTGACGACGGCTTCGACCGACACCTCGGTCACGGTGGTCCAGCGCTGCCAGTACGACGCCGGGAACCGCCCGAAGTACGTGTTACCGGACACCTTCGAGGCAGGCTCGAGGCTGATCGCCGCACGCTCGCGCACGGCCGAGCCCCACTCGAGCTCCGCGTAGAGGTCCTTGCTCACGATCGGCGCGGGGCCGGCGTACAGGCCTCGCTGCGCCGTCAAGCGGCCCTGCGGAGCGTGCTCGGTGAACCGCGTCTCGGCGGCCGCGCCGGCTTTGGTGGTCGGCGCCGGGGTGGCTGTTTTACCGGGCATCAGGTTCCTCAGTTCTCCTCAGTCGACGGCTCGCGGAAGACGACCCACTTGAGCATCACGAAATTGATCACCGTGGCAGTCGCCTGCGACACGGCCCAGCACAGGGTGTGCTGCCACGCGGACTCCGGCAGCACCTGCAGCATGAGCTGGTTCACCCCCACCGCGACGAAGAACGTCACGGTGTAGAGCAGGACGAACGAGCCGACCTGCGCCTTGCCGTCACGCCGTCCGCCGGAGAAGGTGAACTTGCGGTTCAGGAAGAACGCCGTGGTCGTGCCCACGATGAAACTGATAGCGCGCGCGACGTCGACCCACGGTGAAGCGGCCATGCCGGCCACCTGGGTCAGGAGGGTGTACGTGCCCAGGTCGACCAGGGCGCAGAAGCCACCGATCAGGGCGAAGCGAATGAGCTGCCCGAGCAGTCCGATCGAGGACGGCTGCGCAGCCTGTATCTCAGCTTGCGGATCGGTCGCCACCACTGCTTTACCTCGTTGCCTGAGTCATGGTCACCCGCGCGGGCGCTTGTGCCTTGATGCGCAAAGTGTAGAAGCGAGCACTTCAGGGTCACGTTCCGGGCGTCGTTCGGCGTGGCTACCCTGGTCGGGTGACCCCTCCACCCGAGACACAGCGTCGCACGCTCACGGGCTGGGCGCGGACGGCGCCGACCACCGCCGACGTGCTGCGCACCGAAGACGTCGAGGTCATCGCCCGTGCCGTGACCCAGGCCGGCGAGCGCGGTGTCATCGCGCGTGGCCTCGGCCGGTCCTACGGCGACCCCGCGCAGAACGCGGGCGGCCTCGTCATCGACATGACGGCCCTGAACCGGATCCACTCGATCGACCCGGACTCGGCGCTCGTCGACCTCGACGCGGGGGTGAGCCTCGACCAGCTGATGCGCGAGGCGCTGCCGTACGGCCTGTGGGTCCCGGTGCTGCCGGGCACACGCCAGGTGACGATCGGCGGCGCGATCGCCAACGACATCCACGGCAAGAACCACCACAGCGCGGGCAGCTTCGGCAACCACGTCGTGTCGATGGACCTCGTCACCGCGGACGGCAAGGTCCGCACGCTGACGCCGGAGGGCCCGGACGCCGAGCTGTTCTGGGCGACCGTGGCGGGCATCGGCCTGACCGGCATCATCACCCGGGCCACGATCCGGATGAAGAAGACCGAGACCGCGTACTTCTACGTCGACGCCGACCGGACGGCGAACCTCGACGAGACGCTCGGGCTGTTCACCGACGGCTCGGACCTCGGTTACGACTACTCGATGTCGGTGCCGGACCTGATCTCCTCCGACGGCCGCCTCGGCCGGGCCACGTTCTCGCGCGGCTCGCTGGCGACGGTGGACCAGCTGCCGCCGAAGCTGCGTGCCGAACCGCTGAAGTTCGACGCGCCGCAGCTGCTGACGCTGCCGGACGTCTTCCCGAACGGCCTCGGCAACAAGCTCACCTTCGGGCTGATCAACGAGCTGTGGCAGAAGACGGTGCCCAAGAAGGGCGCGCGCGGCAAGATCCAGAACCTCACGCAGTTCTACCACCCGCTCGACATGATCAGCGAGTGGAACCGGGCCTACGGCTCGAAGGGCTTCCTGCAGTACCAGTTCTCCGTGCCGTTCGGCGCGGAAGACCAGCTCAAGGCCATCTGCCGCAAGATCGCGACGTCGGGCAACTACTCGTTCCTGAACGTGCTCAAGCGGATGGGCGACGCGAACCCGGCGCCGATGTCGTGGCCGTCCCCGGGCTGGATGCTCAGCGTGGACTTCCCGATCAAGGACGGCCTGAGCCGGTTCTGCCAGGAGCTCGACGAAGACGTCCTGGCCGCGGGCGGCCGGCTGTACACCGCGAAGGACTCGCGCACCTCGCCCGAGACGTTCGCGAAGATGTACCCGCGGCTCGAAGAGTGGCGCAAGGTGCGCGCCGCCGTTGACCCCGAAGGCGTTTTCGCCTCTGACATGAGCCGGAGGCTCGCACTGTGATCGACGCCGTTGGCAACCCCCAGTCCCTGCTGCTGCTCGGCGGCACGTCCGACATCGCGCTCGCGATCGCCGAGAAGTACCTGGCCGAGAAGCCGCTGCGGGTCGTGCTCGCGGCGCGCCCGTCGCCGCGGCTCGACGCCGCCGCGCAGCGCCTGAAGGACAAGGGCGCCGAGGTCGTGACCGTCGACTTCGACGCGAAGGACCTGGCGTCGCACCCCGGCGTGCTGGACAAGGCGTTCGAGGGCGGCGACATCGACGTCGCGGTCGTGGCGTTCGGCCTGCTCGGCGACGCCGAGGAGCTGTGGCAGGACCACGCGAAGGCCGTCGAACTGGCGACCGTGAACTACTCGGCCGCGGTGTCGGTCGGCGTCGCGCTGTCGGAGAAGCTCAAGGCCCAGGGCCACGGCACGGTGATCGCGCTGTCGTCGGTGGCCGGCGAGCGCGTCCGGCGCTCCAACTTCGTCTACGGCTCGACCAAGGCCGGTTTCGACGGCTTCTACCTGGGCCTCGGCGAGGCCCTCGCGCCGCACGGCGTGAAGGTGACCGTCGTCCGCCCGGGCCACGTCAAGACGAAGATGACCGAGGGCATGAAGGACGCCCCGCTGGCGCAGACGGCCGAGCAGGTCGCCGACATCGCCGTGTCGGCCGCTCGCGCCGGCAAGGACCTGGTGTGGGCGCCCGCGCCGTTCCGGCTGGTGATGTCGGCGCTGCGGCACGTCCCGCGGCCGATCTTCCGCAAGCTCCCCATCTGAGATCTCTACTGGGGGCCTCCACCCGCGGGTGGAGCCGGATTTCCATCCGGGCCCGACCCGCGAGCCGATGTGTCGTGACGGCAGTCGAAACAGACTGTCGTCATGACCAACACCTCGAGTGACCGCGCCAGGCTGACGATGCTCCTGCGCGACGTCGCCCTGCCGATGGCCCTGTTCTACGTCCTGCGCTCCTTCGACGTCGACGCGCTGTGGGCGCTGCTGGTCAGCGCGCTGCCGCCGGCGATCCGCGCCGGCTACGTCCTGGTGCGGCACCGCCGGATCGACCCGATCAGCGCGTTCGTGCTGGCGATGCTCGTGGTCAACGGCGCGGTGGCGCTGATCTCCGGCGACCCGCGGCTGCTGCTGGTCCGCAGTGCCTGGGTCGGGCTGCTGCTGGGCGGGCTGATGCTGGGGAGCCTGGTCGTCGGCCGGCGGCCGTTCCTGTTCCGGGCGATCGGCACGCTCCAGCCGGCCCGCGCCGCCGAACTCGAGGCGGGCTGGGCCGCCGACGAGGGCTTCCGGCAGCAGTGGCGCACGATGACCCTCTGGTGGGGTGTGGGCGGCCTGCTGCTCGGCTGTGCCGTCGTGCTGATGGCGTTCACGCTGCCGGTCGACGTCGTGCCGTTCCTCGACACCGCCCTGACCGTCGGCGGCCTGCTGCTCGGCGCGAAGTTCACCCGGAAGCGGTTGACCGCCGGCATCAACCGGACGGTGGATGCGTAGGAGCCAGGTCGACGATGGCCCGGACCCGCGCCGGCCGCGAGGCTCGGGGCATGGGGAAATCGCTCGTCGCGCTGTTCTGCGACATCGCCGCGCCGGTCGGCGGGTACTACCTGCTGCGGGCCTTCGACGTCGCGCCGATCTGGGCCCTGACGTTCAGTGGCCTGCCACCCGCGCTGCGCGTGCTGTACCTCGCCGTGCGGCACCGCCGGGTCGACGGCATGGGCCTGTTCGTGCTGTTCATCGTCGGGATCGGGCTGGTGACGTCGCTGCTGACCGGCGACGCGCGGCTGCAGCTGGTCCGCGGCGCCTGGTTCAGCATCCTGATCGGCGTCTGGATGCTGGCGAGCCTGTGGGTGGGCCGCCGTCCGACGACGTACCAGGCCACGCTGGCGCTGGTGCCGCACCGCGCCGAGACGCTGGAAGCGCGGTGGGCGGACACGCCGTCGTTCCGCCGGGTCTGGCGGGTGCTGACGGTGGTCTGGGGGGTCGGCGGGCTCCTGCACAGCGGGCTGAGCGTGATGATGGCCTACACGCTCCCGGTGGACAGCGTGCCCGGGCTCGATACGGTGCTGTCCATCGCGAGTTTCGTGGTGCTCCAGGTGGTCACCCAGGTGCTGCTCGCGCGGGAGGGCACGATGAACCGGATGTGGGCGCGCCGATGATCGAGATCCCGCCGCCCGGCGAGTACCGGCTGGACCCGACGCGGTGCCGGGTCGCGGTGTCCGGCACGCACCTGTTCGGCATGTCGACCGTGGACGGCGAGTTCCCGCTGCGCGGCGGCACGGTGCTCGTCAGCGACCCGGTGACGGCGTCGCTGGTGACGGCGGAGATCGACGCCACGGGCCTCTCGACCGGCGACCGGCTGCGCGACACCGAACTGCAGTCCCGCCGGTTCCTGCACGGCCGCGAGCACCCGGTGATCACGTTCACCGAGGGCCGCCCGCGTCAGGACGGGCCGCGGTGGCTGCTGGACGGCGTCGTGACGGTCCGCGGGACGGCGGGCCGCGTCCAGTGCGCGATCGACGCGGTCACGCTGATGCCGGACGGCTTCACCGCCCGCGCGGCAACGGTCGTCGACCGCTTCGCCTTCGGGATGACGTACGGGAAGCGAATGGGCGGGCGCGAGTTCACGCTGACGCTGGACGTCACGGCCCTGCGGAGCTGAGTCAGTTCCCCGCGGCGTGCGCGGGCATCAGGTAGAGGTTCTGCGTGCCCATCCACGGCGAGTCGATGCGCCAGCTCACCAGCGCCGTCAGGGGCGGGGTGTGGCGGGTCGTCGCCAGGACCAGGTCCGGGCTGATCGGGGCGACGCTGTGGTCGAAGTTGTGGAAGTTGGCTTCGAGCAGCGCCCGGCCGAGCTCGCCGCTGCGGCGCTTCGTCTCGGTGATCGCCGGGTCGACCGCGCCGCGGTCGGAGAACTCGTCCACCAGCTCGCAGTCGCACGCGTACGCGAGCGCGCCGACCTCGCCGGCCGTCTCCACCGTGCGGCCGTGGGCGATCGCCGCCAGTTCCTGGCCGATCTCGCGGTACTCCGTCGTCGACGCGTGGTTGCTGGTGATCGGCGCGAACCGGCGCGGGATCCCCGGCAGCACGTAGACCGCGACGCTGGCCGCGAGCACCGCGCCGGCGCCGGTCCACGCGGCCTGCTTCGCGCGCGCCGGGGCCGCCGTGACGCAGGCGGCCAGGAAGATCGTCGCGCCGATGATGCTCGGCGCGTAGTACCAGTGGTACGGCGGAACGCCGAGCCGGCTGTAGGCGAGGTAGTGCAGCGCGCCCGCGATCGCGAGCACGGCGAACGGCGTCAGGCGGCGGGCCGTCTCCGAGCCACGGCGGTACTGGACGAGCCAGGCCACCCCGGCCACGGCGCCGAGCAGCAGCGGCAGGAACGACAGGGTGGCCGCGCCCGGGAAGTTGCGCCAGTACAGAAGGGGGCCGTTGGTGAAGCTGAACGGGCCCCACGACTGCTGGGTGATCTTGATGACCAGCGTGTCCGGCACCGCCGAGCCGAGCACCAGCCAGCTGAAGCCGAACCACGGCAGCGTCACGGCGAGGGCGCCGAAGACCGTCCGCCAGATGCCGTCCCAGAACTCGCGGCGGGCGAGGAACACCACGGCCGCGATCAGCAGCAGGTCGATCCGGACGAGCGCGAGCAGCCCGATCACCAGCCCCAGCCGGCCGGGAAGGCGCTCCCCCGCGTAGACGAGCGCCCAGACGACGCCGGTGGCGCCGAGCGCCACCTCCAGGCCGACCGACGACAGCAGCAGCGGGTTGACCAGCAGCAGGCCGAACGTCAGCGGCGCGAACGACCGCGGCAGGCCGGTGCGGGCGGCCAGCCGCCGCAGGCCGAGCACGAGCCCGACCTGCGTGGCGACGAACACGATCCCGGCGGCCAGCACGGCGTCGCGGACGACGAAGGTGACCGCGCCGAGGACCAGGACGTTCAGCGGGGACGTCGCGGTGTTCGCCGTGCCCTGCTCGATCAGGCCCCAGTGCGCGTGGAAAGCGAGGTTCTTGGCGTAGGACAGCGTGATGTACGTGTCGTCGATCAGATGGCGGCTGACCAGGGCGAACACCACGGCGGAGGCCGCCGCGGCACCCGCCGGGAGGACCCACGGACGGGCGACGGGCTCGGCCACCGGCAGCGCACCGGTGGCCTCACGGAGTTCTGCGGAGGCGCTTCGCATCACAAACACCGTACCCTGCTTGTGACGCTTCCGTGATCTGACCGGTATCAAGTGACCCCAGAGCCGTCACTTTCGCCAGGAAAGTGACGGCTCTGGAACGGGTCAAATTCCGGCGCCGGAACCGTTGGTGCCGTCGGGGTTGGTGTTGCCCGAGTTGCCGCCGCCGCGGTTGCCGAAGCCGCCGCGACCGTCCATGCCCTGGCCGGGGCCGTTGTGCTGGCGGTGGATGCCCGGACGGCCATCTCGGGGGCCGTGGTTCGTGGCCGCCGCGATCCCGCCGACGATGCCGCCGCCGATCAGCAGGCCGAGCACACCGACGGCCACCAGCTGGGTGGCGCGGTGCCCGACGAACCGCCGGAACCCGCCCGGCTGACGTGGGGCGGCGGCCGCGGGGGCGCCCCAGGCGCCGTAGCCGGGGCCAGGAGCGCCGTAGGTCTGCCCGGGGCCGGGCTGGGAAAGCTGCGGCGTGGGCGGGGCCGCCTGGCCGTGCGCGGCGGTCTGGTCACCGGCCGGGGCGGCACCTGGCCGGCCCGGCCCGGCTGCAGGCTGTGCCGTGGCCGGCTGCTCGCCTGCCGCTTGCGCGGCGGACGGCTGTACGGCCGTGGGTTGCCCGGCGGCGGGCTGCGCGGTGCTCGGCAACGCAGTGGTCTGGTCGGCCGCCAAAGCGCCATCCGGCTCGGCCGATGCGGCCGCAGGCTGAGCTGCGGTCGGCTGGTCGGCCGACGGTTGCGCGGTGGCCGGCCGGGTTGTGGTCGGTTGCTCAGCCGCTCCGGCCTGGGCCGTGGGCTGTTCGACGGTCGGTTGCTCCGCGCCCGCGTTCGGCGGGACCTGGTTCGGGTCGCGCGGCTGGTCGGTCATGGTCGCTCCTGTGGTCACGGGGACGAGCGCGCTGCCCGCCCCCACCACCTCAGGGTGACCCCATCAGCTGTGCTGAACCTGAAGCCAACCTGTCGATCGGCCATGAGAATTCACAGGTAGAACGACAGGAACAGGGTGACCACCCAGGTCGCGCCGAGCACCTGGAGCACGCGGTCCTTGAGCGCGATCTCCTCGGGCTCGCCCGCGATGCCGCCGTCGACGTCCACCGCGTAGCGCAGCACCGCCACCACGAACGGCACCATCGAGATCAGCGCCCAGACCGAGTTGTGCTCGGTCTGGCGGATCTCGAACGCCCACAGGCAGTAGGACATGATCAGGATCGCCGCCGACGTCGCCCAGACGAACCGCAGGTAGCTGGCCGAGTACTTCTTCAGCGACGACCGGATCTTCGCCCCGGTGCGCTCGAACAGCATGATCTCCGCGTAGCGCTTACCGGCGACCATGAACAGCGAACCGAACGCCGTGACCAGCAGGAACCACTGGGAAAGGGCCAGGCCGCCCGCGACACCACCGGCGATCGAGCGCATCAGGAAGCCCGAGCCGACGATGGCCAGGTCGACCACCGGCTGGTGCTTCAGGCCGAAGCAGTAACCGAGCTGGACGGCTTCGTAGACGCCCAGCACGATCGCCAGCTGCCAGCTGGCGACGAACGACACGCCGAGGCCGGCCAGGAAGAACACGACCGCCGACCCGTACGCGACGGGGACCGGCACGATCCCGGCCGCGATCGGCCGGTTCCGCTTGGTCGGGTGCGCCCTGTCGGCCTCGACGTCGACCGCGTCGTTGATGAGGTAGACCGAGCTCGCCACCAGGGAGAAGGCCACGAAGGCGACGATCGCGTCGAGCAGCAGGCCCGTGCGGTCGGTCGACTTCGAGAAGGCGAAGAACGGGGCCGCGAAGACCAGCACGTTCTTGACCCACTGGCGCGGCCGCGCCGTCTTGATGACGCCGCCGACCAGGCCGAACGGGCCACGTTCGGCGGTCGCCGTGGTCGTCTCCGCCGTCACCGGGGTCTCCGGTGCCTCAGGAGTCACGGCCGCTTCGTCGCTGTTGCGCTGCTCGGTCGTCTCGCTCATGGGTTCTTTTTCAGCTTCCGTCGTATCAGACCACCGACGAGCCCCCCGAGGGCCGCACCGGCCAGAACGTCTGTCGGATAGTGAACGCCGAGTACGAGCCGCGAGGCGAGCATCGGCGGTACCAGGGCGGGCACCAGGTTACGCCCGGTCAATCCGGAGTAGAGCACCGCCGCCGCCGTAGTGGACGTCGCGTGCGACGACGGGAAGCTCAGCTTGCTCGGCGTGCCGACCAGAACCTCGACGCTCGGGTGATCCGGGCGCGGCCGCCTGACCACGCGTTTCACCGCGATCGACGCGGCGTGGGCGCCGACGACACCCGCCGACGCGATCAGCCAGTCCTTGCGCCGCTTCTTGTCGACCGCGGCGCCGATCAAGCCGATGCTGAACCAGCCGATGGCGTGCTCGCCGAAGTGCGACATGCCGCGCGCGGCTTTCACCGAAACGTCACTCTTCAGAAAGCCCTGCGCCTTCGAGAGGACAGCGACCTCGCCCGTCGGAGCGCCCTTCTCAAGCATCGAGGGACCCGTCGAGCGGCGCGCCGTCGGTCAGGTGCGGGGCGATCTTGTTGTCGAACGCCGAGAGCGCCGAGCCGATGGCCATGTGCATGTCGAGGTACTTGTAGGTGCCGAGCCGGCCGCCGAACAGCACGTTCCGCTCCCGCGCCTCGGTCTTCGCCAGCTCGCGGTAGGCCTCGAGCTTCTCGCGGTTCTCCGGGGTGTTGATCGGGTAGTACGGCTCGTCCTCTTCCTTCGCGAAGCGCGAGTACTCCCGGAAGATGACCGTCTTGTCCTTCGGGTAGTCGCGCTCCGGGTGGAAGTGCCGGAACTCGATGATCCGGGTGTAGGGGACTTCCTGGTCGTTGTAGTTGACGACCGAGGTGCCCTGGAAGTCACCGGTTTCGGCGACCTCGGACTCGAAGTCGACGGTGCGCCAGGTGAACCGGCCCGCCGAGTAGTCGAAGTAGCGGTCCAGCGGGCCGGTGTAGACGGTCGGGGTGCCCGCCGGGATGTGCTCGCGGACGTCGAAGTAGTCGACGTTCAGCCGGATCTCGATGTTCTCGTGCTCGGCCATCTTCTCGAGCCACGCGGTGTACCCGTTGACGGGCAGGCCCTCGTAGGTGTCGTTGAAGTACCGGTTGTCGAAGTTGTACCGGACCGGCAGGCGCGTGATGATGTTCTCGCCCAGGTTCTTGGGGTCGTTCTCCCACTGCTTCGCGGTGTACCCGCGGATGAACGCCTCGTAGAGGGGGCGGCCGACCAGCGAGATCGCCTTCTCCTCGAGGTTCTGCGCGGCGCCGGTCTCGAACTCCGACGACTGCTTGGCGATCAGCTCGCGGGCCTCGTCCGGCGTGTGCGACTTGCCGAAGAACTGGTTGATCAGGGCCAGGTTCATCGGGAACGAGTAGACCTGGTCCTTGACCCGGGCGAAGACGCGGTGCTGGTAGTTCGTGAACTCGGTGAACCGGTTCACGTACTCCCAGACGCGCTTGTTCGACGTGTGGAACAGGTGCGCACCGTACTTGTGCACCTCGATGCCGGTCTCGGGCTCGGCCTCGGAGTAGGCGTTGCCGCCGATGTGGCTGCGCCGCTCGAGGATGAGGACCTTCTTGCCCAGCTCGGCCGCGGCCCGTTCGGCGACGGTCAGGCCGAAGAATCCGGACCCGACGACGACGAGGTCGTAGCCTGCGAAATCGGCTTCAGTAATCTTGGCGGGGTTCGTGTGCGCGCTCACGGGCGTCGAGGGTACGCAGTCCGCTGACCCGGCCCGCACCCGACTAGCACATTTCGGCCCACGACACACCTGGAAAGCAGTGCCTGCACCCGAGGACTTCTGGAGCTACTTCGCCGCGGTGGCCACCTACGTGGCCGTGCTGGCGATCCCCGGCGGCGTCGTCGGGTGGGCCGCCGGCCTGCGCGGCTGGGCCCTCGCGGGCCTCGCGCCGCTGCTCAGCTACGCCATCACCGGCCTGGCCGGGCCGTGGCTGGCGATCGTCCACGTGCCGTACGGCCCGCTGAGCGTCGCCGCCTGCACCCTGCTGCTCGCCGCCGTGCTGTACGGCCTGCGCCGGCTGGCCGTGGCGCGGGGGTGGATGACGCCGGGTGCCGAAGAGCCGCACCAGCCGTGGACGCGACGGGCGCACCTGGCCGTCGCCGCCTGCGTCGGGATCGCGACGGCGGTGTCGATCGCCGTGGTGGTGTCCGGCCGCGGCGGCACGACCGCCGTCTTCCAGCGCTGGGACACCGTCTTCCACGCGAACGGCATCCGGTACATCGCCGAGACCGGCGACGGCTCGCTGACCGGCATGGGCACGCTCAACTGGTACCCCGACGGCTCCTTCTACCCGAACGCCTACCACCTGGTCGGCGCCCTGGTCTACCAGCTGTCCGGGACGTCGATCCCGGTGACGCTGAACGCGGTCACGATGCCGATCGCCGGGCTGTTCGCCCTGGCCATGGTCGCGCTGGTGCGCCAGCTCGGCGGCCGCGCGGTGTTCGCGGGCTGCGCCGCGCTGGTCGCCGGCGGCGCCACGACCGGCGCGTACGAGTCGGTGTCGAGCGGGCTGCTGCCGTTCGCGCTGGGCATCGTCCTGACACCGCTGGCCGCGGTCGCGCTGCAGCGCTTCGTGGTCCGGCCGGGGGTCGACACCGGCGCGGTGCTGGCCCTGAGCGCGGCGGGCCTGCTCGCCGCGCACTCGAGCGCGTTGTTCGGCGCGATCCTCTTCGCGTTGCCGCTGGTGGTGCAGCGCTGGTACCGGGCGCTGCGCGGCCGTCGCGTCGACGGCGTCCCCGACGGCAAGGCCGCCTGGCGGGTCGTGGGCGGCGACGTGCTGAAGATGATCCCGGTGATGGTGGGGGCCGGACTGCTGGCCGCGCCGCACATCCTGGGCGCGATCACCTTCACGTCCGGGTCGTACCCGTACCACCCGTGGGGCTCGCACATGCCGGTGTGGAAGGCCCTGGCCATGCTGGCGACGTTCAAGCAGGTGCTGCCGGTGCCGCAGATCTGGCTCACGGTGTTCCTGGCGCTCGGCGCGCTCACGCTGGTCGCGCTGCGGCGGATGCGCTGGGTGATGCTCTCGGCGCTGGGCCTGTCGGCGCTGTTCGTCGTCGTCGCGTGCTTCGGCGGCGAAGACTGGGTGATCTCGCTGTCGCGGCCCTGGTGGAACGACCGGTTCCGGCTGATGGCGCTGGCGGCGATCCCGATGTGCCTGATCGCGGCCCACGGCATGAGCGAGGCCCAGCGCTGGCTGGCGAAGGTCGCGACCGGCCGCGCCTGGGTACGCGCGCGGCCGTGGCTGACCGGCCGGGTCGGGCTGGCGACGGCGGTGCTGATCGTGGTCGCGATGGGCGTGCTGACCGGCGGGTTCTACCGCGCGGCCAACGCCAAGACGGTCTCGCTGCTCTACTACAACGGCCTGCCCGGCGAGGTGGTCCCGCCGGTCAGCCAGGACGAGATCGACGCGATGGACCGCCTGGGCGAGCTCGGCATCCCCGGCGACCAGAAGGTGCTCAACGACCGCCTCGACGGCACGGCGTGGATGTACGCGCTGACGGGCGTCCACCCGGTGGCCGCCCACTACGACGCCGGCGCGGTGAACCCCGACGCCGTCTACCTGGCGATGCACTTCCGCGACTACGACACCGACCCCCGGGTCCGCGCCGTGGCGCAGCAGCTGAACGTGCACTACGTGCTGGTCGGCAGCGGCACGATCCGCCGGGACACGCCGATCGCGCCGGGCCTGCAGAGGCTGGACGGGCTGGACTTCGTGACCGTCGTCTACCGGAACCCGGGCGCGGTCATCTACCGGATCACCAAGTAGACCGTCGAATGGACAAAGCCCTCGTGGCCGCGGCGCCCCGTGCCGCGGCCACGAGGGCCTCCCGTCCCCCAACCACCCCCGGGGTGATCCTTGGCGTCTGCTCTGAAGGACGCCTCAGGGACGGCAATCGGTTTCCCGGCTACGCGGATGTCACCCGTTCGGCCTAAGCGTGCAGCTCCGGCAGGACGTCGGTCGCCACCTGTTCCAGCACCGACTCGTGCCCCTCGTACGGCGACGACGAGCGCGGCCAGTGCGAGATGACGTCGGTGAAGCCCAGCTCGCCCGCACGGCCCACGGCGTCGCGGAACGCCTCCACGCTGCTCAGCGAGAACACCGGGCACGCGTCCAGGCTGAGGTGGCGCTGGATGCCCGCCCGCTCGCGACCGACCGCGTCGAGGCGCTGGTCGAAGACCTCGGTGAGTTCCTTGATCCCGCGCCACCAGTCGTCGACGGTCTCGCCGCCCTTGCCGGTGGTGACCCAGCCCGCGCCGAAGCGGGCCGCGAGCGTCATCGTGCGCGGGCCGTTCGCCGCGACCACGAACGGCAGCCGAGGCCGCTGGACCGTGCCCGGCAGGTTCCGGGCGCCGCGGGCCTTGTAGTACTCGCCGTCGAAGTCGAACTTGTCGGTCATCAGCAGGCCGTCGAGCGACTCGACGAACTCGGTGAAGCGGTCGGCGCGCTGCCTCGCCGTCAGCTCCGGCGCGTCGAGCACCTCGCCGTCGTAGTGCCGGTGGTCGACGCCGGCCCCGACACCGAGGACGAACCGGCCGTCCGAGACGTCGTCGAGGGTGATCAGCTCCCGCATGAACGGCACGGGGTGCCGCGCCACCGGCGAGGCCACGAACGTGCCGAGCCGGATGCGGGACGTCACCATCGCCGCCGCGGTCAGGGTGGGGACCGCGGCGAACCACGGGCCGTCGACCAGGTTGCGCCAGCCCAGGTGGTCGTACGTCCACGCGTGGTCGAAGCCGTACTCCTCGGCGGCTCGCCACTTCGGCTCGGCGGCCCACCAACGATCTTCCGGGAGAATCACGATGCCTACTCGCACACTGCCGGACGCTATCGTCACCCACCGACAATCGCACGGACGGGCGGGGCCCCACCCGAACGTGTCAGGGACAATGGCGGGGTGGAGAGACCCCTTCTGATCGCGTCCGACGTCGACGGCACCCTGCTCGGCCCCTCCGAATCCCTCAGCGCCCGCACCATCGCGACCGTCCGCCGGGTGGTCGACGCGGGCGTGCCGTTCGTGCTGGCCAGCGGCCGGCCGCCACGCTGGATCGCGCCGATCGCGCGGCCGCTCGAGCTGACCGGGTACGCGGTGTGCGCCAACGGCGCCGTCCTCTACGACTGCGGCGCCGAAGAGATCCTCGAGGTCCACGGCCTGCTCGAACCGGCTTTGCTGCACGACATCGCCAGCGCGCTGGACAAGGCGCTGCCGGGGTGCCGGCTCGCCGCCGAGCGCGTCGCCACCGGGGCGGTGGACCACGACATGCGCAACTTCGTGATCGAGCCCGACTACCACAATCCGTGGGGCGACGGCGAAGGCCGCACCGGGCCGCGGGCCGAGGTGCTCGGGCACCCGGCGATCAAGCTGCTGGTCAGCCACCGCGGCATGACGTCCGAGGAGATGGCCGAAGCTGTCCACGCGCTGTTCGGCCGCGAGGTCGACGCCACCTACTCGTCGTCGGGCGGGCTGGTCGAGATCGCCGCGCACGGGATCACCAAGGCGACCGGGCTGGCCGACGTCGCCGCGCGCTTCGAGGTCCCGGCCGACCGGGTGATCGCCTTCGGCGACATGCCCAACGACGTCGAGATGCTCAGCTGGGCCGGCCACGGCGTGGCGATGGCGAACGGCCACCAGCAGGTGCTCGACGTCGCCGACGAGGTCACCGGGCCGGCCGGGGACGACGGCGTCGCGCAGGTCCTCGAACGCTGGTTCTGAGGCGTCAGGAGCGGTTGTCGAGCTCGGCCGCTTCCTCCGGGGTCGGCGCGGTCCCGCCCAGGTGGGCGGGCAGCCACCAGCGTTCCTCGTCGGACGCCGGCTGGTCGGGGTACTCGGCCTGGGCGCGGTCGACGAGCGCGCTCATCCGGTCGCGCAGCTCCTTCGTCACGACGTCCCAGTCGTCGCCCTTCGCCGGGTGCATCGGCTCGCCGATGAGGATCGAGATCGGCACGTGCCGCCGGGTCAGGTCCTTCGGACGGCCCTTCGTCCAGAGCCGCTGGGTGCCCCACAGCGCCATCGGCACGACCGGGACGTCCGCCGCCGCGGCCATCCGGACGGCGCCCGACTTGATCTCCTTGACGGTGAACGACCGGCTGATGGTGGCCTCCGGGAAGACGCCGACGACCTCGCCGTCCTTCAGCTTCGCGAGGGCCGCGCGGTAGGACGCGAGGCCCGCGGCGCGGTCGACGGGGATGTGGTGCATCCCGCGCATCAGCGGCCCGGCGATCCGGTTGTCGAAGATCTCCTGCTTGGCCATGAAGCGCGTCAGCCGCTTGGCCGGGCGCCCGCCGAGGCCGCAGAAGATGAAGTCCAGGTAGCTCACGTGGTTGCACGCGATGACCGCGCCGCCGGTGCGCGGGATGTGCTCCGCGCCCTCGACCCGGATGCGGTTGTCCAGTACCCGGAACATGGTCCGGGCCGCCGCGATCACGGGCGGGTACACGAAGTCAGCCATCCCGCCAGGTTACGGGACCGTAGGTTACGAGCGGCTGTACAGCGGGGAAGAACACAAACCGGGCGAACCTCACGCCGGCCGAACGTCGTCCCGCTGGACGGGAACCGCGAGCACCAGGGCCACCAGCAGCGCGAACAGCGCTACCGACTGGTGCTTGACGCCTTCGATGCCGTCGCCGAGCGCCGCCATGCCGAACTGCGTCGCCGAGACCGTGACCAGGAACGCCAGCACGACGCCCAGCGCGGTCCGGCGCTGCCACCACGCCCTGGCCAGCACCAGCAGCCACAGCGGCACCAGCGCGAACAGCCCGAGCGGCGCGAGCAGGCCGGTCAGCGACGACACCACGGGCACCCGGTACTCCTGCGCGTGCGGCGCGAAGCCCGCCGACTGGTCGAAGCTGCCGAGGTAGTCCGGCCGCGCGGTGAGCTGGTCGGTCGCGGCGCGGTTCAGCACCTCGAGCGTCCGGCCGGGGTGGCCGGCGAAGTAGGCGACGACGTTGGCGCGGTCCATCCGGTCGCGGTAGCGCGGGTAGAGCGGATCGATCCGCACCGGGTGCGGGTGCCACCAGCCGTTGCCCGCGTACTGCGCGAACGACGGCGGCAGCCCGAGCGCCGCGAGGTCGGCCTGGGTGTCGTGCCGGCCGTCGACGATGTTCAGGAAGATCGTGTTGACCATGTTGATCTCGCGCGAGTCGTCACCGGGCAGCTCGGCGAGCGTGCCGTCGGGCGTGACGGCGGGCTGGACGCTCTCCTGCGCGTACAGCGTCACGGCCCCGAGCGCGCCGATGACCAGCACGCCCGCCGCCCACCGCCGGGCCCCGCGCAGCGCGCCCGGCCGGACCAGCAGGATCGCGAGCACGAGGAGCGGCAGGACGGTCAGCGTCTGGACCTTGGCGTTGACGGCCAGGACCCCGCCGGCGAGCGTCACGGCCATGCCGACGTAGCTCCAACGGCCTTCGCGCGCGGTGAGCAGCAGGCCACCGGCGATCAGCAGCAGCCCGAGGAAAGCCGCGCCTTCGCCGAGCACCGACGCGAAGTACCCGAAGAACGCCGAATCGGCGACGACGAGCAGCAACCCGCCCGCGACGGCCAGCCGCGCCCGGCGCCGGTACGGCAGGCCCAGCACGATCGCGGCGATGGCCGCGGCGGCGATCAGGCTGCTCAGCAGGCCCAGGACGACCAGGCTCAGCGTCGTGTGGAACCCGAAGACCCCGGCGAGCCGGACGGCCAGGTCGGCGAGCCAGCTCTGGGTCAGCAGGTAGGTGGGCTGACACGGCGGCGCGCCGGGCGGGGCGCTGTAGACGACGTGGATGAACGGCTCGGGGCCGCCGTGCCAGGTGATGCCGGCGCCGCACAGCACCCGCAGGCCGTCACCGTTGTTGGACATCGCGATCGGGCGCGGCACCAGGAACCGCACCACGAACAGGCCGAACGCCGCCGCGAAGACCCCGATCCCGAGCGCGGCTTCGGTGTTCAGCCGCTGCTTCGGGACGTCGAGTTTCACGTGGGACAGGGTACGTAGCGGAAGTCCGGGTCCTTGGCGAGGTCGTCGACCACGGACCTCGCCTGTTCCGTCCGCGGGTAGACGGCGACCCAATACGGTGTGCCGACGCGGCGGAAGGTGGCGACCTCGTACTGGCCCGCGTAGACCGGGTCGATGGTGCAGCGCTGGCTGTCCGCGTAACCGCTGTCGGCCGGGACGGCGACGGTCGGGCGCCGGCCGTTGACGACGTAGTCGTAGTCGGTGGCGAACCCGCCGTCGTGGCGCCCGTCGTGGGCGATGTGCTCGTCGGTGCGGCCGAGGACGTCGACGATGAGCAGCTGGCCGCCGCGGGCGGAAAGGGCGCCCGGCGCGGCGGCGCTGACCACCGACCCCGGCGGCAGGTACGTGCCGAGCCAGCCGCCGATCTCGGTGAGCTGGGTGCCGTAGGTGTGCCAGTCGCGCACGCGGCCGAGCATGTCGGGGCTGAACACCGAGACGAGCACGGCGATCCCGGCCAGGCCGCAGGCGGTCACCGGGACCAGCCGGGTGCCGATGGGCAGTGGGTGACGGGGCCGCGGCGACGGCTTCACCTCGACGTCCGCCGTCAGCACGCCGTACGCCGCGACGGACCCGACCGCGAGCAGCGGCGGCACCGCGGCCAGCAGCCGCCACGACGGGCCCTCGTCGCCACCCGACAGCACGGCGGCGGCCGCGAGCCCGGCCGCCATGGCGAACAGCAGCCAGATCAGGGCGCGGGATTCGAGCGCGGCGCCGGCCGCGCGACGCAGCAGCAGCGCGACGGCGGCGACCAGGCCGAGCAGCAGGAAACCCTGGTGCGCCAGGGCGAAGCCCGACAGGTACGGCCAGCCACCGGCGACCTGCGCGCCGAACGGGCCGCCGAGCTTGGCGGCCACCGGGGCGGGCAGGTAGTGCTGGTAGAACGTCAGCCGCCAGGCCAGCCGGGGAATCAGGAACACCAGCGCGCCCAGCGTGTAGCCCGCCGGGGCCCACCAGGTGTGCTGCTTCTTCACGGCGGCGCCGGCCAGCCACAGCCCGCCCAGCACCGCGACCACCAGGCCTTCCAGGCTGGTCATCACGGCGAACGCGACGAGCACCCCGGCCACGACCGGGCGGCGCGCCGCGAGCGAGTAGCAGACGGCGAGGGTGAGGAGCACGAACAGCGGCACCTCGGAGCCGGAGGCCCCGTAGACGGCCAGCCCGCCGGCGGCCGCGGTGAGCACCGCGGCGGCGATGCCGATCGCCGGCCGCGGCTCGGTACCCTCCGGCGCGGCGGCGGCAACAATCCGGTTCGCGAGGAAGTAGGAAAGCAACACGCAACCGAGGGTCGAGAGAATCCCGAACGCGATCGCGGTCGATTGCACGTCGGCACCGAATGCGGCACGCGGAAGGGCGATCAGCACCAGCCAGAAGAAGTTCGTATAACCCTCGACGCGTTCACCGGGGTTGAAGACCGGGCCGTTGCCGTCGGCGATGTTCGTCGCGTACCGGAACGAAACGAGCGCGTCTTCGGTGACGGTTGCGAACAGCAGTTGGTGAAGCAGCGAAAGGCCGAGTGTGAGCGCGAGCACGACACCGCGCCAGCCGCGATCGGTGCCCAGGCGGCCCCAGGTCAGCACCACGATCGCGGCGAGCACCAGCCACGCCACCACGAGCGCGTAAACCACCCGGCCCCCTCACTTCGCCACCCCAGCCGGCCCCGCCAGGTTATCGGTCATCGGGTGGCGAACCACGGGTCAATATAACCCGATCGGGTGGCTCTTCCGACGGGTGAAGTGACGACCCCGGAATTACGCGCAAAATGCCTGATCAGAGCCCTGGCCCGAACTGCCGGGCCGGCCGTTGTGGGCTTAGTCTCCAGCGTGCTCACCGTCGCCGTCGCCATTGTCGTCATCGCCGTGCCGGGCCTCCTGACCGGTTTCGCAGCGGGGCTGCGCGGCTGGGCCCTCGCCGGGCTGACGCCGTTGCTGAGCTACGCCATCGGCGGCCTGACCGGACCGTGGACCGCCGCGGTCGGCTGGTCGTTCACGCCGCTGACCTACGCGCTGTCGACCGTCGTGTTCGTGGCGATCGCCTTCGGTGTCCGGAGGCTGACGGTCCGCCGGTGGGCGCCGGAACCCGAACCGGGGCTGTGGGCGCGGCACGGGCACCTCGCGGTGGTGGCGTGCCTGCTGTTCGCGTCCGCGGCCGGCGGCTACGCGACGCTGCTCGGCCTGGGCCACCTCGGCGCGCTGCCGCAGGGATTCGACGCCGTCTACCACGGGAACGCCGTCCGCTACATCGCCGACACCGGCGACGGCAGCCTGTTCGGCACCGGCCACGTGAACTGGTACGGCGACGCGGCGCCGGTGTTCTACCCCAACGCGTACCACCTGCTGGCGGCCGTGACGTACCGGCTGAGCGGGGCGTCGATCCCGGAGACGCTGGACGCGAACACGGTGTTGCTGCCGGGTCTGCTCGCCTTGTCGCTGGTGACGCTGGTGCGCGAGTTCCGCGGCCGCGCGGTGCTGGCCGGCGCGGTCGCGCTGACGGCGGTGGCGCCGGTGATGGGCGTCTACGAGTCGATGGACCGCGGGCCGCTGCTGCCGTTCGCGCTGGGGCTGACGCTGACGCCGCTGGGGGCGGTCGCGCTGCGGCGCTACCTGGAACGCGTCGCGCCCGACACCGGCCTGGTGCTGGTGCTGGCCGCGGTCGGGCTGTTGTGCGTCCACTCGTCGACGCTGTTCGGCGGTGTCCTGTTCGCCGGCCCGCTGCTGGTGCAGCGCTGGCTCGGCGGGTGGCGCCGGATCGGCCGTGACCTGCCGGCGCTGCTGCCGATCGCGGTCGTGTCGCTGCTGGTGGCGTGGTTGCAGCTGTTCGGGGCGCTCGGCCTGGCCACCAGCGCGGTGCCGTACTACGGCTGGCCGAGCGAGTGGCGCGCGTCGACGGCGCTGGGCGCGCTGCTCGGGTTCCAGCACCAGGAGGCGCACCCGCAGGTCTGGCTGTCGGTCGCCCTGTTCCTGGGGATCGTGTTCTTCGCGCGGGCGGGCGCGCTGCGCTGGATCGGCCTGACGGCGGCGGTGACGGGCCTGGCGTACATGGCGGTGGCGTCGTCGAACGCGCCGATCGTGATGGCGCTGTCGAGGCCGTGGTGGGACGACCCGTACCGGTTCTTCGCGATGGCGGCGATCCCCCTGACGGTCCTGGCGGCCCACGGTCTGGCTTCGACGCAGGCCTGGCTGTGCTCTCGTGTTCCCCGGCTACCGGCGGCTGCCGTGGCGGTGGTGGTGCTCGTGGGATTTGTCCTGCTGTCGAACGGTCTGTACTACCGCTCCAACGGTGCCCGCGTGGCCGCCGGCTACCAGGCCGCAGACCCGTCGAAGCTGCGGGTGACCCCGGGCGAGGCGGTGGCGATGGAGGAACTCGGCAAGCTGGCGAAGCCGGGCGAGTGGGCGATGAACGACCGCTTCGACGGCACGGCGTGGACGTACGCGCTGTCGGGCGTCCGGACGGTGGCCGGCCACTTCGACGAGACCCTCCCCCCGTCGGACGCGATCCTGCTGGCGAACCGGTTCCGCGACTACGCGACGGACCCGTCGGTGCGGGCGGCGGTGCGGCGGTTGAACGTGCGCTGGGTGATCTTGGGTAGGCCGTCGACGGAGCCGGGCAAGCCGTACCAGCCGGGGTTGATCGGGCTGGCCGGGGAGCCGTTCCTGCGGGAGACGTGGCACAACACGGACTCGGTGATTTATCGACTCCAGCCCTGAAGTTGTCCACAGGTGCGCGGCACCCTGTGGACAACTTGGGTACAAGCCTGTGGGCCGGTGCCCGATCGGGTGGAAAACGGGGTGGAATGCTGTGACAGCCCCGGAAAGCGCGTGAACGTCACCGTGACGAAAGGCCTGGACGGCGGCCCCGGAGGCGGCCGGAAGGGAACTAGTTGTCCACAGGCCAAGGAGTAAATCGGCAGGTCAGGCGGGAGTGTCCGCCGGGCGGCGCACCGAGCGGGCGGCCAGGGCCGCGCCGCCTGCGGTGAGGAGGTCGGCGACCGTGAACATCACCCGGGAGGCCACCGCGAACGCCGTGGCCTGGCCGACCGTCAGGCCGCTGGCCGTCAGGACCGCTACCTGGGCGACCTCGCGGACGCCGACGCCGCTGGGGAGGATGAACGCGAACGTGCCCACGGTCATCGCCACCGCCATCGCGCCGACGCACAGCACGAAGCCGCTGAAGCCGGGGGTGCCGACCGAGTTCGCCAGGAGCCACAGGTGGATGCCCTGCAGGCACCAGGCCGCGGTCGACGCGCCGAAGACCTTGCCGACGACCTTCCAGGTCAGCGGGTGCTGCAGCGGTGGGCGGCGCAGGATCTTCAGGACCAGGGACGTGCCCCAGGTCAGGATCTTCGGGTGCAGCATCGCCAAACCGACCGGGATCAGCACGAACAGCCACAGCGCGCGCGGGCTGTTGCTGAACACCGCCGGGGCCGCCAGCAGCGACACGACCAGCGCCGACACCACGCCGACGCCGAGCTGGATCAGCGAGCCCGTGAAGATCCGGGCGCGGGCCAGGCCCGCCTTGCGGCCCAGCTCCATCTGCAGCAGGTACGCCCAGACCGAGCCGGGCACGTACTTGCCGAGCGAGCCGACCAGGCAGATCTGCGCGCCCCGGGCGTAGCCGATCGGCTTGCCGAGGTCGTCGACCATCACCTGCCAGCCCCAGGTGGACACCATGATCGCCGCGACCAGCGCGACCAGGCTCAGCAGCGACGACTGCCACGCCACGTCGCTCAGGGTGTGCCAGAACTCGCCCCAGTTCGACGCGAGCTGCTTCGCCGCGAAGCCGATGACCAGCAGGATCGCGACCCACCTGACGACGTCGAGGATCTTCGCCTTGGTGGACTTCGGCTGCTTTTTGGCAGCCGGCGTCTCCCACTCCGGCGACTCCAGTGTCGTCATCGACGTATCTCCTCAGGCCTGAACGGTGACCAGGCGGCTGAACTCGGCCAGCAGATCGTAACCGTCCCAGACCGCGGAGAAGGTCAGAGCGGAGCCGAACGGCACGATCCGGTCGACTCCGCGACCGGCCAGTTCGTACGCGAACGCCGTGAGCTCTTCCGTGGTAAAGCCGAACTGGCCGACCGTCTGGTCCTTCCGGAGCACGATCGGGACCAAATCGGACAGAGAGCCGACGTGGGCGTTCGCGAACGTGCCGGCGCCGAGCCACTCGCGCGGCATGATCGCGGCGTCGGTCAGCTCCAAGGTGGCCAGGCCGTTGCCCTCGAACGCGATCTCCTTGACCAGCCCGTCGACCGCCGCGCCGTACGCCGAGACGCGCTTCTGGACCGCCATCGCGGGCTCGGTGACGTGCTGTTTCGCCACCAGCACCTCGGCGAGCAGGGTGCGGAACTCCTGGCCCGCGACCCGCGCGCCGTCGGCGTCGCCGACCCAGAACACCGCGCGCGGTGACGAGCAGGCGGCCTGGTCGAACCAGTACGAGTCGTTGTAGAAGCCCTCGGCGGCCGCGGCGCGCTCCGCTTCGGACGCTCGCTGCCAGCCCGCCACCGAGGCGACGGCGAACGACGAGCGGTCCGGGAACGTCAGGTCACGCGCGTGCGGCGCGAGCGGGTACTTGCGCAGGGCCGCGACGGAACCGTCACCGCCCCAGATGACGCGCAGGTCGGCGGCCAGCGACAGGGCGCCGCTCACCTCGTCGCTGCGGTCGTAGGTGACCATCCGCTGGGTGGCCGTGATCGCCGCCGCCGTGTCGGCGTCCACTTCGGACAGTGCGGCGTTCAGCGCCTCCAGCACCGCCTCGGCCGCACCGGCCGAGCGCGACGAGACCCGCACGACGTTGTGGTTGCCCGCCAGCGCGGACAGCGCCCAGGAGTAGACGAAGATCGTGTCGACGTTCGCCGGCGGCACGTGGAACACGAGCCCGCGCGGGAACCGCAGCGCGCCACCCGTGGTGTCCAAAGTGGACAATGCCTTGGTGATCTCGCCCTTGCGCAGGAAGAAACCGAGTGACGCCAGCTCCGGGAACCGGCGCGCGGTGGCCGGGGCCAGCAGCTTGCGCGCGAACTTCGTGATGAACTCGACGACCCGCGGGTCACCGACGCGCAGGCGGCCGCCGGGCGGCGAAGCGCGCAGCTCGGAGACCAGGTCGCTCACTGGAACGTCAGGAGCAGCGGGAAAACGCTGGGTCAGGGAAGTGCTCACGCCGCCGCTCCCGAGAACGTGTCGGAACAGCCGCGGGCCTCGGCCTTCGGCAGCCGCCCGAGCACCGAGAAGTGCTTGCCCGGCCAGTCGCCGTCGTCGATCCCGTGGTAGACGCCCAGGTCTTCGGTGAGCAGCACGTGCCCGGGGTAGGACCGAGGCAGCGTCGAGACGACCTCGATCACGCCCGGCTCCCCCACCGGCTGCTCTTCCCAGGTCTCCGGGTTGCGGATCACGACGTCGGCGAAGTCCGGGCAGTACAGCGAATTCCCGGACGGGCCTTCGAGGAACACGGTGCCGATCTGCTCGATCATCCCGTAGTAGTTGTGGATCCGGGTCAGCCCGGTGTCTTCCTTGAACCGGCGCCGGAATTCGGTGTTGTCCACCGCGCGGTCGATCAGCTTCTTCCAGCCACCACTGTGGATGAGGATGCCGTTCGACAGGTCGAGCCCGTGGTCGCGCGCGACCTCGTAGAGGTACTGCCAGACCATGAACGTGAAGCCGAAGATCAGGAACGGCCGGTCGCCGTACTCGGCCAGGAACTTCTTGACGGCCTCGACGTCCGGCTGGTCGTTCTCGTCGAGCACGTACGTGTGTTTGCGGCCGAAGTTGGCCATGCCCAGCACCCCCGCGCCGCGCGCGGAGAACGAGCGGCGGTTCTTGATGATGCCGATGGTGTCGACCATCAGCATCGGCAGCCGCTCACCGCCGAGGACCTCCTGCAGGGTCGCGCCGAGCTGCTTGGTCTGCGCGCCCGCCGCCTCCTTGTCCAGGTAGATCCGCGACGCGCCCGCGCCGGTGGTGCCGGACGACGTGAGGGTCTTGAAGACCTCGCCGTCCGGGATCGACTTCAGGTCGTGCGTCTTGAACATCCGCACCGGCAGCCACGGCAGGTCGGCGATCGTGCCAAAAGTCGCGTCTGACGCGATTCCCAGCGACGACAGGATCCGCTCGTAACCTTCGGAGTTCGCCCGGTGGTGGGCCGTCAGAGAAGCGAGCTCGGGCAGCAGCAACTTCTCCCGGTCAGCTTGCGACCGAGTGAACACACTCATACCTTCGCCTCCAACGTCCGGTAGTCGATCTTGCCGCTGGCGAGCAGCGGCACGGTGTCGATCGGGCGCACGTCGAACCCGCTCGTGTGCAGGTGCAGCCGCTCGGACAGCGCCTTCGACGCGTCCTTGCAGATGTCCTTGTCCACGCCCTCGGCGAACAGCACCACCTTGTCGCCGGCGGGCACGGCCGCCACCACGTCGATCCCCACTGCCGCGGTGCGCACGGCCTGCTCGAGGTCGTCGAGGCTGACGCGGTTGCCGAACACCTTGCCGATGCGCTTGAGCCGCCCGGTGATGAACAGGAACCCGTCTTGGTCGAGGTACCCGAGGTCACCGGTGGCGAGCACACCGCCGTATTCGTCGCCCTTGGCCAGGCCGGACTCGTCGTCCGCGTAACCCAGCATCACATTGGGCCCACGGTAGACGACCTCACCGACAATTTTCGGGTGCGTGGTCTCCGACCCGTCGTCGCGGCGGACGGCGAACGAGCCGCCCGGCAGCGCCGGCCCGGCGGAACCGAGCTTTTCGGCCAGCCGCTCGGCGGGCACCGTCGTCATCCGCGGCGCGGCCTCGGTCTGGCCGTACATGACGTACATCCGGCCGCCGACGGCGATCATCTTGTCGTTGAACTCGGCGATCAGCTCGTCGCGCAGCTTCCCGCCGGCCTGCGTCAGCGTGCGCAGCGTCGGGTACTTCGCGGGGTCGAACTTGAGCCGCCGCAGCATTTCGTAGTGGTACGGGACGCCCGAGAGGGAGGTCACGCCGTAGGTGTTCACCGCGTCCCAGAAGCCGCGGCCGAGCACGCCGGACGGCTCGATCACGACGGTCGCGTCGCGCACCAGGTGCGAGTTCAGCACCGACAGGCCGTAGCTGTAGTGCAGCGGCAAGCAGGTGGGCGCGACCTCGTCGGAGTCGATGTGCAGCACCTGCGCGATGGCGTCGGCGTTGGACAGGATCGCCTGGCGCGAGAGCCGGACGAGCTTCGGGTTGCCGGTGGATCCGCTGGTCGGGAGCAACACGGCCAGGTCGGGGTGCGGCGCGATACCCTCGGCGGAATCGCGGATCCAGTCGGAACCACGCGCGGTGTACCCGGCAGGAGCGTCACCGGAAGCGGACAGCACCGCGGCCGGGCGGAAGCGTGAGACCAGCCCGGCCAGCACGTCGACGTCCAGTGCCGGGTCGATCAGGGCGATCGCCCGCCGGGTCTCGAACGCGCCGAGGTAGGTCAGCACGCTGGGCAGGTCGATCGACATCCGCGCGAACACCACGCCGACCGGCAGTGAAGCCAGCTCTTCCATCCTGCGGCCGACCTCGGCCGACAGTTCCGCCCCCGCCAGCGTGCGGCCCCCGGCCACATCGACCAGCCGGGCTCCCGCACCCAACAGCGTCACAACACCAAGCCTCCGTCGACGCCCAGCACCTGGCCGGTGATGAAGGACGCTTCATCACTCACCAGGAACCGGATCGCGTTCGCCACGTCCTCCGCCCGGCCGAGCCGCCCGAGCGGCGTCCTGCCGGTGTTCTCCGCCTTCGCGTCCTCGCTCAGGCCCGCGGTCAGGTCGGTCTCGATCACGCCGGGCGCTACCGCGTTGACCCGGATCCCGGACCGGCCGAGCTCCTTCGCCGCCGAGCGCGCGATGTTCGCCACCGCCGCCTTCGACGCCGCGTACACCGTCTGGCCGGCGCTTCCGTACTCGCCCACGATCGACGCGAGCACGACGATCGAGCCGGTTTTCTTCCGCATCATCGCCCGGGCCGCCGCCTGCACGGTGTGCAGCGTGCCGGCGACGTTCGTGCTCAGCGTCGTGTCGACGAGCTCCTCGCGGATCATCCCGAGGAGCGCGTCCTCCATGATCCCGGCGTTGGCGACGACGATGTCGAGCTTGCCGTGCTCCTTCGCGACGCCCCTGACCAGCGAAGACACCGCCTTCGCGTCGGTGACGTCCAGCGCGAGCCCGGCCGCGGCGCCGGCTGCCGAAGCAGCCTCCTTGGCACGGGCCTCGTCGCGGCCGGTGAGCACCACCGTCGCCCCCGCCTCGGCGAGCGCGCGGACGGTGGCCAGGCCGATCCCCCGCGTCCCGCCCGTGACGAGCGCGACACGACCGGACAGGGACTCGTCAGTCATTCTTCGACTGGAGCTCGGTGACCATGTCCACGGCGACCTTGAAGCTCGACATGTCGATGACCTGGTCGGTGTCGAACTCGACGTCGAACTCGTCCTCGATGGCCGCGACCAGGGCCATGTGGCCGACCGAGTCCCACGCCTCGAGGTCGCGGTACTTCAGGTTCTCGACGTCCACGCCGGCCTCGAGGTCCAGCGCCTCGACGAAGACCGCGCGCAGCTTGGGGGCGACATCCGACATGCTCATGACTCCTAGTGTTCCTCGCGCGGGCGGGCATCCCACGCCTTGACCAAGGTAGAGAGGTCGCCGGGCAACGTGTTGTCCGGGAGGCTCCCCTTGCCCTTCAGCCACGGCCCGAGGGCCTCGATGGTCTCCTCGTCGACGCCGCGGCGCGACAGGCCCACCACGTTGACGCCGGTGACCCGCGCCGGGTTGCCGACGGCGATGGTGAACGCGCCCACCTCGCGGCGCACCGCCGAGGCCATCCCGACCATCGCGCCGGGGCCGACCACGACCTTCTGGTGCAGCACCGCGCCCATGCCGAGGTTCGCGCCGTCCCAGATGTGGCAGTGGCCGCCGGTCACGACGTTGGACGCGATCGTCACGGCGTCGCCGACCAGGCAGTCGTGCGCGATGTGGGAGCCGCGCAGGTAGTAGCCGTCGCTGCCCATCGTCGTGGCGCGCCAGGTGCCCTGGTGGACGCTCACGTACTCGCGGATCCGGTTGCGGCTGCCGATGACGACGCCGTGGCCGTCGTGATCCGGGTCACCGGCCGGTGCCTCGTCCCAGGCCGCCGGGTGGGCACGGTGACGGTCCTCACCGGGCGTGCCGATCGTCACGTGCGGGCCGATCCAGTTGCCGTCCCCGATCCGGGCCGGCCCGACGACGACCGTGAACGGCCCGATCACGTTGTCCTCGCCGAATTCGACGCCTTCGCCGATGACGGCGGTCGGGTGGATGCGGTTGGCCACGGGTCGGGTGTCCGTTCGTCGGCGGCTGGGTACTGGGCGTGCTACCGCGCCCGGTAACGTGTGGCCCGCGTTCATGCAGGGCGGCCGGGCGCAGAACCGGCGGCTCACTGTACCGGACGCGCTCAAATCGCCTGCCGAGAGAGACTGCCCATGATCCCCATCACCGTGGTCGACGTCCGCGACGCGGAGGACCTCGTCGTCGAGGTCCTGCGTTCCGGCGCCATCGCACAGGGACCGATGGTCAAGCGCTTCGAAGACGCCTTCGCGGCGGTCTCCGGGACGAAGCACGCGATCGCGGTCAACAACGGGACGACCGCGCTGGTCGCCTCGCTCCAGGTCCTCGACCTGAAGCCGGGCGACGAGGTCGTCACGTCGCCGTTCACCTTCGTCGCGACGCTCAACGCGATCCTCGAAGCCGGCGCGACCGTCCGCTTCGCCGACATCCGGCGCGACGACTTCGCGATCGACCCCGACGCCGTGGCCAAGGTCGTCACCGACCGCACCAAGGTGCTCATGCCGGTGCACCTGTACGGCCAGACCGCGGACATGGGCAAGCTCACCCCGCTCGCCGCCGAGCACGGGCTGCGGGTGATCGAGGACTCGGCGCAGGCCGTCGGCGCGTCGTTCGAGGGCAAGCAGGCCGGCTCGTTCGGCATCGGCTGCTTCTCGCTGTACGCGACGAAGAACATCACCACCGCCGAGGGCGGCGTCATCACGACGGACGACGACGCGCTGGCCGACAAGCTGCGTGTGCTGCGCAACCAGGGCATGCGCGCCCGCTACCAGTACGAAGTCGCCGGCCACAACTACCGGATGACCGACCTGCACGCCGCCGTCGGCATCCCGCAGCTGGAGAAGCTCGACCAGCTGACCGCCGCCCGCCAGGCGAACGCGAAGCGGCTCTCGGAGGGCCTCGCGGGCACGCCCGGCCTCGACATCCCGCAGGTGCTGCCGGGCCGCGAGCACGTGTGGCACCAGTACACCGTGCTGGTCGGGCCGCACGCGTTCCTCTCGCGCGACGAGCTGGCCGCGGCGCTCACCGAGCGCGGCATCGGCAACGGCATCTACTACCCCAAGATCGTCTTCGACTACGACTGCTACCGGGGCCACGACCTGATCCCGGGCGCGCGCGTCGAGGACTTCCCGGTCGCGAAGGCCGTTTCGGAGCAGGCCCTTTCGCTGCCGGTGCACCCGCACCTGACCGAGTCCGACCTGGACACCATCATCGAAACCGTTCGCGAGGTACTGGGCGCATGACGCATCGGATCGCTCTTGTCGGGACCGGGAACATGGGTTCCCTGCACGCCCGCGTGCTCGCCGCCAACGAACGCGTCGACCTGGTCCGCGTGATCGATCCGCGCGAAGAAGCCGGCAAGGCCGTCGCCGAGCGGTACGAAACCCAGTGGACGCCCGAGATCGGCTCACTGTCCGATGTGGACGCCGTCGTGCTCGCCTCGGCCACCGAGGCGCACTACGACCTGGCGCAGGAGATCCTCGGCCAGGGCAAGCCGATGCTGGTCGAAAAGCCGGTCTGCAACAGCTACGAGAAGTCGCAGGAGATCGTCGCCCTGTCGAAGAAGCAGGGTGTCGCGCTGATGTGCGGGCTGCTCGAGCGCTACAACCCGGCGGTCATGACCGCGCGGGCGCTGGTGCAGGAGCCGATCCACCTGATGGCCCGCCGCCACGGCCCGTACGCGCCGCGCATCAAGACCGGCGTCGCGTGGGACCTGCTGGTGCACGACGTCGACCTGGCGATCCAGTTCTTCGGCGGCGCGGCGCCGGCCCGCGTGACGTCCGGCGCGGGGTACTTCCACCCGTCGTCGGTCGAGGGCGCCGAGGACGCCATCGAGACGGTGCTGTCGTTCCCGACCGGCCTGGCGACGGTGTCCGCGTCCCGCTTGGGGCAGAAGAAGGTCCGCTCGCTGGTGGTGTCCGAACTGGACCGGCTGATCGAGATCGACCTGCTGCGCCGCGACGTCACCATCTACCGGCACGTCTCGCACGACTCCGTCACCCCGGACGGCCTCGGCTACCGGCAGCAGACGGTCATCGAGATCCCGGAGCTGGTCACCGCGCGGGAGCCCCTGGCCACCCAGCTGGACCGCTTCTGCGACCTGCTGGAGGGCAAGGTCGACGCCGACACCGAGCGCGACCTGATCCTGCCTTCGCACCACGTCGTCGAGCAGGTGCTCACGCAGGCCGCCGCCTGACCGCGGAACCGGCTCGCTACTTGGTGAGCCGGTTCCCGTTCTTGTCGTAGGCGATCAGCGGGGTCAGGGACGCCGAGTCCGGGACGTCCGTGGTGGCGAACCAGAAGATGACCACGCTCGGGTCTTCGGTCCAGTTCGCCAGCTTTGCTTCGACGGTCTTGCCGTGCACCGTCGTGGTGATCTTCGTGGCCGCGCCGGCGAAGTAGCCGAACACCGGGATGACCTGGTCGCGCAGGACTTCGCCGCCGTCGGTGGCGTGGAAGCCGAAGGAGCGGTCGGAGCCGCGGAACTCGTTGGTGGCCAGCACCGGTTCCAGGTTCCCGCCCTTGCGGAAGCCGGCGACCAGTCCGAAGTGGATGCCCGGCAGGATCTGCGGCTCGTCGACCGCCTTGGCGAAGATCACGATCTCCCCGGCGGGGGTACTGATCCCGGTGCCGACGACGTCGCCCAGCGGCTCGGGCGGGGGCTCGGTGTCGGTCGTCGGCGGCGGGACCGACGACGCCGCGGACGGGGGTGCCGGCGGCTGCGCGACCGGCGCGGAAGCCGGCTGGCGCCACTGGACGGCGAACACGACGACCAGGACGACGACGGCCGCGGCGGCGAGCCCGCCCGTGGTCGTCAGGACGCGGCGGCGGCGCCGGATGCGGGCGCCGTCGGCCATGATCCGGGTCAGGTCCGGCTCGGCGAAGGGCTCGCTGGGCGGCTGCCGGAGCGCGGAGCGGAAGTCTTCGAGGTCGTTCATCGCCCGCTCCCTCCGATCAGCGTGTCTTCGGTGTCCGCTTCGATCCGCAGCTTGGCCAGCGCGCGCGAGTTCGTGCTCTTCACGGTACCCAGCGAAACGCCGAGTTCGCGCGCTACGTCGGCTTCGGGCAGGTCGAAGAAGTGCCGCAGCACGACGACGGCGCGTTCGCGATCGGTCAGCGTCTTCAGCACCGAAGTCAGCCATTCCCGCTGGGTGACGGCCTGGTCGACGTCGACGCGGTCCGGCCCCTCGGGCATCGTCTCGGTCGCGTATTCGCGGATCGGGCGGCGCCAGCCGTCGATGACGTGGTTCACCAGCACGGTCCGGGCGTACCCGTAGGCGTCCTTGTGGCGGACCCGCGACCAGGCCGCGTAGGTGCGGGTGAAGGCGGTCTGCGCGGCGTCTTCGGCCTGGTGCCGGTCGCCGGTGAGCAGGAACGCCGCGTGCGTGAGCCGGGCCGAGGACGCGCGGACGAAATCCGCGAACTCGTCGTCACCGCGCGCCATGCGTCACCCCTTTCGCCCCCAGCGACGGCCAAAACCCCGGAATGGTTGCGCGGGCGCGTCTCAACCTTTTCGAGCGTACGCCCGTAATCCCCGGTGGCCGATCTTGCCTACGAGGGAGCGAACCCATGAAGAAACGCCTCGTCATCGCCGGCACCGTCGCCGTCGCGTGCGGCACCCTGGCGGTGTCCGGCGTCCTGACCAGCGCGAACGCCGAGACCAAGCCGGCCGCTCCAGTGCCCGCCCCGGCGCAGCCGGCCGCGGCTCCGGTCTCGCCGCCGCCGGCCCGCGCCTCCGCTTCCGAGCACGAGGTGCTGGGCGAGGTGATCGGCACGGGCATCCGCGACAGCTCCGGCGAGCTGGTCTTCTACGGCGTCAAGGTGAAGGAACCGCGGCTCCCGCAGACGACGTTCGGCATCATGGGCGGCATCCGCGACGCCGCCGGTGGCCTCAAAGACGTGATCATCGTCAACGAGACCTCGGGCAGCGACAAGGCGCCGGGCTTCCACGGGGTGACCGGCGGCGCCAACCTGGACGGCCACGACGTCCCGAGCTTCGGCTACTACGCGGGCCCGGCGGCGAAGATCACGGCGCGGATCGGGGGTGCGTCGGTGGTGGCGCACCAGGCCCGCTGGAGCGCGGACCCGAACGTCGTCGTGTTCTGGTTCGACACCGCGGCCGACCCGGGCCGCCTGCGCGCGTACAACGCGGCGGGTGCCAAACTGCCGTCGGGACGCACGGACGTCGGCCACGGCTGAAACGTTGCGTAACCGATATCCTGCACTGGGTGACCGGGCGCTAGATTGTGCTCCGTGCGCACCTTGGGGGGAATCTTCGCCGCCGCATGCCTGCTGACCTGCGTCACAGCGTGTTCGGGCGGTTCCACGGCGGCGGCGCCGGCGATCACGTCGGCGTCGCCGTCATCCACTTCGGTGAGCAAGCCGAAGCCGACCACGGCGGCTCCGACACCGACGTTCGCGGCGGTCGTCTCGCCGGCCAAGGTGACAGCGGCCTGCCCGTTCCTCGGCGGGTCCGAGGTCCGGCAGCTCACCGGAAGGCCGGACGAGCGGGGCGAAGGCACCGAAGGCGCACCGGAGAAGGTCGGTTCGGGCATGGCCTACCGGTGTTCGTACGGGCTGAACGGCGAGCTGTTCGTCGTGGCGATCCCGGGCTCCCAGAACCCGACGGCCACGATCGGCAAGCTCAACAAGGAGTGCATCGAAGCTGCGGTGCCGCTCCCGGGCATCGCCGAATACACGACCCAGTGCAAGGGGCCGGACCACGAAGAGATGATCGCGGTGGGCAAGCGCGCACACGGCCAGACCCGGGTCGCGCAGTTCTACGTCCCGCTGACGCGCAGCGACGTGTACCTCTCGATCGCGAAGCTGCTCGGCGACCGGCTCTAGGACCTCGGCGCGTCGGGAGTCAACGCATTCAGATCGAACTTGAGAGGCGCGCCTTCGAACTCGAGCTCCGCGTGTCCCGACTGCTCGCCGAAGTCCTCGTAGTCCTCATCGATCAGCCGGTAGCGCACCAAGCTCACCGGCGGGTCCAAATCGACGATCCAGTAATGGTCGATCCCCGCCTCGGCGTATTCGACGCGCTGTAGCCGACCGGCAGCCGCTCGTCGAGCCAGTAAGTCAGCCGGTTGACGGCTCGCTGGTGGAGGAACAACGGGCGCCCGGTACTCCGGGGTTTCCAGCAGGTCGATCCAGTCTTCGAGGGACAAGAGGTGGTGAGGCCACTCCATGACGCTCATCGCCTTCTCCTCGCCGCAGTAACTGGACGTCATCATCGCACGTCAGGCTGCCACAAGGCTACTGCTCCGAGTAGTCGCCCGATGGGGCTCCCCAGCCCGAAGTGTTCTGCCCGTGTGACTCCGCGATCTCGCGGCGGCGGGTGTTCTCCGCGCGGACCCGGTCCACTTCGGACTGGATGTACTCCTCGTCGTAGCGCTGGAACACGCGGGCCGGGTTGCCGGCCACCAGGGTGCGGGGCGGGACGTCCTTGGCCACCACCGAGTTCGGCTGGACCGTGGCGAAGTCGCCGATCGTCACGCCGGCCATGATGACCACCAGGCCGCCGATGAAGCAGCCCTTGCCGATCTTCACCGGCTTGCGCTCGATCAGGTCGCTGCCCGAGTGGTTCTGCAGCGTCATGTTCGCGAGCCAGCTGGAGTGGGTGAAGATCAGCGTGTTCAGCCCGATGCTCGTGTGCTCGCCGATCTCCAGGCCGCCGCTCGCGTCGAGCGCGGCGCCCTCGCCGACCCAGCAGTGGTCGCCCATCTTGAGGTTCTCGGGGCTGATGATCTTGACGCGCTCGCGCACGCGGCACGTCTCGGGCAGGCCGTAGTACTTCGCCCGCTCGGCGTCGTTCATGTACTGCGAGACGAGCTCGGTCAGGATCTGCGGGCGCAGCCGGTGGCTGCGCTCGTCATCGAAGAACATCGGCTTCCGAGGCTTCCGTCACCAGTTTTTCGAACGTGCGCAGGTGTTCTTCGGCGACGACGTCGAGGCCGAAGTTCGACCGCACCATCTCGCTCTCCCGCTGTGCGATCACCGCGCGCCGCTCCGGGTCGTCGAGCAGGCCGATGACCGTCGAGGCCACGGCTTCCGCGTCGTCCGGGCGGACCAGCAGCACGTTCTCGCCGTTGCGCAGCTCGATGCCCGGGTAGTTGTCCTCGGTGACCGACGCGATCGTCGCCGTCCCCGACAGCATCGCCTCCAGGGACGCCGTGCCGCAGCCGCCGTTGAGGTCGTGGGTCACGATGTCCGCCGCCGCGAAGTACGCCGGGACGTCCTCCTTCGGCACCGCGCCGGTGACGATCAGCGCCTCGGAGACGCCCAGTTCGGCGGCCCGCTTGAGGAACGCGTCGTGGTAGACGCGGCCGACGACGACCACCCGCACCCCGGGGTGCTTGTCCAAAATGGACGGCAGGGCCTCGATCAGCGGGAGCCGGTTGCGCAGCGGGATGACGTGCCCGAGCGAGACGATCAGCGGCGCGTCGCCGATTTCGTGCTCCGCGCGGACGTCCTTCGTCACCGGCTTCGCGAAGTGGCCGGTGTCCACCGCGATCGGGAAGTACTCCGAGTTCGCGTCGCTGGTGCCGTAGCGGTCGACGCAGTAGTCGACACCGAGCTTGTCGAGGATGACGTACCGCGGCCGGATGTAGGCGAGGATCGGCCGCACGAGCACCGCGTCGAGCATCCGGAACACGCCGCCGTACAGCTTGTTGTCGCTGATCAGCAGGGTGTGGATGGTCAGCAGTACCGGGATGTTCCGCCGCCGCGCGTAGATCCCGGCCAGCCACGACAGGTCGAAGAACTGGCCGTGCAGGTGGATCGCGTCCGGCTTGAACTCGTTGAGCAGCTTCCACAGGCGTCGCCAGTTGCCGGGCCGGACCGACGCGAAGCTCATGTCGAAGTCGATCGACAGGCCGACCTGCGGCATCTTCGTCGCCGGGAGGCGCACGACGCGGTAGCCGTCACGCTCCTCTTCGGCCGGGGCGTCGGCGTAGGCGGCCGTGATGGCCAGTACCTCGTGCCCCTCCTCGACGAACTGCGCCGCCAGCGAAGCCGACATGTGCGCGCTCCCGCCCACCCGCGGCGGGAAGAAGTTGTTGACCACCGCGATGCGCATCGCACGTCCTCGGGCAGGGCCCGCGGTGGTGCTCACTCCGAGTCCTTGACCAGCTGCCGCATGCCCTCTTCGACCGTGATCCGCGGCTCCCAGCCGAGCACGTCGCGGGCGCGGGTGATGTCGGCGGCGCGGCGCGTGACCAGCACGTCGCGTTCGTTGAACAGCGGCTCGACGTCGACGCCGACGGCCTCGATGAGGATCTTGGCCAGCGCGGCGATCGAGGTGTCGATGCCGGTGCCGATGTTGATCGGCAGGTTCGCCTGTTCCGACTCCAGCGCCGCCACGACCGCGCGCGCCAGGTCGGCGACGTGCACGAAGTCCATCGACTGGTCGCCGCGGCCGTCGATGATCGGCGGCTGGCCGGCGCGCAGGCGCTGGATGAAGTGGTTGATCACCGAGGTGTAGTAGGCCTCGATCTTCTGGCCGGGGCCGTACACGTTGAAGAAGCGCAGCGCGTTCCAGGACAGGCCCTTGGTGCGCTCGTAGAAGCCGAGCAGGTCCTCGCCGGCCCGCTTCGAGATGCAGTACGGCGTGAGCGGCTTGAGCTCGTCGTCCTCGTGCATCGGCAGCCGCTTCGGCTCGCCGTAGACCGACGCGGTCGAGGCGAACACGAGCCGCTCGACGCCCTCGTCGGCGGCCGCGGCGAAGACGTTGTGGTTGCCGACCATGTTGATGTCGATCGACTCGGCCGGGTCGGCGATCGACTTGTTGATCGAGACCGTGGCGAAGTGGATGACGTGCGTGCAGCCGCGCATGGCCTCGCGCACCGCGCCGCCGTAGCGGACGTCCTGCTCGACGAGCTCGACCTTGCCGGTGGCGACGAACTCGTCGACGCGGGCGCGGTCGCCGCGGGTCATGTTGTCGAAGATGCGGACGGTGTAGCCGCCCTCGATCAGCAGGGGAATGACGTGTGCGGCGATGAACCCACCGGCCCCCGTGAAAAGGACCTTCTTGTCGGACACCAATTTCTCCTCGGTCGGTGGCTTCAGGACAGTGACTGCACGGCGGCGCGCACGACCTCGCCGACGCGCGCCACTTCGGCGTCCGTCAGGTTGGCGTGCATGGGGATGGCGAGCTGACGCGCGAACGCGTCGGCCGACACGGGCAGCGGGGTCTGGGGGCCGTAGATCGGCTGGAGGTGGGAGGCGTAGGTGCCGAAGTTGCACTGGACACCCTGCTCGCGGATGCGCAGGGCCAGCGTGTCGCGGCTGATCGACGGGGCGACCGTGAGCAGGTAGGCCTGCCACGGGTGTTCGCGGTCGGGCAGCTCGACGGGGACGGTCAGGGCTTCGACGTCGTCGAACGCCTCGTGGTAGCGCTTGGCGACCGAGCGGCGGGCGGCGAGCAGGTCCGGCAGGCGGTCGAGCTGGACGCCCATGATCGCGGCCTGCACGTCCGACATGCGGAAGTTGTACCCGAGCTCGTGGAACTCGGGGATCGGCAGGGTGTTGGAGCCTTCGCGGCTGATCGCCGGCTCGATGCCGTAGGTGTGCAGCTTGCGGGCGTGCGCGATGAGGTCTTCGCGGTCCGAGACGAGCGCGCCGCCCTCACCGGCGGTGATGCCCTTGCGGCCGTGGAAGGAGAACGCGGCGAGGTCGGCGAGGCTGCCGGCCGGGCGCGTCTTGTAGGTCGCGCCCGCGGCGCAGGCGGCGTCCTCGAAGAGCCAGAGGCCGTGCTTGTCGGCGATCGCGCGGTACTCGTCGAAGTCGCCCGGCTGGCCCGCGACGTCGACGGCGAGGATGCCGACGGTCCGCGGGGTGATCAGCGCTTCGACGTGGGCCGGGTCGGCGCTGAAGACGTCCGGGCGGATGTCGGCGAACACCGGGGTGGCGCCGGCCTGGACGACCGCGTGGCCCGTCGCCGGGAACGTGTAGTCGCCGACGATGACCTCGTCACCGGGCCGGACGCCCAGCACCTTGAGGCCGAGGAAGAGCGCCGAACCGCAGTTCGCGGTGGCCAGCGCGTGCGCCGTGCCCGTGACCTGCGCGAACCGCTCCTCGAAACGACGGCACGCCGGACCGGCCCCGGCCAGCCAGCCGGACCGGAAGACCTCGGCGACGGCGGCTAGCTCTTCTTCGCCCACGGTCGGTTGACCTAGGGCAATGCTGTCGGTCGGCATACCTCTCCCATTGCGTGGGGACCCGGCGAAGTGTATATACGCCGGATCATTAGGTTGACAGCCCCACGCCGAACCCCACTTTCGAGTGATCCCCACCGGCGGTCGCCGAACGTCTGTGACACCCGGGGCTTCGCCCCGAGCCGGGGGCTTCGCCACCCGGACCCCCGAAACTCGTCCTAGGCTGCAAACATGCGATTCGGGGTGCTGGGGGCCGTCGCCGCATGGCGCCCTGACGGCACGCAGGTGGCGGTGGGCGGCCCGCGGTCGCGAACCCTCCTGGCGCTGCTCGCGCTCGAGGCCGGCCGGTTCGTCCCGGCCGAGCGGCTGATCGACGGGATGTACGGCGAGCACCCGCCGGACGGCGCGGCCAACGCCCTCCAGTCCCAGGTGTCCCGGCTGCGGACGGCTCTGAAGGATCTCGCCCCGGTGGAGTTCACCGCGGCGGGCTACCGCCTGGACGTCGAACCGGACGAAGTGGACGCTCTCGCCTTCGAACGGCTCGTACGCGAAGGCCGTGCGCTGCTGAAGGCGTCGGAACACGCGCAGGCCGCCGACGTGCTGGGTGCGGCGTTGGCACTGTGGCGCGGGGACGCGTTCAGCGACCTGCCGGACGCACCCTTCGCCGGCACGCAGGCCACCCGGCTCGCGGAGCTGCGGGCCGAGGCGGCCGACGACCACGTCGAGGCCCGGCTGGCCCTCGGCCAGGCCGAGGACGTCCTCACCGGGCTGCGCGAGACGGTCGCCGCCCACCCCCTGCGGGAACGGCCGCGCGCGCAGCTCGTCCGCGCGCTGCACGCCGCGGGCCGCTCCGCCGACGCGCTGGCCGCGTTCGAGGACGCCCGCCGCACCCTGGCCGACGAGCTGGGCGCCGACCCCGGCCCGGAGCTCGCCGAGGTCCACCTCGCCGTGCTGCGCGGCGAGCCGGAGAAGCCGGCGATCCCGGCGCTGCCCGCGCAGCTGACCAGCTTCGTCGGCCGGGACGCCGAGCTGCGGCAGGTCTCGGAGCTGCTGGCGCGCGCCCGGCTCGTCACGCTGCTCGGGCCGGGCGGCACCGGCAAGACCCGGCTGGCCATCGAAACGGCCGCGGTCACCGAGGGCCCGGTCGCGTTCGTCGAGCTGGCGCCCCACGGCGACGGCGAGGTCGTCGGCGCGGTGCTCGGCGCGCTGGGCCTGCGGGACACCGCCCTCCGGCAGCGTGAGGCGCAGGACCCGGCCGACCGGCTGATCGCGGCGCTGCGCGACCGCACGACGTTGCTGGTGCTCGACAACTGCGAGCACGTCGTCGACGTCGCGGCCCGGCTGGCCGGGCGGCTGCTCGGCGCGTGCCCCGGGCTGCGGGTGCTGGCCACCAGCCGCGAGCCGCTCGGGATTACCGGCGAGCAGCTGGCGCCGGTGCCACGGCTGGCCGTGCCCCCGCCCGGGACGTCCGCCGCACGGGCCGGCGAGTTCCCCGCCGTCCGGCTGTTCGCGGACCGCGCGGCCGCGAGCGATCCCGCGTTCGCCCTCGACGAGTCGACGATCGGCGACGTCCAGCACATCTGCGCCGCCCTCGACGGCCTGCCGCTGGCCCTGGAGCTGGCCGCGGCCCGCGTCCGGACCCTGCCGGTCGGCGAGATCGCGGCCCGGCTCGACGACCGGTTCCGGCTGCTCGCCCGCGGCAGCCGCACGGCCGAGGAGCGGCACCGGTCGCTGCGCGGTGTCGTCGAATGGAGCTGGGACCTGCTCGACGACGACGAGCGGCGGCTGGCGCGGCGCATGACGGTCTTCCCCGGCGGCGCGACCCTCGCCGCGGCGGCGCAGGTGTGCGGCGCGGACGACGCCCTGCTGCCGGAGCTGGCCGACAAGTCGCTGGTCGAGGCCGTCGGCGGGCGGTTCCGGATGCTGGAGACGATCCGCGTGTTCGGCGCGGAGAAACTCGCCGAAGCGGGCGAGACGGAAACTTTGCACCGCGCGCACGCCGAGTACTTCCTGCGGTTCGCCGAAGAGGCGGACCCGCTGCTGCGGACGGCGGCGCAGCTGGACTGGCTGGCCCGGATCGACGCCGACTACGACAACGTCCTGGCGGCGCTGCGCTGGGCGGCCGACGCGGACGTCGCCATCGCGGTGCGGCTGGTCACGTCGCTGGCGATGTACTGGTGGATGCGCGGGCGCCGGTTCGAGGGCGCGGTGCTGTCGCTGGAGGTCGTGAAGCGCTGCGGGCCGGAGGTCCAGGCGGAGTACCTCGAGGAGTTCCTGCTCTGCCTGCTCACCGCGCTCGCCGGGATGCCGGGTGAGGAGGCGCTGGCGCCGTACGTGCCGCTGGCCCGCCGGTACGCCAGGGACTCGATGTGGTCGCCGCGGCACCCGATGCTGATCATGCTGCTGGCCGTGGTGATCGGGCCGCCCGCCGACGACGCCGAGATGTACGGGCGCGGCGAAGTGATGCTGGCGCACGGCGAGCCGTGGACGTGGGCGATGGTCCCGATGGGCCTCGGCCTGCGCTCGATGATGACCGGCGACCTCGTCCAGGCCGAAGAAGGTCTGCGCGAGGGCGCGCTGCAGTTCGGCGAACTCGGCGAGCGGTGGGGTCTTTCGATGGCGCTGGACCACCTTTCGCAGCTGCTGAGCTGGCGGGGTGAGTACGCCGAGGCGCTGGTGAAGATGGACGAGTCGCTGGCGTTGATGCACCAGCTGGGCGCGACGGACGACGCCGCGGACCTGATCACCCGCCGCGCCTGGACCCGCCTGCTGCAGGGTGACCACGCGGGCGCGCGGGCGGACTACGAGCTCGCGGAGTCGACGGCCCGCCGGTCGGGCATGCCGGAGTCCCGCGCGGCGGCCTACATCGGCCTGGCCACCCTGTCCCGCTTGGACGGTGACCTGCCGACGGCCCGGTCGTGGTGTGAACGGGCGCTGGCGGAGTGCGAGGGCGGCTCGTTCGCGGCGGAGACGGTCCACGCGGCGGCGTTGATCTCACTGGGCTGGCTGGCCCTGGGCGAAGGCCGGGTGTCCGACGCGGCCGGGTTGTACCGCGAGGCGCTGCAGGTCGGCCGCCGGTGGCACGCGGGTGACGTCGTGGCGTTCGCCCTGGAGGGCCTGGCCGGCGCGGCCGTCCACCCGGAGCAGGCGGCGGTGCTGCTGGGCGCGGCGGCGGCGGTGCGCGGGACGGCGATCAGCGGCGACCCGGACGTGTCGGCGGTCCGGGCCCGGGTGCGGGAGTCGTTGGGGGCGGCGGGTTTCGAACAGGCCTATGTGGTGGGACTCGGGATGAGCGCCCAAAAGGCTCTGACGACGGCCGGGCTGGCGGACTGAGCGGCACTCCGAAGCCGCCTGCCGCTACCCCGCTGCCGCTCGGCGCGGTTTCCCGAACCACCTGGTCGGCGGATCGCGGGGACTCGCGTAGCCTGGTCGATCGTGCGCAACGTGGTGGTCGTCGGGGGTGGGATCGTCGGTCTGGCCGTGGCCTGGGAGCTGACCAGGCGCGGGCTGGACGTGACCGTGCTGGAGAAGGAGCCGCGGTGGGCGGCGCACCAGACCGGGCACAACTCGAACGTCGTCCACGCCGGGCTCTACTACAAGCCCGGCTCCTTCAAGGCGCGGATGTCCGTCGCGGGCAACCGGTCCATCGTGGACTTCGCGCGCCAGTACGGCGTGCCGGTGGAGGTGTGCGGGAAGCTCGTCGTCGCCACCGACGAGAAGGAGATCCCCGCGCTCGACACCCTCGCCGAGCGGGCCGAGGCGAACGGTGTGCCCGCCAAGAAGATCTCCCCCGCCGAGGCGCGCGAGTACGAGCCCGAGGTGTCCTGCGTCGCCGCGCTGCGCGTGGAGTCGACCGGGATCATCGACTTCCCCGCCGTCTGCCAGGCGCTCGTGCGGCTGCTCGACGAAGCGGGTGTCGACCTGCGGCTGAACAGCCCGGCGCTGGCCATCCGCGCCGGGAGCAACGGCGGTGTCGAAGTGGCCACGGGCAACGACGTCGTCGTCGCGGACGGGCTCGTCAACTGCGCCGGCCTGCACTCCGACCGGGTCGCGCGGCTGGCCGGGCTGACGCCCTCCGCGAAGATCGTGCCGTTCCGCGGGGAGTACTACGAGCTCAAGCCCGAACGCCGCGGCCTGGTCAAGGGCCTGATCTACCCGGTGCCGGACCCGACGCTGCCGTTCCTCGGCGTGCACCTCACGCGCATGCTCGACGGCAGCGTGCACGCGGGCCCCAACGCCGTGCTCGCGCTGCGCCGCGAGGGTTACCGCTGGGCCGACTTCTCCGCCAAGGACGTCGCCGAGGTCGCCGCGTTCCCCGGCGTCTGGCGGCTCGCGAAGAAGTACGCGTTCCCGACCGGGCTCGACGAGGTCCGCCGCTCGTTCTCGAAGAAGCGGTTCGCCGCGAGCCTCGCCCGGCTCGTCCCGGCCGTCACCGAGGACGACATCGTCCGGCAGGGCTCCGGCGTCCGGGCGCAGGCCATGCGCCGCGACGGCTCGCTCGTCGACGACTTCCTCATCGAGACCGCGCGTGACCAGGTGCACGTCCTGAACGCGCCGTCGCCGGCCGCGACGAGCGCGCTGGAGATCGCGCGCCACATCGCGGACCAGGTCTCGGCCTAGCCCGGCAGGTTCGCCGTCACCAGCGGCAGGCCCTTCTTCACGAGGTCGCACGTCTTGGCGTCGTCCCCGACGAACCCGCTGACCACCTCGACCGACGACGTGTCGGTGATGGCCAGGGTCGCGCCGCAGGTCGCGCGGAGGCCGCCCATGTTCGGGAAGATGCCCCACTTCTTGCCGCCGACGTCGACGGTCTCGGTCGCCGGGACGCCCTTGGCGCCGGGCCACTCGGTGACCGGGGTGCTCGGGCCGAGCCAGACTTCGAACGCCTTCTGCCCTCCGTCGCCGTCGGTGTCGTCCCACAGGCAGAACGTCGCGTTCGGCACCGTGGTGGAGTTGTCCTTCTTCCCGTCGGGCTGGATGTCGGGCAGCTGCGCCACCTGATCCGGCTTCAGCATCGTGCACGGGTCGACCGACAGCAGCGGCCCGCCCGGCTCGGTCTTCGCGGGCACCGTCGGGGTGATCGACGGCGCGTCCTGCCCGCCGGGCAGGTGCGCCGCGACCTGCGGGACCACCGCCTTGGCCAGCTCGCACGCCTTGTCCAGCGGCGGCTCCGAGACGCTCACGTACGCGAAGGACTTGTCACCGATGAGCGCGTACAGCACGCAGTCGTTCCCGATGATCGACGGGTACTGCGTCCAGGTGAACCCGGCGATCGGCTGCGGCCCGGACTTCGGCACGGCGCCGGCGATGTACTCGTTGAAGTCGATGTCCGTGGTGTAGCCGACGTTGAGGACGGCCGACGGGTCGACGTCTTCCTTCGTGTTCCACAGGCACATCGGCGTCTGGAGCCGGTCCTTGTCCTCCTTGACCGAGCGGCCCGTGGTCTCGTAGCCGAGTGCGTCGAGCTGGGACTCGTCGAGCAGCGTGCAGGCGTCGATGTCCTTGACGATCGCCCCCTGGCCCGGCACCGGCGACGCCGATCCGCCGACCGCCACCGTGCAGCCCGACGCCACGGTCAGGGCCGCCAGGGCCATCACGACCTGCCACTTCACGCGCATACGCTGAGTCCTCTCCCGTTCGCCCGGACCTTACTGGGACGAACGGGAGAGCACCGGGGATCCGCCCGATTCAGCGCGGCGTGAGGACTTCCTTGCCGCCGACGAACGGGCGCAGCGCCGCCGGGACGCGCACGGAGCCGTCCTCCTGCTGGTGGTTCTCGACGATCGCGACGATCCACCGCGTGGTGGCGAGGGTGCCGTTGAGTGTCGCGGCGATCTGCGGCTTGCCGTTCTCGCCGCGGTAGCGCACCGAGAGGCGGCGGGCCTGGAACGTCGTGCAGTTCGACGTCGAGGTCAGCTCGCGGTAGGCCTCCTGGCTCGGGACCCAGGCCTCGCAGTCGAACTTGCGGTGCGCGGACGTGCCGAGGTCGCCGGTCGCGGTGTCGATGACCCGGTAGGGCACCTCGATCTTCGCGAGCATCTGCTCTTCCCAGCCGAGCAGCCGCTCGTGCTCGGCCTCGGCGTCCTCCGGCTTGGTGTAGACGAACATCTCGACCTTGTCGAACTGGTGCACGCGGATGATGCCGCGGGTGTCCTTGCCGTACGAGCCGGCCTCGCGGCGGTAGCAGGACGACCAGCCCGCGTAGCGCTTCGCGTCGTCGTTCAGGTCGAGGATCTCGTCGGCGTGGAAGCCGGCGAGCGGCACCTCCGACGTGCCGACGAGGTACAGGTCGTCGTCCTCGAGGTGGTAGATCTCGCTCGAGTGCTGGCCGAGGAAGCCGGTGCCGGCCATGATCTCGGGACGCACCAGCGACGGCGTGATCATCGGCGTGAAGCCGTTTTCGAGCGCCTGCGCGATGGCCATGTTGAGCAGGCCGAGCTGCAGCTGCGCGCCGACGCCGGTGAGGAAGTAGAACCGCGAGCCGGACACCTTCGCGCCGCGTTCCATGTCGACGCCGCCGAGGGCTTCGAGCAGCTCGAGGTGGTCGCGCGGGGTGAAGTCGAACTTGGTGGGCTCACCGACGTGCTTGACGACGGCGAAGTCGTCCTCGCCGCCGACCGGCGCGTCCGGGTGGACCAGGTTCGGCAGGGTGCGGTAGAGCTGGTCGAATTCCTCCGACGCCGTGTTCTGCTCGGCTTCCGCGGCCTTGACCTGGGCGGCGAGCTCCTTGGCCGTGGCCAGCAGCTGCTGCTTCTCCTCCGGCGGGGCCTTCGGGATCTGCTTGCCCAGGAGCTTCTGCTCGTTGCGCAGCTTGTCCGCGGCCGCGATCGAGGAGCGGCGCCGGGAGTCGAGGGAGAGCAGCTTGTCGACCACTCCTTCGTCCTCGCCACGGGCGCGCTGCGACGCGCGCACGGCTTCCGGGTCATCGCGCAGAGTCCTGGGGTCAATCACGAAGACAGAGGGTAGTCCGTACAGACTGTGCGTCCCTACTGGGTTATCCCGACAGTCTGATCGTTGAAGCGCTCTTCGCGGCCTCCTCATACTTCTGGGAGACCCCGAGGAGGCGCCCCGATGACCGACGAGCTGCTCGCCCGCCACCGCGCTGTGATGCCGTCCTGGATGTCGCTGCTCTACGAGGAGCCGATCGAGATCGTGCACGCGCACGACCGGCGGATGACCGACTCGAAGGGCCGCACCTACCTCGACTTCTTCGCCGGCGTGCTGACGAATTCGATGGGCTACGACGTCGCGGAGATCGGCGACGCGGTCCGCAAGCAGCTCGACACCGGCATCCTGCACACCTCGACGCTGTACCTGATCCGCTCGCAGGTCGAGCTGGCCGAGCGGATCGCGAAGCTGTCGGGTATCCCGGACGCCAAGGTGTTCTTCACCAACTCCGGCAGCGAGGCCAACGACACGGCGCTGATGCTCGCGACGCAGTTCCGGCGCAGCAACCAGGTGCTGGCGATGCGGAACTCCTACCACGGCCGGTCGTTCGGGACGGTCGCGATCACCGGCAACCGCGGCTGGTCGGCGTCGGCGCTCAGCCCGGTCAAGGTCAACTACGTCCACGGCGGTTACCGGTACCGCAGCCCGTTCCGCGACCTGTCGGACGCCGACTACATCAAGGCCTGCGTCGCCGACCTGGTCGACGTCCTGGACACGGCGACCGCGGGCGACGTCGCCTGCCTGATCGCCGAGCCGATCCAGGGTGTCGGCGGCTTCAGCCTCCCGCCGGACGGCCTGTTCCGGGCGATGAAGGAGGTGCTCGATTCCTATGGGGTGCTGTTCGTCTCCGACGAGGTCCAGACGGGCTGGGGCCGCACGGGCGAGCACTTCTGGGGCATCGACGCCCACGGCGTGACGCCGGACATGATGACGTTCGCGAAGGGCCTCGGCAACGGCCTCGCGGTGGGCGGCGTGGTCGCCCGCGGCGACGTGCTCGACTGCTTCCAGGCCCAGTCGTTCTCGACGTTCGGCGGCAACCCGGTCTCGATGGCCGGCGCGACGGCGGTGCTCGACTACATCAAGGACCACGACCTCCAGGCGAACTGCGCGGCCCGGGGCCGCCAGCTGCTCTCCGGGTTGCGCGCGGCTTCGTCGCCTCTGGTGGCGGAGGTCCGCGGCAAGGGCCTGATGATCGGCATCGAGCTGATCAAGCCGGGCACTACCTCGCCTTTTGTCGCAGCGGCGGCCCGGATGCTGGAGGAGACGAAGAAGCGCGGCTTGCTGATCGGCAAGGGCGGCCTGCACGGCAACGTGCTGCGACTAGGCCCACCGATGACCCTGACGGCCGATGAGGCTCAGGAAGGCTTGGACATCCTGGTCGATTCGCTGGCCGCCACCCACGCGGCGCTCGCCTGAGCTGAGCAGCCCCCGATTCAAGCCTGGCGAGCGCCCCCGACAACCTGGGGGCATGAAGGCCGTGAAGGCCTCCTTACCGGCCATAAGAGCCGGTAAGGAGGCCTTCACGGCGTTTGGCGAGCGGAACTGTCGGCCGTGCTCGATTGACTACATTTCTGAGCGACGCTGAACGGCGGACGCATCGGAGAGTGGAGTTGGGCATCTTCACCAGGAAACCTGCGTGGACCTCACGCAGCTATGACCGCCAACCCGGCGAAGAGTTCCGGGACATGGTCGACCTACCCGGCTGGGAACACCAAAGCATCTGGGGCTGCGAGGTCGGCGCCTTCTACGCTCAGCTTTGGCGCAACGACAACCGCGGCGACACCCCAGACTTGTGGCTCAGCGGTGTGCGCACCGCTTACAGCCGGCCGTCCTGTCTGGTCGTCGAGATCGTCGAGATCGTCGAAAAGAAGGCCTCACTAAGACAACCCCGGTCAACCAGCTCGACTGGCCGCGCCCACGCCGCCCCACCATCGAGCGGATCGTCGCCGAGCACCACCTCGTGACCGGCTGCCTGCACCTGCCAGGAGGCGACCGAGATTTCCTCGCCGGCATCGACGCCGCTCTCTGGTGGCAGCTGCGCCACAGCGACGACGTCTGGTTCGCCTGACAGACAAACTCAGCCCCGGACGAAGCGCACCACGTGCTCGGCCAGCTGCTCACCAGCGTCTTCCTGCAGAAAGTGACCCGCGCCCGCGATCACCGGGTGCGTCAAGCCCTGCGCGCCGCGAAGAGACCGCTGCAGCACCGGGGCCATGCCGCCCGTGATCGGGTCGCCGTCGGAGAAGGCCACCAGGAACGGGATGTCCAGCTCCGCGAGGGTCTTCCAGGCCGCGCGGTTGGCCGCCGACGCCGGGTTGTCCGGCTGGTAGGGCACCAGGCCGGGCATCGCCCGCGGGGCGGCCTTGTACATCTCGTTCGGGAACGGTGCGTCGTAGGCCGCGCGCACCTCGGGCGAAAGCTCGGTCTTGCAGCCCGACTGGACGAACCGGGCGACGTCCAGCACCGGGGCCTTTTCGACGGCCTCGCGGAACGCGTGCCACACCGCCGGCATGTCGTGGTCGCCGGTCGGCAGGCCCGTGTTGGACGCCACCACGCGCGCGAACCGGTCGGGGTGCTCCGCGACCAGGCGCAGGCCGATCAGGCCGCCCCAGTCCTGGCCGACGAACGTGACGTCCCGCAGGTCCAGGGCGTCGAACGCGAACCCGCGCATCCACTCGACGTGGCGGGCGTAGGTGTGGTCGACCATGTCGCCGGGCTTGTCGGACCGGCCGAAACCGACCAGGTCGGGGGCGATGGCGCGCAGGCCGGCCGCGGCGAGCACCGGCAGCATCTTGCGGTACAGGTACGACCAGCTGGGCTCGCCGTGCAGGAGCAGCACGGGCGGGCCGTCCGCGGGGCCGGCCTCGACGTAACCCACTCTTATGACGCCGCCGTGCGGGTCGTCGAGCTCGACGTACCGCGGCTCGAAGGGGAAGTCGGGCAGGTCCGTGAACCGGTCGTCCGGTGTCCTCAGCAGGCGCACGAACCCCACGCTAGTGGGAACAAGAGAGCCGGGCCACGCACGTGGCCCGGCTCACCTGGATGCCAGAGGGTCAGGAAATGCCGACCGCCACGACGAGGCCGAGGCCGATGTGCGCGGCCGCGACGACGATGCTGACCGGGGCGAACTTCTCGCTCTCGATGGTCGATGCGACGTCGATGCGGGTCGCCCACTCCAGCAGCCGGACGGCGACCACCTGGACGATGATCCCGAGCAGGCCGTAGACCAGCGAGGTGATCAGGCCCTCGGTGAGGTCGCTCGCCGAGTTGAAGATCGCCACGACGACGATGAACGACATCGCGAGCAGGCCGGACGCGGTCACGATCACCGCGTTCGGCAGGCCCGCGTGCACCAGCTTCGACAGCTTGCCGGGCGTGGTCCAGTCGATGGCGTAGAAGCCGGCGAACATCAGCAGCAGGCCGATGACGCCGTAGAGCAGGATCGCGCCGATCCCCCGCACGAGGTCGGAGCCGAACGTGTCGGACAGCGCAAGGGTCGTGTTCACGAGTTCTCTCCCAGGAAAAAGAGCTGATCAGCAGCGGTGTTGTATCACGACTCGGGGATGCGGTGTGGGACGAATGCCGCACCGTCGTCGGTCACCAGGCCGCCGGTCTCCCGGATGCCCAGCCCCGCGGAGCTGTCGCCGACGATCCACGCGCCGAGCGCCGGCCGGTAGCCGTCGAACTCGGGCAGCGGGTCGAACGCCTGGTAGACGAACCCTTCGGCGCCGTAGACGCCGTCGGTCTGGGTCTCGTAGCCGGTGGCAACGATCTGGACGTTCGCCCCCTCGCGGCCCAGCTTCGGCTTGCGGACGTACTCGGTGAGGATGCCGGGGTCGTCGGCGAACGCGGGCAGCAGGTTCGGGTGGCCCGGGTAGTTCTCCCACAGGACCGCCAGCAGCGTCTTGTTGGAGAGGATCATCTTCCAGAGCGGCTCGATCCACAGCGTCCGCGGCAGCGACTCGACGGCGTTGCGGCCGAACTCCTCGTCGACCACCCACTCCCACGGGTACAGCTTCAGCACGGTCGCCATCTGCTGTTCTTCGAGGTCGACGAACCGCTTGAGCACCGGGTCCCAGCCGATCTCCTCGATCGCCAGGCCCACGGTGTCGAGGCCGGCCTCGGCCGCCGTCTCCTGCAGGTACGCCGTGGTGACGTTGTCCTCGCCGGAGGGGTCGGCCGCCGACCAGGTGAAGTGCAGCTCGTTCGACGGCAGCTTGTCCTGCAGGAACGCCCACCGCTCGACGAGCTTCTCGTGGATCGAGTTCCACTGGTCGTCGTCCGGGAAGACGTCGGTCTTCCAGTGCCACTGCAGCAGCGACGCCTCGAGCAGCGTCGTCGGCGTGTCCGCGTTGTACTCGAGCAGCTTCGCCGGCGACTTGCCGTCGTAGCGCAGGTCGAACCGGCCGTAGACGTGCGGGTCCTGCCGCTTCCACGACTCCGCGATGTGCGGCCAGACCCACTCCGGGATGCCGAAGCGCCGGTAGCCCTCGGTCGTCACGACGTTGTCGACGGCCTCCAGGCACATCGAGTGCAGCAGTTCGACGTCGGCTTCGAGCGAGAGGACCTCGTCCATGTCGAAGACGTAGTGCACGGACTCGTCCCAGTACGGCCGCACCCGGCCGCTGCTGTCACGGGCCGGCGTGCCGTAGACGAGCCCCTGCTCCTCGACGATCCGCTGCCAGTCGCGCCGCGGCTCACGCCGGTCCCGGTACACCTACGATCCCCCGCTCTTGCCGCTGCCGCCGGTCCCGCCGGTGCTGCCGCTCTTGCCGCTGATGCCGAAGCCGCCGCGCTGGACGGACTTGCCCGACTTGGTGTTGACGCTGGTCCGCGACGACGGCGCGTCGTACGAGCCGCCCGACACGCGCTGGCCGATGGTGCCGGTGCCGCCGTAGTTGTACCGGTAGCTGTTGTAGCCGCCACCGCCGATCGGCAGGAACAGGAAGCCACCGCTGGAGTACCCGCCGTGACTGGTCACGTAGGTCTCGTCGCAGTTGTCGTCGCCCTGGACGATGCCGTTCGAGTCGGTGCAGACGGCGGTGACCTCACCGGCCGGCTTCGCGACCGCGTAGAACGTCGCGACCAGGCCGACGAGCCCGACCGTGACGCCACTGCCGATGAGGATCTTGCGCCGGGTGGCCGCCTTGGCGTCCGACTGACGGGCGAGTTCCTCGTCGCGCTCTTCCTGGACGAGCGCCTGCTGACGGGCTCGCTGTTCGGCCAGCGAAGGTTCGCGGGGCTGCGTGTTCGAGTCCTGGAACCTCATGGAACCGCGCTTCGGCGGCTCAGGGGGCGGCTGGTCCCCAGTGTTGTTGTCCTGCGTCATATACGCTCCGTAATCACCGGCCACCACGAAACCGTGACCACCCTAACCACCCGGATCGCGCACGTCTCGCGCGACGCGGGCATCATGGACTGCGATGTCTTCCAGCGCCGATCGGTTCCCCTCCGCCTCGCAGACGCTGCGCACCCGCGTCGTGATGGGCGGGATCTTCGCGGGCGCGCTCATCGCGCTCGCCCTCAGTGTCGTCTTCTCGTGGGGCGGCGGCATCACAGGCGGCGTCGGCGGAGGTGCCGGCAAGCTGTCGGCGGCCGCCGAAGAAGCCTTCCACTCACCCCCCGGCAGCTGCCTGACCTGGGACAACCCGGACGCGAGCGACGCGCGCAAGGTCGCCTGCACCGAGCCGCACCTGTTCGAGGTGACCACGCTCGTCGACATCGGCGCCCAGTTCCCGGAGGGCGCGCCGACGCCGACGCTGGAGCAGTGGCAGCAGATCGCCCAGCAGAAGTGCACCGCCGACGTGAAGCCGTACCTCGGGCACAACCTCGATCCGTACGGAAAACTCACGACGAACCTCCTGCGCCCGACGGCCTCGCAGTGGGCCGACGGCGACCGCCAGCTGCGCTGTGGCCTGCAGTGGGCGGGCCCCGCCGGCAAGCTGCTGCCGACGAAGGGGCCGGCGAAGGAGCAGGACCAGTCGCTGGCCTTCGAACCCGGCACCTGCCTGGCGCTGCAGGGCAAGAGCGTCGGTGACCCGGTCGACTGCACCAAGCCGCACTCCTACGAGATCGTCGCGACCCTCGACCTCAAGTCGAAGTTCAAGGACGCCTACCCCTCGCAGGACGACCAGAAGAGCTGGCTCGACACCGAGTGCACCAAATCGGCATCGGACTACACCGGCGGCGCCGACCTCGACGCCAAGCACCTGATCCTCAGCTGGGACCTGCGTGAGCAGGAGAGCTGGGACGCGGGCTCGACCAAGGTCAACTGCAAGGTGGCGGCGCTGCTGCCGGACAAGAGCGGCCTCCAGGCCGTGACCGGCAGCATCAAGGCCGCGCCGGCCGGCGCCGACGGCGGCCAGCCGGGTGACGGCCCGCCCGCCGACGGACCGCCGTCGGACGGTGGCGGCGGCCCGACGAAGTCGAGCTCCGCGCCGCCGACCTCGAAGCAGAACGGCTGATGCCCGTCGAGATGAGCCGGGAGCGGTTCGAAGAACTGGTCTCGGAGGCCCTGGACGAGGTGCCGCCGGAGTTCGCGAAGGCGATGGACAACGTCGTCGTGCTGGTCGAGGAGTTCAACGACGAGGCGCCGGACATCCTCGGGCTCTACCACGGGATCGCGCTGACCGAGCGGACGTCGTCGTACGGCGGGGTGCTGCCCGACCGGATCTCGATCTACCGGCAGCCGATCCTCTCGATGTGCGAGGACGAGGACGAGGTCGTCGAGGAGGTCCTCATCACCGTCGTGCACGAGCTGGGCCACCACTTCGGCATCGACGACGCCCGCCTCCACGAGCTCGGCTGGGGCTGAGTTTTCGGCCGCGCCGCGTCTCGCTCGATGACGAATCGGACTCAGCCGGGGCACGGAAGCACCAGGATCCGCGAATGTGAGCTGAAATACCTCATCACCCAGGTGGTGGGAGGCGGATATGCGCACCATGGACACCGGCACCGACGCCGGGCCCGACTACGAGGAGCCGGCGGCCGAATCCGGCGACTCCGGCGAGGCCGCGGCGCCCGTGCCGCAGTCGCGCCGCATGCTGGTGCTCTGCGCCGTGGCCGGCTTCGTGCTCGGCGGCGGCGTGCTCGGCCTGCTCTGGAGCCTGTCCGGGGTGCACGCCGGCGCCCTCGACGACGCCCTCGCGGCGTGCCAGGCGCTCGACCGCGTGGGCGAGCTGCCCGACACGAGCCGGGACGCACAGCCGTCGCTGACCCCCGGCCTCACGCCGGAGCGGCTCCACCGGATGACCGCCGCGCGCGAGCTCTCCGCGGCGGCGGCCCAGGTGAACGCCACCTACCAGCCGCTGGCCGACCACATCGACGGTGTCAGCCGGATGGTGCTCAGCCTGCACTTCAACGACATCTCCGGGCAGCGCCACCTGGTGCAGGCGCAGGAGATCTGCGGCCGCCTCTAGGCGGGGTGCACCGTCTTCACCGCGAGCTGGTTGCCCGGGATCTTGGTGCTCGCGCACCCCGTGCCCGGGGAGGGCACGAAGTTCGACGCCGTCTCCTGCGGCAGGTAGATCCGCAGGCCCTTGACCTCGGTGGGCTGGCAGGTCGCGGAGTCGAAGTTCCGCACGTTGACGAACTGGATGTCGGCGACCGCGGACTGGCCCGGGTTCAGCTTGACGGCGTTGCCCTTGGTGCCCTCGCGGAAGGCGTCCTTGCCGACCTGGTGGCCGTCGGTGCCGCCGACGTAGGAGACGCCGGGGAAGCCCTGGATCTCGCACGGCTTGCCGCTGGAGTTCGTGATGACCAGCGAGCGGTACAGCGAGCCGGCGCCGGCGTCACCCTGGCCGAGCGCGAGCTTGACGTCCCCGGACTTGCAGAGCCCGTTGTCCGCGGGCGCGGCGACCGGCGAGCTGCTCGGCGCCGGCGTGCTGGAGCCGGTGGTCGCGGTGGGGGCCGTGGACGAGGCCGGGGACTCGGACGGCGACGGCGTGGACGTGCTCGCCGCCGGGGTGGTCCCGCCACCGCCGCAGGCGCTGAGCGCGAGAACGCCCGCCGAAGCCGCGACGACCGGCAGCAAGCGTGAAAGCTTCGTCCGAACCATTTCAATCGCCTCCCTGGTGTGGTGCTACTGGGTAGACGTACGGATCAACGGCAGGTTGGGTCAGTTGTTAATTCCCCACCGAAAGTGTCCTAAACGTGACAGCATCACACTTTCGTGACGGTTAGAGCGGCGTGTCAACCCAGGTCAGGCAGTGCCACTGCCCCTCGGGCCGCGCCTGCAGCTCGACGATGCCCGTGTTCGGGATCAGGGCCGCGTTGGCGACGTCGGCGTGGACGTTCGGGGCCAGCCATTCGGCGCCCAGGCGGATCGCGCCGCCGTGGCTGACCAGCGCGACGACCCCGTCCGGATCGGCCTGCTCGTGCTTGGCGCGCAGGCCGCCGACGGCTTCGAGCATCCGCGCGCGCACGCTCGCGCCGTTCTCCCCGCCGGGCAGCGACGGCTCCAGCTCGCCGAGCGTCCACTTCCGCACGGTGTCCATGTAGACCCGGATCGACGCGTGGTCGGTGGCGCCTTCCAGGTCGCCGGCGACGACCTCGTGGACACCGTCGACGACCTGCACGTCCAGGCCGAACTGTGCGGCCAGTGGCGCGGCGGTCTGCTGGGCCCGGGTCGCCTGGGACGCGTAGACCGCGACCAGCGGCTCCCCCGACAGGCGCCCCGCGAGGCTGGCCGCCTGCGAGTGCCCGAGCTCGGTCAGCGGCGGGCCGGGCAGCGCGGTGTCGAGCGCGCCGCGGACGTTCCCGTCGGTCTGGCCGTGGCGGATCAGCAGCAGCCTCACGCCAGGTCCCCCTTGCGGACGGCGTCGGCCCACACGGCCGCGTCCACGAAGTCGTCGTTGCCGAAGCCGGCTTCGATCGTGGGGCGGACCCCGTCGGCCCGCGGGTGCGAGCCGAGGAACCGCAGGTTGCGGCAGTGCCGGCGCAGCGCCGTCAGCGCGTCGAGGATCCGCGGCTCGGCCACGTGCCCCTCGAAGTCGATGAAGAAGCGGTACTCGCCGAAGTTGTTGCGCGTCGGGCGGGCGTCGAGGCGGGTCAGGTTGATCCCGCGGTCGGCCAGCGCGGTGAGCAGCTCGGCGAGCGTGCCGGTGCGGTTCACCGCCGCGGCCACCACCGACGTCCGGTCGGCGCCGGTCGGCTCCGGCAGGTCGCCCGGCGGGCGGACCAGCAGGAACCGGGTCGCCGCGTCGGTGACGTCGGCGACCTCGGTGGCCAGCACCTCGAGGTCGTAGTGCTCGACGGCGATGGGCGCGCAGACCGCGGCGTCGAAGTCACCCTGGAGCACGCCGACCGCGGCCGCCGCCGTCGAGGACGACGCCACCGGCTTCGCGCCGGGCAGGTTCGCCTCCAGCCAGTCGCGGACCTGGGCGAGCGCGTGCGGGTGGCTCGCGACGGTCCGGATCTCGCGCTCACCCGGCCGGGTGAGCACGCTGAAGTGCACCGGCAGGATCGCCTCGGCGACCGCGACCAGCGGCGTCGACTCGCTGAGCGCGTCGAGCGTCGTCGGCACGACACCTTCGACGGAGTTCTCGATGGGGACGCACGCGGCGTCCGCCTCGCCGTTGCGGACGGCCGTCATCGCCAGCCGGACGGTCTCGACGGGAATCAGCTCTTCGCCGCCGGCGAGGATCCGCGCGGCCTGTTCGGTGAAGGTCCCCTGGGGGCCGAAGTATGCGATCCGTGACACAACACCCAGGTTACGGGGCCCGGGCGTGGCGACATTCACTCGGACAGCCGGTACCGGCACCGGTTACGCCGGGTGGCATTTTTTGCGATGCTAGGAGCGTGACCGCCGACTCGGGCACGCACACCGGCCGAGAGGGCACCCACCCGCCGGTTTCCCCTCGCTCCCCGGAGCTGGTGCTGTGCGCCGTCGATGAACCACTCGCCACCGCCTGGACCACCGCCGCCAAGGCAATGACAACCGGGGCTTCGCCCCGGGCCGGGGGCTTCGCCACCCGGACCCCCCAAAGAGGGGTGGCGGGCCGGGTCCGGGTGCACCGCGGGTCGGTCCTCGACGTCGTCGCCCAGGCCGTGGTCAGCCCGGCCAACTCCTACGGCTGGATGCGCGGCGGCATCGACGCCGTCTACGCGCGGGCGTTCCCCGGTGTGGAACAGCACGTCCGCAGCGCCGTACTGGCGTTTCACGGCGGCGAGCTGCCGATCGGCGAGGCCGTGATCGTCGCGACGGGCGAGGCCGAGCCGGCGTGGCTGATCAGCGCGCCGACCATGCGGGAGCCGGGCGAACTGCTGCCGCCCGACACCGTGCACCCCTACCTCGCGGCGCGCGCGGTGTTCCTGAAGTGGCGGGACGGCGAGCTCGACCACGGCCCGGTCCGCGAGTCCGTCGAGACGATCGCGATGCCCGGGCTCGGCACCGGCATCGGCGGGGTGGACCCCGCGACGTGCGCGCGCCAGGTCGCGGCGGCGTGGGACGACGTCTTCGGAAATCGTCACCCGCGGTGATCGCCCCAAGATAGGGGGTGGACTACATCACAGCGCGTTCACCGGCCGTAAGCCCTACCGTTGATCCAGCAGGTGAACGTCCGCCAGTGCAGGCGACGGCCGGAGGAGTGTGCGATGACCCGGGTCCGCGAACTCAGCCCCTATGTCGAGCTGCACCGGGAACAGTGGAAAGAACTGCGAAGTTCGACGCCGTTGCCGCTGACGGCGGACGAGCTGCTGCGCCTGCGCGGCCTCGGCGAGCAGGTCGACCTGGCCGAGGTGGCCGACGTCTACCTCCCGCTGTCCCGCCTGATCAACCTGCAGGTCGCCGCGCGCCAGCGGCTCTACGAAGCGACCACGACGTTCCTCGGTGACGACTCCCGCGGCACGAAGGTCCCGTACGTCATCGGCATCGCCGGGAGCGTGGCGGTCGGCAAGTCGACCACGGCCCGCGTGCTGCGCACGCTGCTCGCCCGCTGGCCGGACCACCCGCGCGTCGACCTGGTCACCACCGACGGGTTCCTCTACCCGGGCGCCGAGCTGCAGCGCCGCGGGATCATGCACCGCAAGGGCTTCCCGGAGAGCTACGACCGCCGCGCGCTGCTGCGGTTCGTCACCGAGGTCAAGTCGGGCGCCGAGCGCGTCGCCGCGCCGGTGTACTCGCACCTGGCCTACGACATCCTGCCCGGCGAGGAGCAGGTCGTGCGGCAGCCGGACATCCTCATCCTCGAGGGCCTGAACGTGCTGCAGCCCGGCCCGCGGCTGATGGTGTCGGACCTGTTCGACTTCTCGATCTACGTCGACGCCCACACCGACGACATCCAGCGCTGGTACGTCGAGCGCTTCCTGAAGCTGCGGCACACCGCGTTCGCGGACCCGGCGTCGCACTTCCACCACTTCGCCGGCCTGCCCGACGACGAGGCCCGCGCCGAAGCGAGCCACCTCTGGCGGACGATCAACGAACCCAACCTGATGGAGAACATCAAGCCGACCCGGCCCCGGGCGACGCTGGTGCTGCGCAAGGACGCCGACCACACCATCAACCGCGTCCGGCTCCGCAAGCTCTGACACCACTACGCCGGCCGTTCACCCACATGTCGGCATTTCCACTGTGGGCGAACGGCCGAGCACGCGTTGTCGCTCTCGGCGCTCGTTTCTCGGCCGATCGGCCGAGGCGGCGCCGCCAGGCGTAACCGGTTGGCCGATACCGGAGACCCGTTCCGGAAGCGACCCTGAAGGAGTCAGGAAAACCGCTCTGAGCTGGGGAGGAGGCCCGCGATGTTCACGATGATCCTCACGTGGGTCGGTGCGGTGCTCGGTCTGGCCCTGCTGATCGCGATGGCCGCCGGAACGTTCGTCGTCGACTTCGACGACCGGTTGCAGGAGCGCCGCCGGAAGACCAACCCGGTCGAGCCGGCGGGCCCCATCCCCTGAGTCAGCCCAGTTCGGCCAGCGCTTCCAGGTAGCCGTCGGCGTCGTATTCGAGCTCTTCCGATTCGAGCAGCGTGCCCGCGAGCGCGTCGATCAGCTGGTCGAAGATCTCCGCGCGGTCCAGCTCGCCCTCCTGCAGGCGCTGGACGGCCTGCCAGGCTTCAGCGGGCTCGTCCTCCCACAGCTGGTCGACGACCGTGGCGCGCAGCACCAGCCGCTCTTCTTCCTCGTCCTCGTCCGCCTCGGCGATGACGAGCGCGCGGCGCTGCTCGGGGTCACCGGGGTCGAGGTCGACCTCCTCGTCGCCGATCTCCGCCGTCAGCGACGGGACGGCGAACATCCGGCGTTCCAGCGCGTCGGCCAGCTCGGACGGCGAAAGGTCGCCGACGTCGCCGAAGTAGCGCTCCAGCGGGGAGTCGTCTTCGTCGTTGTACTCGCCCAGGTACTCGGCGACGGCCTCTTCGAGAGCCGCGGTCGCCGTCTCGGTCAGGCCCTCCCGCTCGGCCGCCCACTGCGCCCAGGCCAGCACCACCGGCTCGACGGCGTCCTCGTGGTCGGCGTCGAGCTCGTACTCCTCGCCCAGCAGGCCCTCGAGGAACCGCGCGAGCTTCTCCGGGCCGACCCGCAGCGGGTTCGCCGGGTCGGTGCGCAGGCCGTGTTCCAGCAGCAGGCCGCCGATCGCGCGCGCCGCGTCGGCTTCTTCACCGCTCGCGACGACGAACTGCTCGACGACGGCCGCCCGCTCGTCGGCGGACCACTCGGACACCTCGGGCACGAGCGACGGCTCCGGCAGGGCGCGGCACCAGGTGAGCGCGACGGCGTGGAAACGCGCGTAGTCCTCGCTGACGTCGGCCTCGTCGAGGTGGTCGGTCGCGTCGAGGCCGTCGGCGATCAGGCGGTGCGCGTCGGCGGGGTCGACGGCCTCCAGCACGACCAGCTCCGGGTCGGCCTCGGCCTGGTCGCGCATCTCCTTGAGGACCTCACCGGGCTGGTCGATCACCACGAGGTCGCGCACCCGGCCGCCCTCGGTGAAGTCCAGCAGCGCGAGCAGGCCGTGCACCTGGTCGCCGTGGGCGAACACGATCAGCAGCGACGACTCGTCGCCGTAGACGTCACCGGTCCGCCAGCACTCGCCCGCGGTGACCCGGCCCAGCCCGCCCGCCCACGGCGGCGCGGGGATGCCGCGGCCGAGGACGGTCTCCAGGCCGGCGTCGGCGGCCTTGCGCTCGACGTCGGTCTCCGCGACGACGGCCAGCGCGGCCAGCAGCGCGGCCGCGCCCGGGGTGATCTTGCGCTGCGCGAAGGCGATCAGCTCCAGGCCGAGCGGCTCCTCGCCGTCTTCGACCGGCACGTCGTGGAATTGCCCGAGCACCTCGGAGGCGAGCAGTTCGACGTCCACCGCCGCCGGGTCGGCGCCCAGCGCCGAAAAGTCGTTCAGGACGTCCTTGAACAGACCGGTCACGCTGTGCGTGACGGGTTGGGGGGCCTTCTTGCGGGCGCGACTCACCGGGCTCATGGCTTTATGTTTTCATCGGGGTGGCGAGCAGGTCGCGGTGGCCCTGGCGCGGGTCCCGCCGGCTGCTCGACGGGGAGGCGCCGAGCCGGACGGCGGAACAGGGCCACCGCGACATCACTGGCCAGAAGCGGTGTGACCGCCTTGGCGGGCTCGATGCCGGATGCACGTGCAAACCGGTTCAGCCGGTCAACGAGCCGCGCGCGGCGAGGTTACGGCTTTCGGCAACGCGATGCGCGCGGTGCGGATTTCCGTGATCAGGCGGGTTTTCCGCTTGTGGGTTTCCACCAGCGCGGCGAGGTAAGCGGTGAATTCGTCCGGTGTCCCGGCGCGCTTGTGCAAGGTGCGCAACAGCTTCAGGCGGCGCGCGGCCTCCTGGTAGGCCTGGGGGTCCTTCCGCTCGATCAGCTCGTCGACCTCCGCGCGGAACACCGGGATCGTCTCGGCCGGGTGCTCGGTCGCCCGCAGCTCGGCCAGCTCCCGCGTGACCTGCGGCGACGCCCCGAACCGGACGCAGGCGCGCCAGGCCTCGTCGGCGCGGCCGTCCTCCAGCAGGAGCCGGGCCAGCTCGTCGGCGTGCTCGACACCCTCGGCGGCCATCTCGCGCAGGCGGGCCAGCGCGGCCCGGCGCTGGGCCGGCCACTTCCCCGCGTCCGTCGCGGCTTCGCGCAGAGCGGCGTAGGTCTCCCGGCCCGGTTGCGCGTCGAACTCCTTGCGGCGCCGCGAAACGTCGTCGTCCTCTTCGGGCGGCTGCGACACCTCTGGTGCTGAGACGTTCTTGTGCGGCGTAAGCGCGCGGGCGGCGTGCGCGATGGCCTCGCTGTGCCGGCCGGCGGCCCGCAGCACCCGCACGATCTTGAGGCTGACCTCGCGGCGCGGCGGCTTGGCCGACAGGATCGCGACCAGCCCGTCGACGTCGCCGAGCACCTCGGCCAGCTGCTCCTGCAGCCGCTCGGCCACGTCCCGCCGGTGGCCGGGCCCGCTCGCGGCGAGCACGTCGTCCACAGTGGACTTGATCCGGCGCAGGCCGGGCTCGCCCAGCGGCGCCGCGAACTCGGCGAGGTCGATGGCCGGACGGCCGGGGCCGTCGAACTCGACCTCGAGGATCCAGTCGGCCAGCTTCTCCGGGTCCGGCGGCCGGGCGGCGCACGCGCGGGCGTACAGCTCGGCGGCCCGGTCCAGCCGTTCGCCGAGGTCACCGGGGTGGTCACCGGCCTGCTCGTACATCTCGCCGATGTCGTCGACCGTGCGGCGGGCCAGCGGCGCCAGGTCGGCGCGGCTGCCGACGTCGAGCATCCGCTGCAGCGTGTCGAGGACCGCGCCGACCTTCGCGGTGTACTCGACGTTCCCGTCGGTCACCGCGGTGTCCAGCAGCCGGTGCGCCTCGCTGACGTCACCGGATTGGGTGGCCGCGCGCAGTTCGAGCGAATGTCGTAGCTCAGGGTCGCGCTCGGCCTGGGCGTGCAACAGGTCCGCCAGCGTCTCCGCGTCCAAAGTGCGCAGGTAAGGGCGAAGATCCGAGTGGGGACTCACGCGCACCAGTCTGCCCGACGGTGCCGTCGCGGCGGGTGGGCCAACCGCGTGCTCTTTTCGGAGTAATCCATGACTCTCCGTGAGGTCGTCATCGGCGTCGCAGTTCCTCGAACACGGCTTTCCTCGGCCACGGCTCCGGTGCTCGCGGCTCCGGTGACCGTGTGTGCCGGGGCCGCGGGATGGCCGTCCGGGCCGTCGGCACCATGATCGGCACTACCGGCACCGGCACGCGCGCCACCAGCCGCCGCACGACGACCAGCAGGAGAACGGCGGAGAGCAGGATCGCGGTGCTCGCGGCGAGCGCGCCGGCGAGGGTGCGGCGCCCGTCGTCGAGGGTCAGCTGGACGGCGTACTGGCTCTGACGGCTGTAGAGCAGGCCGAGCTGCTGCGAGACGGTGTACGCGGCGCTTCGCCACGTGGATTCGGGGATGGGCAACGGTTCGGCGGCGATGAGGGCGTCCTCGACCGCGGCCAGCTTGCTCCATTCGGCGCTGCGGGTGATCGACTCGTAGGCCTCCCGGCCGGTCTCGGTGAGCTGCCCGGAGACCTGCGCCAGCTGGGCCCGGTAGGCGGCCACGGCGGTGGTGAACGACTGCCGCGTCACGCTGTCCAGGCCGGCCAGCGCGAGGGAATCGGCGCGGTACATGCCTTCCGCCACGCAGAGCAGGTCGATCGCGGTGGTCTGCTGGTACGCGGATTCGGCGTCCGGCGCGCGGCGGGCGTAGTCGCGCAGCCCGGCGATCGTGGTGTCGATGCGCTGGGTGAAAATCGCGTACGCCGACGCCCGGTGGTCGGGTGTCGCCATGGCCTCGCCTCGCTGCGCCTGCAACGAGACCACCGCGCGGGCCGTCCGGTCCGCCGCGGCCGCCGTCTCCGTCGCCTGCTCGCGCGTCCGATCCGCTTGGTGGATCAGGAAAGCGGCGATCACGAGCGCGACGACGACGAGCGCGACCCCGGGGACGAACGCGATGCCCAGCATGCGTCCGCGCACGGATCGCAGGTACTTCAAGACGTTCCTTTCCCAGCACCTGGCCCCGCAAGCATCCCGACGACGGTCAACCTATTGAGTGAGAGATTCACCGGTCAACGGCAGTCCGCCATACGGCCGTTAGCGGTCCGTGACGACCGGGGAGAATCGGCCGCGTGACCTTCGACGACGTGACCCAGCGGCTGCGCGGCTTCGCGGCCGCCCGCTCCTGGGAGCCGTTCCACACCCCGAAGAACCTCGTGATGGCGCTGTCCGGCGAGGTCGGCGAGCTGACCTCGCTGTTTCAGTGGCTGACGCCCGAGGAGTCCGACGCGTGGCGCGCGGATCCGGGCCTGGAAGCGAACGTGCTGGACGAGATCGCCGACGTCACGCTGTACCTGCTCCAGCTGGCGGACCGCCTCGGCGTCGACCTCGCCGAAGCGGCGCACGCGAAGATCGACCGCAACGAAAAACGCTTCCCGCCGCCGGCCTAACCCCAGAAGATCCCGTTGGGGTTGCGGTCGATCTCGGCCAGCAACGCCGGCGGCGTACTGGCGACCGGCGCGTCCGGATAGGTCAGCCACTTGCCGTTGCGATCGGCCCAGCGCACCGACCAGATCCCGTACTCGTCCAGGCGCAGCTGAGCGATCTTCTGCTCGGTCCACTCCGGCCCGGCCTGCGGCCGCCACGGCGCGCGGCACTCCACGATCGTGACCGTCCGGCCCCGGGTCCGGCACTCGACCCGGACCTTGTCCAGGACCCGCTCGGGGACCCGCTGGGCGCACCACCGTTCGATCTGCCGCAGCGCGAGTTCCGGAATCGCCGTCATGCCTCCAGTGAACCCGATCCGGGTTCAGAGCAGGGCGACAACCTCGTCATAAGTCTCCTCAGGCGCGCGCCCATCCGTCGGCACGACGACGCAGCCGGGCTGCTGCGGCAGGTAGGCGGCGAGCTGGTCGTGGATCCGCTCGACCACCGCGGTACCCCCGCGCCCCTGCACGACGACGTCGACACCCGCGTTCGTCCCCCCGGCCACCCGCGCGGTGAACCGATCCAGCGCGACGGGCTTTTCGGCGGTGAGCAGGATCTCCCGGTACTCGGCCCCGGCCCGCGCGGCAACGGCCTCGAAGGCCTCGATGTCGACAACGCGGGTGGCGAGCTGCGGCATGACGACGTCGTGCCCGGTCCGCAGGTGCGTCTCGGCCATGGCGGCGGTGAGCAGCTGCGCGGCCTTGAAGGTCTGGAAGAACGTGTCCCGCCACCCGCCGATCAGGCAGACGACCCGATCGGTGTCGAGGTTCAGCACCCCCGGATGCCGTTCGGCGTAGGAAGCCGCGATGGTCGACTTCCCGATCCCGGTGGGCCCGTTCAAGTGGATCAGTTTCGGCACCGCACCGAGGCTACCGAGCCGCCGGCTCGGTCAGCCACCAGCCGCCGAGCAGCGCTCCGACCCCGAGGACGGCGAGCACGATCCCGCCCGCCAACGCCTCGCCGCCGAACATCGAGACGACGACGATGAACATCAGCAGCAGCCCGACACCCATCAGGATCCGCCCGCCGACGCGCTTTCCCGGCGCGGTCGCGGCAGGCCGGACCGCCGGTGGCGCCTCGAACCCGAGCGCGACCGGCGCCTCCCGGACCCCGAGCACGGCCGCGCCCAGCTCGGCGGCGCGCGTCAGCCGCGGCTCGTTCGCCGGGACCGTCGCGTCGGCCACCAAGTGCGTGACGCTCCCCGTCAGCTTCTTCGCCAGCTGGACGCCTTCCTCGAGCACGCGGGCCCGCAGCCGGTCCGCGGCGGCCGTCGTGCCGAGCACCAGGACCCGGGTCGGCTTCGGCCCGTCGGTGGGCCCGAAGCCGCCGAGGTCGACGCCGAGCGCGGTGGCCACCTGACGCAGTTCCCGTGCCTCCGCCGCCGTCACGACGCCGTCCCCTTCCGCGACCGCGCGCACCGCCGCCACGAACCGCTCGTGCGTCGCGCGCACCCGGGCCTCGTCCCACCCGGCTTCGGCCGCCAGCGCGGCCAAAGCCGCCACCTCGGGCGGCGAGAGGTGCTGGTCGGCGACGACGCCGGCGAGCAGGTCCAGGTACGCGTCCTCACCGGCGACCCGGTCGACGGCCTCGGCCATCCACCCCGGCCGCTGCTCCCTCGAGACGTCGACGCGCGGGCGCAACGGTCCCTCGGCGAACGTGGCCAGCGCGGGCAGCACCGGGGCGGCGGCGAAGGTGAAGCCGTGCCGTCCGAAGAGGCTGGTCGCCAGCCACGCGACCGTGCGCGCGCCGCTCAGCGCCGGCTGCCCCGGCCTCGGCACCCCGAAGGCGCCGGCGACGGTGGCGAGCCGGAAGTTGGGCAGCCGGACGGCGGACCGCGCGGCGGCCAGCACGTCCACGCCCGGCAGCACGGGCACGCGGGCGCCGAGCCGCGCGGCCTCGCTGCTCAGGAAGGCCGTGAGGAACGGCAGGTCGTGGGCCACGACGACACTGCCGCGGCAGAGGTTCAGCAACGACCCCAGCACCGCGCCGAACGACGGCGCGCCGTCCAGCTCCTCCCGCGTGATGCCGTGCAGGACGACCGGGCCGAGCGGTACCTCGGGTCCCGGGTCCACCAGGGTCGTCAACTCACCGACGACCGCGCCGTCGGCGCGGACGCGCAGCGCGGCCAGTTCGACGATCCGGCCCGGGCGCAGGCCGGTCGTCCGGATCTCCAGGGCGGTGAATTCGATGCCCTGCGCGGGGTAGCCGCCGGCCCCGAGCAGCGGGAGGGATTCGATCACGTCCGCCTGGTCGTTTCCCCGCCCGGGTTTGTGACGCTTTTTCACGACGGAAACGCTGTTCGTGACGTGATCGTGACGGTTACATTCCGCCGGATAACGACTGGTGGTCGATCACGGTCCCCGGCGTAACAACGGCGGCAGATTTCCCGAGTACACCGTCGGCACGTCGCGTTCGAGGAACGAGGGAAACCGGCATGAAGCGCCTACCGAATTGGCTGAAGATCGTCCTGGCCGCTTTTGGCGTCCTGTTCGTGCTCGGCGCCGTCTTCGGGAAGACGCCCGAGCCGAAGCTGGCGGCCGCCACACCGCCGGCCACGACTCCCACCAGCACGAGCAGCGCGACGCCGACTCCCACGCCGGTCGCCGTGACCTACACGGTCGGGACCGTGACGGACGGCGCGAACGTCGTCGTGAACGGCAGTGACGGCACCCGGAAAACGGTCCGCGTGCTCGGTGTCGTCGCCCCGGTCACCACAACCGGTTGTTACGCGGCCGAATCGCTAGCCTGGGCCACCTCGACCCTTTACGGGAAAACCGTCCAGCTCGGCGCGGAAACGGTGGACGGCGTCGCCGTAACGCTGGCCGGTGGACAGGATTACGCGGCTCTCGCCATCCAAAACGGTTATCTCAAGTACGCGACGAGTGTCGCGGCCCCGGCGCTCGCCGCCGCCGAGACCACGGCGCGCCAGGCCGTGAGCGGCCTGTGGGCACCGCCGTGCAACGGCGCCATCGACGTCCCGGCGCCGACCCCGACACCCACGCCGCAGCCGCCCGCGCCGGCGACCAAGGCCGCGCCCCCGAAGCCGGCGCCCGTGCCGACCACCGAGGAAGCACCGGCTCCGGAACAGGATTCCGCCGCCTACTACAAGAACTGCACCGCGGCCAAGGCCGCCGGCGCCGCGCCGCTGTACCGCGGCGAGCCCGGGTACCGGGCGGCCCTCGACCGCGACGGCGACGGCGTCGCCTGCGAACGGTGATCTAGCCTGGGCCGATGACCACCGCCGACGGACTGCTCAGCCGGCTCGCGGGGCTCGACCGGCAGGGCCTGGCGACGGTGCTGGCCCACCGGCCGGACGTGCTCGAGGAGCCGTGGCCGCGGCGGCTGGACGTCGTCGCCGCGCGGCTGGCCTCGGCGGCCTCGGTGAACGCGGCCCTGCTCGGGCTCACGACGCCGCACGCGCAGGTGCTGCGGGCCCTTCAGCTGTGTCACGCGCTGGGGGTGCGGCCGGCGCCGGTCGCCGAGGTCGCCCGCTTGCTCGGCGCGGAAGACACCGTCGTCGAGTCCTTTGTGGACGATCTCGAGGAGCGGGTGCTGGCCTGGCGCGAGCCCGGCGGCGTCACGCTGCCGGAACTGCTGCACGCGACGAACTTCCGCCCGGACGGTCTCGGCGAGCCGGCCGCGAACCTGCTCGGCGAGCTCGGCACGACGCGGCTCGCGCAGCTGTCACGGGCCGTCGGGCTGCCGGCCGGCGGACGCCGAGCGGAGCTGCTGCTCGGGCTCGTGCGGTTCTTCCGGGACGCCGACGGCCTGCGCGAGCTCGCCGGAACCGCGCCGGAGCCGGTGCGGAAACTGTTGCGGGACATGGCCGAGGGCGTTCCCGAGATCAACGCCGTGACGCCGCTGCCGGGCACCCCGGAGGCATGGGCGTTCGAACACGGGCTCCTGTTCGCGACCTACTACGGCAGCGCCGCGATGCCCGTCGAGGTGTCGCTGGCCCTGCGCGGGCCGGAGCACCCACTGTCGTTCACGCCGTCGGAGCCCGAATGCCCGCTGACGCACGTCGGCGCCGAGTCGGCCGAAGCCTCGTCGTCGGCCGCTGCACTAAGGCTGCTCGACCGTGTCTCGGCGATCCTCGAACTCGCCGCCGCGGAGCCGTTTCCGCTGCTCAAGGACGGCACGATCGGCTCACGGCTGATCAAGAAGGTGGCCAAGGACACCGGCGGCACCGCCGGCGAGATCGAGCTGGCCATCGACCTCGCCGTGCAGACGGGGCTGCTGCTGGTCCAGGAACCCGACCCGCCGCGGCGCGGCCAGAAGGCGGCCCCGCCCACGCTCGAACCGGACCCGGACGTCGTCCGGCCCGGCCCCGCGCTGCTGCACCGCCTGCTGCTGACGACCTGGTGGGAGCCGGCCCGGCCGGACACCGACACGCAGGTGCGGCAGCTGGTCGTCCGGCTGCTGGCGCGGCTCGAGCCGGGCACCGGGATCACCGGCACGGACGCGGTGACGGAGCTGGCCACGTGGCACGCGCCGATGCTGGTGACCGAAGAGTTCGCCGGGCAGGTGGCCGCCGCGCTCGTCGAAGGCGAGCTGATGGGCGTCTTCGCGCACGGCGCCGTCACGGCCGCCGGGCGTGCCCTACTCGCCCCGGAAAAGCTGGTGGAAGTCACCGAAGAGCTGGTTTCGCGCGCCCGGACGACGGCGTTGTTCGGTACCGACCTGACCGCGATCGTGCCCGGCTCCCCCGACGCGCGGCTCGCGACGCTGCTGGACCGCGCCGCCGACCGCGAGAACCAGGGCACGGCGACCAGCTGGCGGTTTTCGCCGTCGACCGTCCGGCGGGCCTTCGACCAGGGCGTGACCGCCGCGGAGCTGCTTGAGGAGCTGGGCGGGATCGCCTCCGGCGAGCTGCCGCAACCGCTGGTGTACCTGGTGAACGACGTCGCCCGGCGCCACGGCGAGGCGCAGGTGCTGGACGTCGCGAGTGTCGTCGTCGGCGAACCGGCCGTGCTCACCGAGCTCGCCGCGCACCGCAAGCTCGCGAAACTGGGCCTGCGTGCGGTGGCGCCGACCGTTCTGACGTCCACTGTGGACGCTTCCGGCACGCTCGACGCGTTGCGCGACGCCGGTTACGCGCCGACCCACCACGCCGGCGACGGGAGCATCGTGCTGCCGTCCCGTGACCAGTCCGAGCCGAAAGTCACCTTCGAGGATCCGGAGACCGCCGACCGGCCGGTCGACCCGCTGGACCACGCGGACCGGCTGCTGGCGGCCCCGCCGACCGGCCCGAACCTGCAACGCGGGCAGCTCGCGCGGGCGATGAGCGACCGCTACGCGGGACGGCTCACGCCGAAGCAGCAGCAGCTCTGCTGGCAGCTGGAGGCCGGGATCCCGGTGGACGTCGTCTACCGGGCGGACGGGGCCGAGCCTGTCCGGCTGGTCGTCGCGTACCCGGAGCTGGACGGCGCCGTGCTCGACGTCTGGTCGCTGGAAGACCGCGGGTACCGCAGGCTCGAGCTGGCGCGGATCGACCTGGCTTAGGCCTCGACGGCGGTGAGCTTCGCGAAGGCCACGACGTTGTCGAGGTAGTTCCCGCTGGACCGGTCGAACGCGCCGCCACAGGTGATGAGCCGCAGCTCGGGCTCCGCGGTGTCCCCGTACACCTCGTCCGTGGGGAAGGCGGCCTTGGCGTAGCGGTCGACGCGGTAGACGGTGAAGACCGCCGTCCGGCCGTCGGAGCGGCCGACCCGGACCTGCTCACCCGAACGCAGGTCCTTGAGCTTGGTGAACGCGCCGGGCACGTGCTTGTAGTCGACGTGCGCGGCCAGCACCGCCGGCCCGACCTCGCCGGGCGAGGGCGCGCCGGTGAACCAGCCGACGGTCGTCGCGTCGGGCGGGACCTCCAGCGCGCCGTCCGGGGTGAGCCCGAGGTCGGCGATCGACTCCGCGCGCACCCCGATCGCCGGGATGGTCAGGGACGCCGGTTTCGCCGCCGGGAGCCCGCCGTGCGGCGGGGTGGTCGTGGTGCCGGCGCTCCCCGCGGCGTTCGTGAAGGACGGGGACGGCGGCGGCGCGACCTGGTTCGTCTCATGCGACGAGAAGGCCAGGACGAGTGCCACGACCACGACCACGCCGAGCGCGGCGGCGACCGCCGCGATCGCCGGCCACAGCGGTGGGTGCGGCCGCCTCAACTCGCGCGCCGGCGCAGGTAGAGCACCATGCCACCGGACGTCGCCGCGGCGAGCACCGCACCGCTGAGCACGAGGAATCCGGGGGCGCCCTGGTCGGGCTCGCCGCCACCGGTGGCGACGCCGCCGACCGGCTTGACCTTGACCTGGCCGCCCGTCGAGGCCTTCTTGGTGGACGTCGGCTTCGGGGTCGTGTGGGTCTTCGACGACGTCGACGGCTGCTGGGCCGTCGTCGGCGCGGCGGTGTTCTGGACCGGGCGGTGCGGCAGGTCTTCGCAGGCGATGCCGTCCTTGTCGGAGTCCAGGTTGTTGGGGTCACCCGGCGTCGCGTCGAGGACCGCCTGCGCCTCCTCCTGGTACTGGAAGTCTCCGCAGTCCTTGTCGGCGAGCGTGAGGGGCGTCGCGAGCTGCGCGGAGGCGAGGGAGACGGGACCGAGGAGAGCGAGCCCGGCGACGGCGGCGGCCGTCGTCAGGGCACGACGAAATAAGGACAACGGAAGTCCTTCCGGGGAAGAATCGGGGTGAACACGGCGCTGGCGCCGCGATGTATGGTTAATATCGCGCCGCCGCCAGCGCTGTTACGGACGTTTCCGAAATTCGCGCGATCGCCCGGAAACGCCAGCACCCAACCAGAATCCCGGTGTCTCGTGATTCTCCCCCGACACCGTGATCGAACCGCGTTGACCAGCCGAATTACCCGTCCGGAAATTTGTTGTAATACGTACCGGTCGGAATGTCGGACGGTCTTCGTCACCTCTTCGGGCGAATTCCCCACACACCACGTAACCTGTGGGTATGCCGATCCAGGTACTGCTCGTCGACGACCACGAACTGGTCCGCCGCGGGCTCCGCGATCTCCTCGGCGACGAGCCCGACATCGAGGTCGTCGCCGAAGCGGGCAGCGTCGAAGAGGCGCTGGCGGTCGCGATGCACGTCGAGCCGGAGGTCGCGGTGGTCGACGTCCGCCTCGGCGACGGCGATGGCATCACGCTCTGCCGCGAACTGCGCTCCAAGCCGAACCCGCCGGCGTGCCTGATGCTCACCGCGTTCGACGACGAGGAGGCGATGGTCGGCGCGATCATGGCCGGCGCCGCGGGCTACCTGCTGAAGCAGGTGCGCGGCCAGGACGTGGTGAACGCGGTCCGCGAGGTCGCGGCCGGCCGGTCGCTGCTGGACCCGGTGAGCACCGCGCGGGTGCTGGACAAGATGCGCCACCCGCCGACGGACGAGCTGGCCGCGCTGACCGAGCGCGAACGTGACGTGCTCGAGCTGATCGGCCAGGGCCTGTCGAACCGCGAGATCGCGGAGCGGCTCTTCCTCGCCGAGAAGACGGTCAAGAACTACGTGACGTCCGTGCTGGCGAAGCTCGGCATGCAGCGCCGGACCCAGGCCGCCGCCTGGGTCGCGCGCCGCGAAAAGTAGCCGGGCCGTCCGCAAGCCGCCGTTCGCTGGGTACTTTTCACGGCCCTGTCACCGTGCGCCATGCAGACGGGGGTTCGGCGCGCCCGGGATTCACTCGAACGTGAGTCGAATATATGTTCGAGACTTCGATAAGATCCTTCCCGAGGACGCGGGAAGGAGGCTTGGATGACCCGAGAAGGGTGAGACCGAGTCAGGCGGTCGTCGTCGATCGCGTGTTCAGTCGAGTGGCAGGTCGAACGCGACGAGCGTGCCGAGGCTGGGTGAGGAGTTCAGGAAGAACTTCCCGCCCGCGGCGTCCGCGCGTTCGGCGAGATGGCGCAGGCCACGGGTGGCGACACCTTGGGGGACACCGGAACCGTTGTCCCGGACGCGGAGTTTGACGCCGTGCGAGTCCCTGGTCAGGGTGACGCGGGTTTCGCTCGCGCCGGAGTGTCTGACCACATTGGACAGTGCTTCGCGCAGGGCGGCCCGGATGTGGTCGGCCCGTTCGGCGGGGACGTCGGCGAACTCACCGGACAGCTCCAGGGTCGGCGGGTAACCGAGCAGCTCCCCCGCGATACGGACCTCGCCGCGCGCCGACTCCGCGAGGTCGGCGGGCGTGCCGGTGTCGTGGCGAGGCTCCGGCGACCGAAGCGCGCGCACGGTCCCGCGGATCTCCTCGATGGTCTGGTCGAGCTGGTCGATCGCGTCGGAAAGCCGAGCACCATCGGCCTGGGCGAACCGCTTGCGCATGTTGCGCCGAACCCGGTCGAGCTGCATCCCGGCGCCGTAGAGCCGCTGGACGATGACGTCGTGAAGCTCGCGGGCGATCCGCTCCCGCTCCTCGTAAAGCGCGACGCGGTGACGAGCGTTGGCGCCTTCGGCAAGCGCGAGCACCACCCCGGCCTGCGCGGCGAAGGCGACGAGCATCTCGACGGTCCCAGCGGAGAACGGCTCCCGCCCCCGCTTCCGGTAGACGGTGAGCGCCCCCAGCACCCGCCCCCCAGACCCGAACGGCGCGGCGGCAAAGGGCCCATACCCCTGCAGCTCGGCGGGAACGTAAGGCGCGGTCCGCGGATCGACGGTGAAGTCATCACTGGCGATGGGCTCGCCGCCCCGGGCGACCTGCCCGGCCGCGGAGTCCGCGGGGAGGGAGAGTCCTCGCAGCGACTCACCGGAGTTGGCGGCGCCACCATCGGCCGCGGTGTTCGCGGTGCCGCTGTCGGCGCTCCCGGCAGTTCCGCCGTCGACCCCCGAGTCCGCGATGCCGCCACCGGCGGCCGTGTTCGTCGTGCCGCCACCGGCCCTCGAGGTCGCGGCGTCGCTGTCGGCTCCTGGGTTCGCGGCGCTGCAGGCGGTCCTCGAGTTCGTCGTGCTGCCGTCGGCACTCGTGCTCACGGCACTTCCGCCGTTGGCCCCCGAGTCCGCGATGCCGCCATCAGCCAGAGGGTTCGCGATGCGGCCGCCGGCCGCCGAGTTCGTGCCGCCGCCATCGGCACTCGGGCTCACGGCAGTCCCGCCATCGAGCTCCGACGTCCGAGGGCTCCCGCCATCAGCCACCGAGTTCGCGATGCGGCCACCGGCCGCGGTGTTCGCCGTGCCGCCACCGGCACTCGGGCTCCCGGCAATCCCGCCGTCGGTTTCCGATGTCCGAGGGCTCCCGCCATCAGCCACCGAATTCGCGATGCGGCCACCGGCCGCCGAGTTCGCGGTGCCGCCACCGGCACTCGGGCTCCCGGCAGTCCCGCCATCGGTTTCCGACGTCCGAGGGCTTCCGCCATCAGCCACAGAGTTCGCGACGCGGCCGCCCGCCACCGAGTTCGTGCCGCCGCCGTCGGCACTCGGGTTCGCGGCAGTTCCGCCATCGGTTTCCGACGTCCGAGGGTTTCCGCCGACCGTCGAGGTTCCGGCGCCTGGTGCGGGCGCGCTCGGGGTGCCGGGCGCGATGCCGGTGCCAGCAGCCGAGGGCTCGTCCGCGATCCCGGCGCTCGCACCCGGGGCGCCGGGGATGGCGAGCGGCTCGTTGGTGGAGGAGTCCAGTGCGCCGACCTCGTCCGCGATCGGGTAGGCGGCCGGGTGCGCGGTGGCGTAGTGCGCCGCCTCGACGACCACGCGGCCGTCGTCCGCGCTGACCATAGCCAGGCCCAGGTCGGCGTCGGCGAGTTCGGCCGCGCGCGCGACGACGGTGTCCAGCACCGCGCCCGGGTCGTCGCCGGACAGGGCGGTGCTGGTGATTTCGGTGGCGGCGGACAGCGCCCGCGCGGCAAGCGTCGGATCCATGAGTTCCGTCATTATCGCGCGGCGCGGCGGCGGCGCGGCAAGGACACAGCGGGAATCGATCACGTCGCCCCGGCCACCGGCACTCGCGTGAGGACCCGCCCGTCGCGGACCTCGAGGATCACGTCCGCGTGCTCGGCCTCGTCGGCGCGGTGCGTGACGTGCACGACGGTCCGCCCCGCGAGCGCCTCCCGCAGCCGGGCCCGCACGGCGCACGCGGTCGGCTCGTCGAGGTGCGCGGTGGGCTCGTCGAGCACCACCAACCCGGCCGACGGCGCGCCGAGCAAGGCGCGCGCCAGCGCGACGCGCTGCGCCTGCCCACCGGAAAGGCCACTGCCCCCGCTGCCGAGCACGGTCCCGGGCTCGACGTCGTCGAGCACCGCTTGGTGCAACGCTTCGCGCAGCTGCTCCTCGGTCGCGGCCGGCCGCGCCAGCCGAAGGTTCTCCCCGACGGTGGTCGCAGCAAGCATCGGTTCCTGCGGCGCCCACGCCACGTCCCCGGGCACGCTGACGACGCCCTGCCGGGGCGCGAGAAACCCGAGCAGCGCGGCAACCAGAGTCGACTTACCGGCCCCGCTGGGCCCGACAACAGCGGCATAGGTCCCAGGCGCCAGGGTCACGTCGACCCCGCGCAGCACAACCGGCCCATCCGGCCACCCGAGATCGGCACCACGCAGCTCGACGGACGGCCGCTCGGCAACGGTCGCCAGGTCAGCCGAAGATCTCGCCAACTCGACCCGGTACCGGGTGTCAGCCGGTGGTCGCTCGGCGGGCCGGCGCACGCCTGTAGCGGTCGACCCGGCCTGGGCCCTCGCAGCAAAGTCAACCGGCGGCCGCCAGTCCGCAACCGCCAGCTCGGCCCGAGCCTCACCATCAGCCGGTCGTGGTGGCGTGGCTGTCGACTCGGCTTCTGCGCTCTCGTCGGGCGGAAACTCGGCCAGGCGGTGGCGGGCCTGCTTCAGCGTGTCCCAGTGCTGGGCCACCGGTGGCAGCGTCGCCAGCACCTCCGCCAGCGCCAGTGGCACCAACGCCAGCAGCGGCGCCAGCACCGGGTCAAGCCGGCCGGCTGTCACTGCCTGGGCTGCGAAAGCCGTGCTCACCACGGCCGCCGCTCCGCAGGCCAGTGTCACCAAGGCCTCCGCCGCGCCCGCTCCGTAGGCCTGGCGGCGTGCCTGTGTCGCCAACGTGGTGTCTGCCTCCGCGAGGGCACGCCGATGCTCCGCTGCCCGGCCGAAGGCCAGCAACTCGGCCGCCGCTTCGAAGAGGACCAAGACCCGGGCAGCGACGTCGCGCCGGCCGGTTGCCAGCGCCGATGTCGCGCGGCGCTCGGCTCGCAGTGCGACCAGGGGTGCGCACAACCCGAGGGCCACCGCCGCCGCGAGGGTCCAGCCCGCCGCGGGCAGGACCCACGCCTGGACCGCGATCGCGCCGGCCGCGACCAGGGCGATCACCAGCGGTGGCGTCACCACCCGGGGCAGCAGGTCGCGGACCGTGTCGACGTCGGCGACCAAGCGGCGCTGTCCCTCGCCCGCGCGCAGGCTCCGCGCCGGCCCGAGGCGGACCAGGGAATTCCACAGCCGCTCGCGGAGGCGGCCGGCGATGCGAAACGCCGCGTCGTGCGTGACCAGCCGTTCGACGTACCGGAGGCCGGCGCGGCTCAGGCCGAACGCGCGGACGCCGACCACCGCGACCGTCAACGTCAGGATCGGCGGCTGCTGGGACGCCTTCGCGATGAGCCAGCCGGACGTCGCGGTCAGGGCGATCCCGGCCAGCAGCGCCACCGCTCCCAGGACAGCGCCGCCGAACAGCCGTCCGTCGAGGAGGGCGCGCCAGGGCAACGGCGGCGCATCAGCGTCCACGGTGGACAGCTCCACAGAATCCGGCACAGAAGTCGACATATCGACTGCTACCGTGCGTTCGTGGGCCGCGATCACTGCCGCGGCTCCGTTGTCGACGGCGCGCTGCACCGCGTCGAGCACGAGCCGCGCGCTCGCTTGGTCGAGGTGGGCGGTCGGCTCGTCGAGCAGGAGCAGCCACGCGCCGTCGCGAACCCGCAGCAGCGCCCGCGCGACCGCAACGCGCTGTCGCTGCCCGAGCGACAGCTTCGCCACCGGGCGGTCCGCGAGCCCGGCCAGGCCGAGTTCCGCGAGAACCGCGTCCGAGCCCACTTCTTCGCCGACCGTGCCGCCGGTGAAGACCGGCGACTGCGGCACCCACGCGACCTGCTCCCGCCAGCGCGCGAGGTCGGCGTCGGCCAGGTCCGTCGTGCCGACAGTGATGCTCCCGTCGGGCGCGGGGACAAAGCCGAGGAGCGCCGAGAGCGTCGTCGACTTGCCGCCGCCGCTGGGTGCACGGAGCCAGACCGTCTCGCCTGGGCGGACCGTGAACGTCTCGCCGTCCGGCGCGAATCCGCCGCGACGGGCCACCCGCAACGAGGAAACCTGCAGCTCACGGCCGTCAACGAGGGCACTGCCGGCGGCAGGCGCGGGCACCGCCAGCAGGTCGACGACACGACGGACCGCTTCGACGCCGTCCTCGCTGGCGTGGAACGCCGCGCCGACCGCGCGCAGCGGCTGGTAGCACTCCGGCGCGAGGATCAGCACGCCCAGCCCGATGGCCAGCGGCAGGTGCCCGCCCGCGAGCCGGACGCCGATCACGACGGCGACCAGCGCGACCGACAGCGTCGCGATCAGTTCGAGCACGAACGCCGAAGTGAAGGCGACCTTCAACGTCTTGAGCGTCGCGCGGCGGTGGCGCTCGGACAGCTTCCGGACCGTCTCGGCCTGGGCGGACGCGCGGCGGAACGTGGTCAGCACCGGCAGCACACGCACCAGTTCGAGCAGCCGTTCGGACATCCGGTGCGTCGCGTCGGTGGCGCCGGCGACGCGGCCGGCGGTGTACTTGCCGACCAGGATCGCGAACATCGGCAGCAGCGGCACGGTCAACGCGACGATCACACCGGACGGCCGGTCGGCGAACAGGATCGCCGCGCCGGCGCCGAGCGGCACGACGACCGCCGTCACCAGCGCGGGCAGGTATTCGCGGAAGTAGGCGTCGAGCGCGTCGAGGCCGCGGGTCGTCAGCGCGGTCAGCTCGCCGTGGCCGCGCCGGGCGATCCATTCGGGGCCGAGGCGCAGGGCGTGGTCGACGGCTTTCGCGCGCAGCTCGCGTTGCGCTGTCGCCGCCGCGCGGGCGGAGACCGTGCGCACCGCCCAGCCGGTGCTCGCGCGCGTCACGACGAGCGCGAGCAGCGCGACCAGCTGGGCGGCGCGTCCCCCGGAACCTGCTCCGACGATCGCCGCGAGGACGTCGGCGAGCAGGAATGCCTGTGCCACCAGGGCGGCGGCGTTGAGGAACGACAGGAACCCCACCAGGGCCAGCGCTCGGCGCACGGCCGGCACGAGGGCCGGCAGTGCGCCGAGCGGGCCCTTTCCCGGCCGCGCCGAGTCCACTGTGGACTCCGAGGAGAGAAGAGGAGCGCGACCGGGAAGCTGTGTCATGGTGCGTGGACCGCCGGGATGTGCTGGGTGCCGATGCGCTTGCGGAACACCCAGTACGTCCAGCCCTGGTAGATCAGCACCGCGGGAGCGCCGAAGACGGCGACCCAGGTCATCACCGTCAGCGTGTACGGGCTCGACGCCGTGTCGGCGATGGTCAGCGTGTTGGCCGCGTCGAGCGTCGACGGCAGGACGTTCGGGTAGAGCGAGCCGAACATCGTGACGGCGGCCGCGGCGATCATGACCCCGAGCGCGGCGAAGGCCTGGCCGTCACGGTCGGCGCGCAGCTTCAGCCAGGCGACCGCAGCAGCGAGAGCACTGATCCCAAAGGCGAGCAGTGTCCACAAAGTGCCTTCGCGCCACTGGACGACCGTCAGGAACGCGACGATCGGCACCATCGCGAACGGCAGCAGCCGCAGTGCCAGCTTGCGAGCACGTTCCCGCAGGTCACCGGTGGTTTTGAGGGCGAGGAACGCGGCGCCGTGGGTGATCGAGAAGGCGGCGATGGCCACCGCGCCGAGCAGGGTGTCCCAGCGGAAGGCGGCGAACGCCGAGCCGACGCGGTTGCCTTCGGCGTCGAGGGGCAGGCCGAGAACGCTCGTCGCGAGGACCAGCCCGACCCCGAGCGGCGGGATCCACGAGCCGATCATGATCACGCGGTCCCAGGTGCGGCGCCAGCGGTCGGAGTCGACCTTGCCGCGGTACTCGAAGGCGACGCCGCGGCCGATGAGGGCGAGCAGCAGGAGGAGAAGCGGCAGGTAGGCGGCGGAAAAGAGGCTGGCGTACCAGCCGGGGAAGGCGGCGAACATCGCCCCGCCGGCGACGATCACCCAGACCTCGTTGCCGTCCCAGACGGGCCCGATAGTGTTGACCATGACGCGGCGCTCGGTGTTGTCGCGCGCGAGGAACGGCAGCAGCATGCCGACGCCGAAGTCGAAGCCTTCGAGGAAGAGGTAGCCGGCCCAGAAGAAGGCGATGACGCAGAACCAGACGATCGCGAGGGTCATCGCACGCCTCCCGCTACCACGCCGGGCCGACATTTGCCGTCGGCCGGCCTCGGTGGCCCTGAGTTATCCACAAGTGGTCGAGTTGTCCACAGATTTGCTGTGGGTAACCCGTGAGAGTGACCAAGCCGATACGCTGGGTTCGGGGCCGCCCCCCGGGACGGGTGGGGGCTGCGTTGCGGGCGGGTGTGCTCATGGTGGCCACCTCAGTAGGCGAACGCGAGCGTGTCGCCCGGTTCGTTGTCGTCGTCCTTGGGTTTCGGCGGGGGCATCACCGCGTCGACGCCGCCGCGGATGTACTTGCGCATCAGGTACAGCTCCACCAGGCCGAGGGCCGCGTACACCGTGGTCAGCGCGATGAGTGACGTCCAGACCTCGCCCGTCGACAGGTGGGAGACGGCGCGGGCGGTGAACATCCAGACGCCGTCGACCCCCGACGGGTTGGGCGCGACCACGAACGGCTGGCGGCCCATCTCCGTGAAGATCCAGCCCGCGCTGTTGCCCAGGAACGGGGTGGCCACGCCGGCCAGCACCAGGAGCGGGAACCAGCGGCCCGCCGGGATGCGGTCGCGGCGGGTCAGCCACAGGGCCAGCAGCCCGATGCCCGCCGACACCGCGCCGAAACCGATCATCATGCGGAAGCCCCAGTACGTCACCGGGAGGTTCGGCACGTAGTCGATCGGCTTGCCCGCGAGCGAACCCAGGTCCGGGTCGTCCGGGTAGTTCGTGCCGTACTTGGCCTGGTACTCCCCGATCAGGTCCTCGACGCCCTTGACCTCGGTCTTGAAGTCGTTGTGCGCCAGGAACGACAGCAGCGCGGGCACGTTGAACGTCTTGACGTCCTCGCAGTTCGAGCCCGCGACGTCGCCGATCGCGATGATCGAGAAGCTCGCCGGCCGTTCCGTGTGGCACAGCGCTTCCGCCGACGCCATCTTCATCGGCTGCTGCTCGAACATCAGCTTGCCCTGGGTGTCACCGGTGATCGCCAGTACGGCGAACGCGGCGATGCCGACCCAGCCGCCCAGGCGCAGCGACGTGCGCCAGACGTCCTGGTGGTCGCCGCGGCGCCACAGGTGCCAGCCGGCGATGCCGACCAGGAAGGCCGCCGCCACCGAGAACGCGCCGGCCAGCGTGTGCGGGATCGCGGCCAGCGCCGTGTTGTTCGTCAGCACCGCCCAGATCGAGTTCATCGTCGGCTTGCCGTTCTCGAACGTGACGCCGACCGGGTGCTGCATCCACGAGTTCGCGGCCAGGATGAAGTACGCCGAAGCCATCGTGGCCAGCGAAAACGCCCAGGCGCACGCCAGGTGGACCTTCTTCGGCAGCCGGTCCCAGCCGAAGATCCACAGGCCGAGGAAGGTCGACTCGACGAAGAACGCGACGAGCCCTTCCATGGCGAGCGGCGCGCCGAAGACGTCGCCGACGAAGCGGGAGTACGCGCTCCACGTCATCCCGAACTGGAACTCCTGCACGATGCCGGTCACGACGCCCATGGCGAAGTTGACCAGCAGCAGCTTGCCCCAGAACTTGGTCATCCGCAGGTGCCGCAGCTCGCCGGTGCGGACCCAGCGGGTCTGCATCGCCGCGACCAGGATCGACAACCCGATGGTCAACGGGACCATCAGGAAGTGGTAGACGGTGGTGATGCCGAACTGCCACCGCGCTAGCTCTAGGACCTCCACGTAGCCCAGCGTGCTCCGGGCACGTCGGCGCGACCAGTTCAACTGGTCCTGATGTGCCCAGGACCAACGTCCTGGGTGACTACAACCGGTCGAGTGCCTGCCGGGCCTCTTCGGCGACGCCGCGCCGCGGGCCGGTCTCGCCGAGCTCGAGCACGTGCTTCAGGGCCAGCCCGTACGCCGTGTCGAACGCTTTCTCCGCGTCGACCGGGATGTCCGGCCGGACGCCGACGCCCTCCCAGTTCTCCCCCGTCTCCGGGTGCAACGACCGCGCGATCGAGACGGTCACGTCGAGGTAGGTGTCCACTTTGTACTGCTCACGCGGGTGCGCGCCGCCGCGGCTGGGCTCGCCGACGGTCTTCGCGCGGCCCTGTTGCTGCAGGGAGAACGCGAGGTCCTCGCCGCCGGAGAACGTGCGCGGGCCGGTGAGCACCCAGACCGGCTTGGTGCCGCCGAACTTCGCGCCCGGCACGTACGGCAGCGTCCACATCTGGGTCGTCTTGTCGCCTTCGCGCTCGTAGATGTCGAGGTAGTGGACCTGCTCGTCGACCAGGTAGCTCTGCAGCAGCGCGCTCGTGCCCGGGGTGCCGCCGCGGTTGCGGCGCACGTCGAGCAGCAGCGCGTCGGTGGGCGCCAGCAGCGTCATCGCCGAAGCGATCGCCGGCCCGGCCAGCTCGGCCGGGTAGAGCAGCGTCGTTTCGAGGTAGCCGACGTTGCCCGCGAGCCGCTGGACGGCCGCGATGCCGAAGGCCTCCAGCTCGGCCTCGAGCCGGAAGGCGTCGGAGTCGAACGCCGCGTCGCCGTCTTCGGCGACCGGGTCGACGTGGTGCCGCAGCCGGAGGTGCTTGTCGCCGTTCACCGACTGGAGGTCGTCTGTGACGGCCGTCGCGAACTCGGCGTCACCGAGGTCCGCGTACGCGCCTTCGCCGAGACGCCCGCGAAGCACCTCCGCCAGCTTCGCCGCGACCTCCGGGAAGATGTAGTGCCCTTCCAGCCGGCGGATGACCTCGTTGACCTGCGCAGCGCGCACCTCTGACCCCATGGCGGTCAACCTACCGCAGGCCACAACCAAATATTCGGCGTGCCGAAGAAAATTGTGCGACGAGCCTCGGTAACGAATTCATGGACACCGATTCGGCAATTTCGCGCAAGCCATCAGCTTGCCTCCCTCTGAATGTCCCCTTTATCGTTGAAGTGAAAGGGGCGAAAGAATACTCATGACTACCGCGATGGTGGCGTTGATCAGCGCGTTCGGCCTGGTCCTCGCCGTGGAGCTGCCGGACAAGACGCTGGTCGCGACCTTGGTGCTGACCACCCGTTTCCGAGGTGGCCCGGTTTTCGCCGGGGTGTGTGCCGCGTTCGCCGTGCAATGCGTCATCGCGGTCGCGTTCGGCAGCGTGCTGACCCTCCTGCCGGACCTGGTCCTTTCCCTGGTCGTCGCGGCGATGTTCGGCCTCGGCGCTTTCATGCTCCTTCGCGAGGGATTCAGCGAAGCGGACGAAGCAGGTGAAGACGCTTCGCGCACGGGCCCCTCTCCAGCGTCCTTCGCACGCTCCGCGCTGACGTCCTTCGGCGTGCTCTTCGCCGCCGAGTGGGGTGACGCCTCCCAGCTCGCGACGGCGAGCCTCACCGCCCGGATCGGCAACCCGCTCGCGGTCGGCGTCGGCTCGTTCGCCGCGCTCGTCGTGGTCGCCGGGCTCGCGGTGTTCATCGGCGGCAAGATCCGCAACCGGATCAACCCGAAGCTGATCCAGCGGATCGCCGGGTTCATGTTCGCCGGGTTCGCGGCTTTCGCCCTGCTCCAGCTGGCTTTCTGAGCCGGGCGTATAGGCCCTTCACAGGATCACGCGGTAACCTTTCGGGAACGAATGGGTGAGGGCAAGGTGAACACCACCTTGCCCTTCTCCATGTCCCCGAAGCCAGGAGAACCGCAGGTGACCTCGCCGAAGCCGTTGACCCACGCCGTCTCGCCGGTGCACGGCAGGCTCGCGCTGGGCGGCATCGGCCTGGCCGTGGCCATCTCGATCGACCTGCACCTGCGCCTCTCCGGCCAGGTCAGCCCCATCTGGCAGACGCTCTCGGAGTACGTCTACGGCAAGCTCGGCAGCTCCTCGGCCGCGCCGCTGTTCAGCGCGATGTGCCTGGCGCTGTCGCTCGGCTCGGTCGCGCTGCTCACCGGCATCGCCAAGGCGCGGCGCCCGGGCACCACGGCCGTCTGCGTGCTGGTCGGCGTCTGGTCGGCCGGCCTCCTGGTGTGCGGGCTCGTGCCCGTCGACCCGGACGGGCAGGCGCGTTCGCTGTCCGGGCAGGTGCACAACATCGCCGCGCTGACGGCGTTCGTCGCGTTGCCCGCCGCCGCGTTCGTGCTGACCCGCCGCGGCCGCGACCGCTGCCCGTGGGAGCCGCGCCGCACGACCATCCGGCGGCTCGCCACGGCGAGCTTCGCCAGCATCGGCATCGTGCTCGCCGGCTTCGTCTGCACGCTCGTCATCGGGCCCGCCCAGCAGGACGTCACGCTCGGCCTGTTCGAGCGGCTCCTGTTCACCGTCGACGTCGCGCTGCTGCTGACCATGGTCCGGCCGCTGGTGGCCGTCTCCCGGCGTTAGTTCGCCTCTCCCGGTCCGACCAGGATCGGCTCGACGCCGTACCCGGTCAGCCACCACGACTCGTACGCCGGGTCCGGCCACGCGGACAGCTCAGCGCCGTCGTCGAAGGTCAGCACGAGGCTGCCGGAGCACAGCCGCACCGCGGTCACCGTGCGGCCGAACAGCGCGAGCACCGGCGCGAGCGCGGCCCCGGTCGCCGGGGTCAGGTCGTGGCTGCGGCCCTCGGCGTCACGCACCCGGAACGACGTCTCGACGACGAGTTCGGCGTCGACCCTGGCGTCCTCGCCCACCGGCTGGTCGACGAGCTCGAGGCGCACCTGGAAGTCGAACGCGGTCCGGCGGACCGCGCAGCCGACGAGCTCTTCGGGAACCTTCACCGCACCCCCGGACCGGGTCACGGCGGCTCCCCGGCGGGCCGCCTCCGGCGACCACGAGATCACATCCCGGCGCCGGTACGCCAACTACACGTCCGTTCGGAGCACCTCGGTCAGCCGAGCGGCCGCAGCCACCACCTGCGGTCCCACCTCGGCGGACTTGAGGGGTTCGAGGGAAACGACGCCGACGCTCGCGCGCAGCCCGGGCACCCCGCGGACCGGGGCGGCAACGCCGGAGGCCCCCGCTTCCAGCTCGCCCGACGACGTCACCCAGCCGTCGCCGCCGGGGCGCAGGGTCATCGCCTTGCCGGCCGCGCCCGAGTTCAGCGCGTGGCGGCTGCCGACCCGGTAGGCGACGTGGAAATTCGTCCAGGACGGCTCCACGACGGCCACCGCAAGCGCTTGCGGTCCCTGGGCGACCGACAGGTGCGCGGTCGCGCCGACCTTCTCGGCCAGCTCGCGCAGCACCGGGCCGGCCGCGTCACGCAGCTGCGGCAGGACCTGCCCGGCCAGCCGGAGCAGGCCGACACCGAGCCGGACCTTGGTGCCGTCGCGCCAGACCAGCCCGCGCTCCGAGAGCGGCACGAGCAGCCGGTAGACGGCCGCGCGGCTGGCCCCGATGGCCACGGCGAGCTCGGAGATGGTCGCCGCGTCACCGCCGGCGTCGGCCACGGCCTGCAGCAGCGCCAAGCCCCGGTCGAGCGTCAGCGACCCCTCCCGGCTGGTCACAGCAAGCCGAGTTCGCCCATGTCGGCAACTGGCTCGGCGAACGACGCCGCCGCGTACGACGCGAAGAGCTCGCGAACAGCCTTCGCGGCGGGCTCGGGCAGCGCGCGGGCCTCGTCGGCCAGCACCTGGCCGTCGGTCTCCTCCAGCGCCGCCCGGACGTCACCGCCGGAGAGGCTGCGGGCGGAGGCCACCAGCAGGTTGAGGAAGCCGTGGTGCACGAACCCGGTGTCCGGGTCCGCGTGCCGGACGGCGCGGTGCAGGCTGTTCGTCGCCTTGAACGACGCCCCGCTGGACCCGCTGACGACGGCCAGGAAGTCCGCCACCTCGTCGACGCTCGGGAAGTTCTCGCCCGCCTTGCCGCCGCAGCGGATCTTGGGCCAGCTCCCGTGCTCGATCACCTTGCGGACGCCGTCGAGCCAGCCGACGCCGCGCCGCGGCTCGACGACCCGGATGACGTCCTCGGGGACGAACTCCGAGACGCGCTCCAGCCACACCTCGTCGACGTCCGACGGCGCGGGCATCTCGACCATCCGCAGCGCGAGCAGCTCACTGCGCGACTCGACGATGGAGATCGCCTTCGGCACGCCGCCGAGCCCGGTGTCGATGATCAAGGAAAGCGGCAGCGGCTGCTTCGGCTTGATCTTGATCAACTCGGTGATCAGCTCGGGCAGACGGGACGCCTGGCAGAGAAAAACCCCCAGTACACCTGCGTGTTCGGACTCCCGGCTCGCGAAGTGCGCGCGCAGGGCTTCGGGCATGGCGGCATCGCCCGGAGGGAACAGCGCCGAGTCGTCGACGAGCCTCGCGAACAGGGGAGGAATTCCACGGGGGCCGGGGGGCGTGAGTTCCACAGCGCTTGACACGACTGACACGCTAGTAGCGTACGACATGAGGACAAAATCGTTCGCACAACGGACACGTCAGAAGGGGACGTCGATGCCTTACTACCGGCGAGTAGGCGAGATCCCGCACAAGCGGCACACCGCGTTCCGGAAGCCGGACGGCGGGCTCTACGCCGAAGAGCTGATGGGCGTCGAGGGCTTCTCCGCCGACTCCGCGCTGCTCTACCACCGCGGGCTGCCGACGGCGATCGTCGACGCCGTCGCCGTCGAGGAGGACCGCGGCTCGCTCACCCCGAACCACCCGCTCAAGCCGCGGGCGTTCCAGACCCAGGACCTCAAGTTCGGCGGCGACACCGACGCCGTGACGGACCGGCGGCGGCTGTTCGGCAACGCCGACGTCACCATCGGGTTCGTCACGGCGACCGCGCCCAGCCCGCTGTACCGCAACGCGGCCGGCGACGAGCTGTTCTACATCCAGGGCGGCTCCGCGACCGTCGAGACGATCTACGGCAGCCTCGAGGTCGGCGACGGCGACTACCTGGTCATCCCGACGTCGTGCACATACCGCGTGCTCCCGCACGGCGAGGTCGGCCTCTTCATCCTGGAGGCGCGCGGGCACATCGGTCCGCCGAAGCGCTACCTGTCGGCGAAGGGCCAGTTCCTGGAGCACTCGCCGTACTGCGAGCGCGACGTCCGCGGGCCGTCCGAGCCGCTGCTGGCCGACGGCGAGGACGTCGAGGTGCTCGTGCGCCACCGCGCCGGGCTGACCCGCTACACCTACGCGACGCACCCCTTCGACGTCGTCGGGTGGGACGGCTGCCTGTACCCGTGGGCGTTCAACATCGACGACTTCGAGCCCATCACCGGCCGCGTGCACCAGCCACCGCCGGTGCACCAGACGTTCGAGGGCCCGAACTTCGTGGTCTGCTCCTTCTGCCCGCGGAAGGTCGACTACCACGAGGACTCGATCCCGGTGCCGTACAACCACGCCAACGTCGACTCCGACGAGCTGATGTTCTACGTGCGCGGCAACTACGAGGCCCGCAAGGGCTCGGGGATCGGCGTCGGCTCGCTGTCGCTGCACCCGTCCGGCTTCACGCACGGCCCGCAGCCGGGCGCGGCGGAGGCGTCGATCGGCGCGGAGTTCTTCGACGAAACCGCCGTCATGGTGGACACTTTCGCGCCGCTGGACCTGGGTGAGGCCGCCGACGCGTCCGAAGACCCCGGTTACGCGTGGACGTGGTCGCGCCGCGGCCCCAAGGGATAGTCAAGTTTCGGCAACGCGCCCCCGGCGCTCCCCCACCGGCCGGATAATGGACTTTCCGGTCGGCGGAGGGGGCGTTTTCGATGATCAATTCCCAGCCTGCACGAAGAAGGAGAAAAATTCTCCCCTTCATCGCGGCGATCGTCGTGGCGGCCGGGTTGATCATCGGAATCCGGGCCTGGACCAGCGGTTCCGACGAGGCCGACGCGCCGAAGTGCACCGGTGACGACGCGATCGCGCTGAACGTCGCGTCGTCCCCGGAAAAGGTCGGCATCGTCCAAGAAGCTGCAAAAGCCTACTCCGGACGGTCGGTCGCCGGACATTGTGTCGACGTCGTCGTGAAGTCGAAGTCGTCGGGTGTCGCGATGCTGGCGCTGGCGAACGGCTGGAACGAGGCCACCGACGGCCCGCGCCCCGACGTCTGGACGCCGGCCGCGAGCGGCTGGGTCAACCTGCTGCGTGTCAACGCCAAGGGCGACACCGCCTCGATCGTGCCCGACGGCAACCCGGAGTCGATCGCGAACTCGCCGCTGACGATCGCGATGCCGAAGCCGATGGCCGAGGCGCTCGGCTGGCCGTCGAAGCCGATCGGCTGGAAGGACCTGGCGTCGCTGGCCACCGACCCGGCGGGCTGGGCGAAGTTCGGGCACCCGGAGTGGGGCAAGTTCCGGCTGGGCAAGACGAACCCGAACATCTCCACGGCCGGCCTGAACGCCACGATCGGCGCGTACTACGCCGCGACCGGGACGTCGTCCGACCTCACCGCCGCCGCGCTCGAGAAGCCCGAGGCGAAGCAGTTCGTCACGAACATCGAGCAGGCGATCGTGCACTACGGCGACAACACGCTGACGTTCCTGACGAACCTGCAGAAGGCCGACGACCGGGGTGCCGCGCTGTCGTACATCTCGGCGGTGACCGTCGAGGAGAGCTCGCTGATCGGCTACAACCAGGGCAACCCGACGAACGACCCCACGAAGGTGGGCCAGCACGCGCCGCCGAAGGTGCCGATCGTCGCGATCTACCCGTCGGACGGCACGCTCAACTCCGACCACCCGTTCGTCACGCTGAACTGGGCCGACCAGACGCGCAAGCAGATCGCCGCGGACTTCCTCGGGTACCTGCGCGGGCCGGAGACGCAGCAGAAGTTCGCCGCACTGGGCTTCCGGTCCTTCGACGGCAAGCCGGGCGCGCAGGTGACCACCGCCAACGGCGCGCAGCCGGACGCGAAGATCAGCTTCCTGCAGCCGCCCTCGCCGACGGTGCTGTCGAAGCTGCTGACCACCTGGACCGAGCTGCGCAAGAAGGCGAACGTGCTGCTGGTCGTGGACGTCTCGGGCTCGATGGGCGACGAGGTCAAGGGCACCGGCAAGAGCAAGATCGACCTGGCGAAACAGGCCGCGATCGACGCGCTCGGCCAGTTCGTGCCGCGGGATCAGGTCGGGCTCTGGCAGTTCTCGACCCACCTCGACGGCGACCGGGACTACCAGGAGCTGCTGCCGGTCCAGGCCCTCGGCACCAGCGGCAAGGAGACGCTCGCGTCGCGGCTGAGCGGGCTCACGCCGCAGGCCGGCACCGGGCTGTACGACTCGTCGCTGGCCGCGTACGAGTACATGAAGGCGCACGTCGACCCGACGGCGATCAACGCCGTCGTCGTGCTGACCGACGGCCGCAACGAGGACTCCGGCGGCGTCGACCTCGACCACCTGCTGCCGCAGCTGCGACCGGAGGGCAACGCGGAGACGGTCCGGCTGTTCACCATCGCCTACGGCGGCGACGCCGACCAGGACGTGCTGAAGCAGATCGCGGAATCGACCGAGGGATCGGAATACGATTCGTCCAAACCGGACTCGATCAACCAGGTCTTCACGTCCGTGATCTCGAACTTCTGATGAAATTCGCCCGGGAGCTCGCCGAACCGTGGGGGCTGTTGCTCGGCGCCACGTCGGCCGGGGTGGCGTGGGCCGTGCAGCTGCCGGTGGTCGCCGCGCTCGGCGTGGGTGTCGCGGTGCTGGCCGCCCGCGCCGGCGTCGCGGTCGCAACCCGCGAGAAGGAGGCTCCGGCCCGCGAAGCACGGGTCCTGGACGTCACGCCGGGATCGGCCGAGGCCAACTGGCTGCACCGCGCGGAGCACGCCGCCGAGGGGTTCGGCTCGCTGAGCGACTCCCTGGACTCGGGCCCCCTCGCCGACCGCGTCGCCGACATGGAACCGGTGGTCCGGGAGACGCTGTCCACCCTGCAGCGGTTGGCCGGGCGCGCGTCGGCGACGGGAAAGGCGTTGTCCCGCGTCGATCTGGAGGCCGTCGCGCGGGAAAAGCGCCGCCTGAAAGGGGAGTTGAAGTCGGCCCACGAGGACGTCCGGGGTGACCTCGAGCAGGCGTTGAGCGCGGTGCAGGCGCAGGCGGACGTCCACGCGCGGCTCTCGGGAGCGCGGGACAAGCTGCTGGCACAGCTGCAGTCGGGCGCGCTGGGTCTGGACAGCTTGGTGGCGCGGGTGGCGGAACTGACGGCGGCGACCACGGACTTCGCGGTGGACACGGGCGCGGTCCGCGAGCTGAGCGACCAGCTGGAGGGGATCCGGCAGGGCGTCCTGGAGACGGAACAGGCGACGCGGCGATCGCTGGGCTGACCGCGTGCTTGACTTTCCCCCCATGAAGGCAGAGTCGCGCACGATTGCGCGGAGTCAGTGGGTTCTGGACGCGAAGGGCGTCGACGACGAGCCGGTGCCGCCGTCGGTGCTGGCCGAGTGGCGGCGGTACCAGCGGTCGTCGTGGGCCGCGCGGCGGCGGCACTCCGTGGTCGAGATGGCGAGCCTGGTCGTGACCGCCACGATTCCCGCGCTCGCGGCCTTCGCCATCGACGCGCGGATCATCGCCGCCGTCGGGTCGGTTGCGGTGCTGGTCAACGGGGTTCGGGCGCTCGGCGGGTACAAGGAGAACTGGACCAGCCGGACGCGGGCGCGCTACGCGATCGAGAAGGAGGTCGCGCTCTTCGCCGCCCGTCACGGCAACTACGCCGCTTCGGGCGCGGCGGCCGTGCTGGTGGAGACCGTCGAGGAGATCTGTGCCGGGGAGCGTGACGGCTGGGTGGCGCTACGGCTGTCCTACGGCAACACCCGGGAGAAGATCACCTAGCCCGCCCAGCTCGGGCGCCAGACGTCGGACGCTCTCGTGCCGGGTCGCAGGTGCGCGCGGAGGGCGGCCAGCGCCGGGTGCGGGTTGTCGCGCCGCCACACCAGCGAATGCGGGTAGACCGGCACCGGGTCCTTGATCGGCACGCGCCGCAGGTCGTGCCCGGCCGGCCACAGCAGCCGGACGCCCTCGCCGACCAGCGTCGCCACCTCGGCCGAGTCCGCGATCGTGTCCAGCACCACCTCGGTGCCGAAGTTCGGGCCGATCGCGTCGATCGACAGGCGGAAGGCCGCCGCGAGCTCGGCGTAGTAGGCGGCCCATTCCGTGCCGGGCACGATGCCGGGCATCCAGATCCGGTGCCCGGCCAGCTGAGCCGGTGTCACCGCGGGCGCCGTCGCCAGCACGTGCGCGGGGCCGCACAGCAGCAGGAGCGGCTCGTCCAGCACCGCCATCGATGCGACGCCGTCGGACAAGGCGGCAACCGCGCGGAAGGACGCGTCGATCGAGCCGTCCCGCACCGCGGCGACCGCGGTCTCGGCGTCGAACAGCGTCACGACCTCCAATTCGACGTCCGGGTGCGCCTCGTGGAACCCGCGCAGCAGCGCCGCCGTGCCGAGGCGCCGTCCGATGACGTCGACGCGCAGCGGGCGGCGGCCGGACCGCACCGAAGCCACCGCACGCGCTTCGGCCAGCAGCAGTTCACGGGCGTGCGGCAGGAACGCCTCACCGTCGCCGGTCAGCGTGGCTCCGCGTGCGGTGCGCGTGAACAGCCGTGTCCCCAACGTCTTCTCCAGCGCGGCGATGCGCTTGGAGACGGCCTGCTGGGTGATCGACAGGTCGGTGGCGGCGTCCTGGAACCGGCCCGCGTCCGCGGCGGTGACGAAGGTGCGCACGGCATCGAGGTCCACGGACCGACTCTAGGTTCACAACGCCGGGTTGTGGCTCGCCGCCGCGGTGGTTGTTTGCTCCGCGGGCGCCTCGTTCGCTTTGCTCTCCGGGTGATGCGCAGGCGGTCGCTGGGGCCGCGGTTCAGGTGGCTTTGGACGGCCTACGCCGTCAGCACGTTCGGGACCTGGCTCGGGTTCGGTGCCTTCCCGCTGCTCGCGATCCTCGTGCTGCACGCCGGGCCGGCGGCGGTCTCCGCGCTCGCCGCGATCGGGCCCGCCGTCGGCGCGCTCGTGGCCGTGCCGCTGGGACCGTGGATCGAGTTCCGGCGGAAGCGGCCGGTGCTGGTCGGGATGGACGTCGTCCGGTTCGCGGCCCTGATCAGCGTGCCTGCCGCCTACGCGCTCGGCTGGCTCGGTTTCGGGCAGCTGCTGGTGGTTTCGGTGATCGTCGCCGCGGCGGACATCGCCTTCACGTCCGCGAGCGGCGCCTACCTGAAGGCGCTCGTGCCGCCGGAGGACCTGCTCGTCGCGAACGGGCGGTTCGAGTCGACGACCTGGACCGCGACCGCGCTCGGCCCGCCGCTGGGCGGCGCCGCGTTCGGGCTGCTCGGGCCGGTGACGACGGTGGTCGCGAACGCCGTCAGCTTCCTGCTCTCGGCGCTGGGGATCCGGGCGATCGGCGGGACGGAACCACCGCCGGCGAGCACCACCTCCCGGCTGCGCGCGCGGGACCTGACCGAGGGGTGGCGCTTCCTGCTCACCCACCCCGGCCTGCGACCGCTGTTCCTCAACGTGCTCCTGTTCAACGGCCTGATCATGGGGACCGAGCCGTGGGGGGGCGGGGGCCGGCGCGGGCCCCCCGGGGGGGCGCCCCGGCGGGCAGCCGTTCGAGGCGTTGCCGGGCCTTGTCCAGCATGGCGGGTGAGGGATCGAGCAGCGTCACCTCGTAGCCCGCTTCGGCCAGCGGGAACGACTGGTGACCCGCGCCGCCGCCGACGTCGAGCACCGTCGCCGGCGGCGCCGGGAGGTGTTCGAGCAGCTGCTGGTGCAGCACGTGGGTGCGCACGTGCCCTTTGACCGTGGCGTAGGCCTCGTCGGCGAACTTGTCGGCCAGCCCGGCCCAGGCGTCGTCGCTCACCTCACCAAGTTAGCCTCCGGAGCGGAGCATCGGCGGGTACAGCAGCCCCGCCCCGCCCCGCCGGTACAGCTGCGCCGGGCGGCCGCCGTCGCGCGTGGTCGTCCGGCCGGTCGGCTCCAGCAGCCCGTCGGCGCCCGTCACCTTGCGGTGGAAGTTGCGGGGGTCGAGCCGGGTGTCCCAGACCAGCTCGTACACCCGCCGCAGCTCCGCGACCGTGAACTCCGGCGGGCAGAACGCCGTCGCCAGCGGCGAGTACTCGAGTTTCGCGCGGGCGCGCTCGATGCCGTCCGCGAGGATCCGGTCGTGGTCGAACGCCAGGCGCTCGCCCGCCAGTTCGCGCACCGGCGCCCACCGGGCGTCCGCCGCGTCGGTGCCCGCGCGCGGCACCGGGAGGTCCGGGGCCAGTGCGAGGTAGGCCACCGTCACCACGCGCATCCGCGGATCGCGGTCCGGCGCGCCGTAGCCGGCGAGCTGTTCGATGTGGACGGTGCCCGGCGCGAGCCCGGTCTCCTCCGCCAGTTCGCGGCGGGCGGCGTCCTCGAGGCCTTCGTCCGCGCGGACGAAGCCGCCGGGCAGCGCCCAGCCGCCGAGGAACGGTTCCACTCCCCGGCGAACGACGAGCGCGCACAGCTCGTCCCCGGTCAGGGTGAGCACGACGAGGTCGGCGGTGACGGCGAACGGCGGGTGACCCATGCCACCACCCTACCGGCTAATCGTCAGCTTGACGATTAGACCCTTCACGCCATATCGTCACCTCGACGATAAGAGGAGGTCCTGATGGCCGACATCAACCGCCGGTTCGGGTTCCGGCACCTGCGCGGCGCACCCACCGTGCACATCCGCCACTACCGCCGCGGCAAGCTCGCGCACGACGGTCTCGGCCTGTCGTTCTGGTACCGGCCGCTGACCGCGGTCGTCTCGGAGGTCCCGGTCGACGACCGCGAGCTGCCGCTGCTGTTCCACGCCCGCACGGCCGACTTCCAGGACGTCACCGTGCAGCTCGCGCTGACCTTCCGGATCGAGGACCCGGCGCTGGCCGCGCAGCGGATCGACTTCTCCATCGACCCCGACACCGGGCGCTGGCGAAGCGACCCGCTCGCCCAGATCAGCGGGCTGCTCACCGAGAACGTGCAGCAGTACGCGGTCGAGGTGCTCACCCGCACGCCCCTGGCCACCGCGCTCGTCGACGGCGTCGGCGCGGTCCGCGACCGCATCCGGGCCGGGCTCGCCGTCGAGGACACGCGGCTTTCGCAGACCGGCTCGGCGGTGGTCGACGTCCGCGTCGTCTCGATCCGCGCCGAGCCGGAGGTCGAGAAGGCGCTGCAGACGACGGCGCGGGAGAAGGTGCAGCAGGAGGCCGACCGGGCGACGTTCGAGCGGCGCGCGCTCGCTGTCGAACGCGAGCGGGCGATCAGCGAGAACGAGCTGCAGAGCAAGATCGAGCTGGCCCGCCGCGAGGAGCAGCTGCTCGCGCAACGCGGGGCCAACGCCCGGCGCCAGGCCGAAGAGGCCGCGGCGGCGAACCGGATCGACACCGAGGCGCAGGCGTCGCGGGAGGAACGCCTGACGCAGGTCAAGGCCGACGGCACCCGCGCACTCGGGGAGGCCGAAGCGGCCGGCGAGGCGGCCCGGCTGGCGGCGTACCGCGAC
>NZ_JBICSQ010000035.1:0-82862 GCF_043197175.1 Amycolatopsis sp. NPDC049252
CCCCCCCCCCCGCCACATTGGGTGCGTCAGGTCTTGCCCCAGCACGATCGGTGGATCCAGGCTGGGCACCCCGGCCCGGCCGGAGAGCGGAACCAGGCAGCTGCCGCGCTGGATCCAGGCTGGGCTACCCGGTCACGAGGTCGAAGTCCGCGCGGCCCGCGCGGACTCCGTTGATCTGCAGCTCCACCGCGTGCGGGCCCGGGTGGTAGCGGCGGGTGGTGATCACCCGGAACGAGTGCTCGCGGGTCAGCTCGTAGGTCTCCCCCGGTGGCACGAGCTGGGTGGTCAGCTTGAACGTCTTGGTCGTCGACGTGCCGTTCGCCTTGCGGTGGTGGACCACGTAGTCGATCGCCAGGCGGGCCGGTTCCGGTTCGAGGTTGCGGACCGAGGCCGTGAACGCCAGGGATTCGCCGATCACCACCGTGTCCGACGCGAGCAGCGGGCCGGTCACGTCGACGCGGGCCGGGGCGAACCCCAGCAGGCCCAGCGCGCCCGGGTGGCCCTGTTTCACCAGCGTGCGCAGGGCGTGGCGCACCAGCCGGGTGGTGGCGGCCGGGTCGTCGCCGGGTTCGGCCAGCCAGGCGGACGCCGTCTCGACGACCAGGTCGGGTTCGCGGCGGCTCAGGTCGTTGAGGTGGTTGGCGACCGAGCGGCGGACGTACTCGCTCTCGTCGCGGTACAGCGCGTCCAGGATCGGCAGGGTCGCTTTCGGCGACGCGAGGACACCCGGCACCCGCACGGCCCACGGCAGCATCGGGCGGGTGCCCTCGGACGCGAGGCGGCGCACGTCGGGGCTGTCCGACGCCGTCCAGCCCCGGATCACGCCCAGCGCCCGGTCCAGATCGTGGTTCAGCAGCACGCGCAGGGCGAACTCGGCCGTCAGCCGGGGTGTCAGCTCCGCCAGGAGCGCGAGGGCGTCGTCGAAGGCTTCCACGCCGCCGTCGGAACCGGCCTTGACCGCGATCGCGCTGGTGACCGGCCAGATCAGCCAGCCGGTGAACGACGGCGACGCCGCGGCCGCGGCCCGCACCACGGCCGCCAGTGACGCGTAGTCGCCCGGCAGGTCCGCGAGCAGCGCGTCACGCAGGAGGTCGCTGCGTTCGCGCAGGGACAGCGGGCCGAGCGCGCCCTCGGCCGCGCGCAAGGCGGTCAGCCGCGCCTTCGGTGCGGCCGCGCGCAGCCCCGCGGTCAGGGCGCGGGCCGCAGGGGTGCCGATCAGTTCGTCGGCGAAGGGCATGGGGTCCTCCGGTCGGGTGCGTTCGGTCGGCTCGACCGTACTCACCACCACCGACAAAAACCGGCCGGCGAAAACCGTGCTGGTCATTCCGGCCCCGGTGGACCAGGATCGGCGGATGCCCGATTTCAAGGGGTTCGCCCTGATCGCCCGAGTCGGGCTGGCCTGTTACGCCGTGGTGCACCTCGTCGTGGCCTGGCTGGCCGCCCAAGTCGCGTTGGGCGACAACGAAAAAGCCGACAAGGCCGGCGCGCTCCAGCTCGTCGCCGAAGGCGGTGGCGTCTGGCTGTTGTGGCTGGTCACGGCCGGCACCGGCGTGCTCGCCCTCTGGCAGCTGACCGAGGCGGTCGCCGGCCACCGGCACGCGAAGGGCCGCCGCCGGGTGCTGCGGCGCGTGACCAGCGGGATCGAGGTCGCGCTGTACGCCCTCGTCGCCTACAGCGCGGGCAAGACCGCCCTCGGGGCCCCGAGCCAGGGCAAATCCCTGGTTGCCGGCCTGCTCGCCCAGCCGTGGGGCGCCGTCGTCGTGATCGCCGCCGGGATCGGCGTGCTCGGCGTCGCGGCCTTCCTTGTCCACCGCGGCCTCCGCAAGACGTTTCTGCACGACCTCGAGTTCGGCGGCGCCACCCGGACCGTCCGGCGGTCGGCCGAGCGCCTCGGCCAGGTGGGCTGGTGCGCCGTCGCGGTGGCCTACGCCGTGGTGGGCGTGATGTTCGTGCTGGCCGCCGTGAACTACGACCCGGCCAAGGCCGCCGGCCTCGATCCCGCGTTGAAGACGCTCGCCGTCCAGCCGTACGGGCAGCCGCTGCTGCTCGTCCTCGCCGCGGGCATCGCCGTGTTCGGCGTGTTCGCGCTCTTCGACGCGCGGTTCCGCAAGATCTGACGCTCAGAACCCGGGGTGCTGCTGCTTGTTCACCACCCGCAGCACGAGCCACTGGTCGAACCAGGCCCCGGCCGTGGTCAGCACCAGCATGACGAGCCCGATGATCAGGTGCGTGTAGCTGTGCAGCGGCGCGACGCTGTCGGTCAGCGCGGCCAGGCCCAGCTGCAGTCCCAGCCGCACCGCGAACAGCACGGCGACCAGGCCGAGGGCCTGCTTGCTGCGCCACACGGCCCGCAGGTACCGGCGGCGCTGCGAAAGCAGCGTGAACCACAGCACGACGTGCACCGCGACCAGCGCCAGCGGCAGGTACGCCACCCAGGAGTAGCGGTCCGCGAACTGGGTGCTCAGGTCGTTGCTGGCCACGAGCAGGCCGACCAGCACGAAGTACCAGCCCGGCAGGCCGGTGATCTTCCCGTTCACCGGCCGCGGGCCGGGCACGAAAGCGGTCTCCTGCATCGGAATCCCTCCGTCTCGTTTCGTCTTCCGTCCCGAGTCTGGCCAGCCGCGGCGGGAAAGCGATCAACCGGCGGTACGAATTCGCGTTCGCCGTCTCGTACCCAGGGATGAGATCGCGCCGGCGACGCGGCGCGACGCCGCCGCGTGGGGCACGATCGGCGCATGACCTCCGCGCGACCGGTGCTCGTCCTGCCGGGCCGCCGCGGCCCGCTCGTGGCCGAGGCGGTCGTCCTCGGCGCGCTGGTGCTGCTCGACATGACCCTCGCCATCCGCGCCGGGCCGGCCCAGGGCAACCTCGCCACGCTCACCCTCGAGTTCGCCCCCGGGCTCGGCCCGGTCGTCGCGCTGCTGGCCGTGCTGCGCCGCCGGTTCCCCGACCACACCGCGGCGCTCGCGGCCGCCGTGTCCGGGCTTTCCCTGCTGGGCACGGCGATCACGGCGGTGATCGGGGCGGCGGGCCAGCGCCTGCCGCCGCTGCCCAGCGCGGCCGAAGCGCTCGCCATCGCGCTGCTGGTCGGCGCCTGCTGCCACCGCCTCGCCCCGCGGCCCGCCGCCGCCCTGGCGATCCTGGGAGGCGCGGCCACCACGCTCGCCCCGATCCTGCGCTACGGCGCCGGCACCCCGGCCGCGCTCTTCTCCGCCGTGGCCGCGCTGCTGTGGGGCGGCGCGCTCGCCGTCGGGCTGGTCCTGCGCGACGCCGAGGCCCGCAACCGCGCCGACGTCCTCGAAATCCGCACCACCGAACGGCTTCGGCTGGCCCGGGAGCTGCACGACCTCGTCGCGCACCAGATCACCGGCATCGTCGTGCGCGTGCAGGCCGCGCACCGCGTCGCCGAACGCACCGACGGCGACACCGCGACGTTCGCCGAGCTCGAATCCGCGGGCGCGGCGGCGCTTTCCGCGATGCGCCGGCTCGTCGGCGCGCTGCGGACCGACGGCGAGGACCTCTTCGTGCCGCCCGCCGACCTCGCCACCGCCGTCGACCGCGCGGTGCCCGACGACACCCGCATCCACCTCGACGTCAGCGACGACCTCGCGGTCCTCCCGGTGACGCCCGAGGTCGTGACGACCACGCACCGGCTGCTCACCGAATCGCTCACCAACGTCCGGCGGCACGCGCCCGACGCCGCCGAAGTCCGGGTGCTCGTGCGCCACGAACCCCGCGGCGAGCTGCGGGTCGAGGTGGTCAACGACGGCGCCGCCCGGCCCGCCCGCCGCGGTGGCTACGGCCTGCTCGGGATGGCCGAGCGGGTCGCGGCGGTGGGCGGTACGGTGCACGCGGGCCCGGTGGAGGGGCAGCGCTGGCGGGTGGCCGCGCGGCTGCCGCTGGGACCCGGCTGAGGAGGGAACGGTTGCCCACGCGAGTGTTGATCGCCGACGACCAGGCGATGGTCCGCGCGGGGTTCCGGCTGATCCTCGAAGGCGAACCGGACATCGAGGTCGTCGGCGAAGCGGCCGACGGCGAGCAGGCCGTGCGCGCGGCCCGGGAGCTGCGCCCGGACGTGACCCTGATGGACATCCGGATGCCCGGCGTGGACGGGCTGCGGGCCACCGAACTGCTCGCCGGGCCGGACGTGCCCGACCCGCTGCACGTCGTGATGGTCACGACGTTCGGCCTCGACGAGAACGTCCACGCGGCCCTGCGCGCCGGTGCCTGCGGGTTCCTGCTCAAGGACGCCGGGCCGAGCCTGCTCATCGAGGCGGTGCACGCGGCCGCCCACGGTGAGGCGCTCGTGTCGCCGGCGATCACGACGCGGCTGCTGGAGCACTTCGCGCACCGCGATCCCCGCCGTGCCACCGCGCCGGAAAGCCCGCTGACCCCGCGCGAGCTCGACGTCGTGCGCGCCGTCGCCCGCGGTGCGACGAACGACGAGATCTGCCGCTCACTCGTGGTGTCGCTGCCCACCGTCAAGACGCACATCGGCGCGGCCAAGCGCAAGCTCGGGGCCCGCAACCGCACCGAGATAGCCATCTGGGCCTGGGAAAGCGGCCTCGTCCGCTGACTTCGCCCGCTTGGGCACCCGGACGACGACCGTGCGCGCCACGACGTCCCCGAAGCGCTGGCGGCGCCGTGTGCACAGCATCACGACGACCCCGGCGATCCCCCACGCGAAGCCGTCGACGAGCATCAGCAGCTGGCGCACGAAGAACAGCCGGAACGGCGGGTGCGAGCCGTCGAGCATGACGACGCGCAGCCGCAGCCACCGCATCGCCGGCGTCTGGCCGCCGTGCCGGTAGGGCCACCACGTCGTGACGAACCACAGGCCCAGGAAGTCCAGCGCCATCATGGTGATGAGGACGACCTTGAGGAACGTCACCAGCGCCACCAGCCCGCTCGGGCGGAACAGCACCACCACCAGCACTGCGAGCAGCAGCATCGGCACGAAGACGAGCATCTCGTCCAGGAAGAACTGCACGAGCCTGCGCCCGATGACGCCGGGCCCGATGCGGCCCTCGGGCGGGGAACCGGTCATGGCCCTATGATCTCCGCCCCGGGGTCCGCGCGCGCGTTGAGGCCCTCCTTGTCCCATGTGGACAGTTCGGTGAGCAGCGCCCGGATCGCCGGGCTGGCGTCCGCGCTGCGGCGCCACACGGCGTCGACCTCGCGTTTCGGTGGCCGCCGCAGGGTTCGCGAGACGAGCTCGCCACCCAGCGACGGGCGGGCCAGCCGGGGAATCAGCGCCAGGACGCCGCCCGCGGCGACCAGCGCCAGCTGGGTGGCGAAATCGTCGACGAGGTGCCGCACATCGGGTTCCTCGGGCACGAGCCGCCGGAACCACTGGTGGCACACCGTGCCGGGCGGGCTTGTCACCCACGCGTGCCCGGCGAGATCCCCTTCGTCGAGGGGCTCGCCGTGCGCGGCGAGCGGGTGCGCCCGGCTCAGCACGACGTCGCCGACGTCGGTGTGCAGGTGGCGCCGCGTCAGGGACGGGCGCAGCGGAACGGGCAGCCCGTCGGCGTCGTGGACGAGGGCGACGTCGGCGGTGCCGGCGTCGACGCTGTGCAGGGCCTCGTCGGGGTCCTGCTCGGTGATCCGGACGCGCAGGTCGGGGCAGCGCGCCGAGAGCCCGGCCAGGACGGGCGCGAGCAGCCCGCGGATGCCGGTCGAGAAGGCCACGACGTGGAGGGTGCCGCGCGGCGCGCCCGACGAGACCGACTGGGCGGCTTCGGCGCAGCGCTCCAGGGCCTGGAACACCTCGGGCGCTGCGTCGACGAGGGCCCGCCCGGCCGGGGTGAGCACGACCCCGCGTCCGGCCGGGGCGAGCACGGCCACGCCGAGCTGCCGTTCCAGCCGCTTGAGCTGCTGCGACACCGCCGAGGCCGTGAACCCGAGCTCGTCGGCCGCCCGCACCAGCGTCCCGAGCGCGGCCACGGACCGCAGCGCGCGCAGCGCATCGACGTCAATCATGAAGCCACGCTACTCAATACTGGCGAAAAAGCATCGCTGGACCGTTGCAGTCGAGCGCGGGACAGTCGGAGCCATGACGCCTTTCGGCACCAACCTCGTCGCCGTGGTGACCCCGATGGACCCCGGTGGCGCGCTGAGCGAACCCGGGCTCGCGAGCCTCGTCGACCACCTGCTGGCCACCGGTTGCGACGGCCTGGTCGTCGGCGGGACGACCGGCGAATCCCCCACGTTGACCGGCACCGAGCCGGCCCGGCTCGTCCGCGCCGTGGCCGCGCGGGTGGCGGGCCGGGCGCGGGTGATCGCCGGGATCGGCACCTACGACACGGCCACGAGCATCCGCCGCGCCCGCGAAGCCGAGGCCGCGGGGGCCGACGCGCTGCTGCTCGTCTGCCCCTACTATTCGCGGCCCACTCAGGCCGGGGTGGTGGCCCACTGCGTCGCGGTCGCCGACGCGACGTCGCTACCCGTGATGCTCTACGACGTCCCCGCGCGCACCGGAGTCGCTTTCGAGGTACCGACCTTGCTGGAGCTGGCCGGTCACCCGCGCATCCAGGCGGTCAAGGACGCCAAGGGCGACCTGTTCGAGGCGATGACGGTCATGGCCGGCACGTCGCTGGCCTACTACTGCGGCATCGACGAGCTGAACCTGCCGTACCTCGCGGCCGGCGCGAGGGGCGTGGTCAGCGTGGTGGGCAACGTCTTCGCCGACCGCAACGCGGCCCTGATCCACGCGGTCCGCGACGGTGATCTGGGCACGGCGAGGGCGATCCAGGCGTCGCTGCTCCCGCTGGCGGCGGCGATCATGCGCACGTCCCAGGGCGCGATCATGGCCAAGGCGGCGTTGGCGCAGCGGGGAATCATCCCCCACGCGACGGTGCGGTTGCCGCTGCTGGAGTCACCGCCGCACCACCTCGAACGGCTGCGGGAGGCCCTAGCCGACGGGGACGCCGGCGGCGACCTGGCCGAGGTCGGCCCAGCCGCCGTGGCCGTCGCCGCCCTGCCATGAATAGACCGTTTCCGCGTTCGTCGACGGGTCGGTCAGCGTGTAGTCCGCGGTGCCGCCGCCGGTGAAGTCGGCGAACGCGACGCGGTCGGCCGTCGTCGTCAGGCCCGTCGCGACCTGGCCGTACTGCCACCAGCCGCCGCGGCCGTCGCCGCCGCGGTTCAGGTACAGGGTGACCGCGCCGGAATCGGCGATCGCCGCGTAGTCGGCCGCGCCGTCGCCGTCGAAGTCGGCGAACCGGACGCGTGCCGGATCCGTGGTCGTGCCGGTGGCGACCTGGCCCAGGCCGAGCCAGCCGCCACGGCCGTCACCACCCCGGTTCAGGTATACCGACACCGCACCACTGCTCGCGATCGTCAGGTAGTCCGCCCGGCCGTCACCGTCGAAATCCGCGAACCGCGCCCGTGCCGGATCCGTCGTCGTGCCGGTCGCGACCTGACCGAGGTTCAGCCAGCCGCCGCGGCCGTCACCACCCCGGTTCACGTACGCCGACACCGCACCACTGCTCGCGATCGTCAGGTAATCGGCCCGGCCGTCACCGTCGAAATCCGCGAACCGCGCCCGTGCCGGATCCGTCGTCGTGCCGGTCGCGACCTGACCGAGGTTCAGCCAGCCGCCGCGGCCGTCACCACCCCGGTTCACGTACGCCGACACCGCACCACTGCTCGCGATCGTCAGGTAATCGGCCCGGCCGTCACCGTCGAAGTCCGCCCAGCGCACCTTGCCCGCGCCTCCGGCTTCCGACGCCGCGCCGAGCGCGGGGTGCGTCGTGATCCAGCCGTCGCTGTACGCCTGGTCCAGCGGTCCGTACAGGGCTTGGGCCATCCGCTGGTAGCCGGCGTCGTTCGGGTGCAGGCCGTCGGCCATCTCCGCGGACGTCAGGGCCGGCGGGTCGACGTAACGGAACCGGTGTCCCGCCTGCTGTTCACTCGCCTGCATCGCCTTCACCTGGCTGTTGAACGACGCGGTCGCGCTCTCCAGCCCCGGCGTCGTGGGGATGAGCCCCAGGAACAGCAGCGCGACCCCGGGGCGGTCCGCGAAAACGCGGTCCACGAGCGTCCGCAACCGTTGCGGCGCATGGGCGACGTCGATGCCGCGGTTGAGGTCGTTGATCCCGACGTGCAGCAGCACCACGTCGGGGCGGGCGAACGCGGCCCAGCCGTCGATCCCGGCGGTGAGCTGGTCGATCGTGTAGCCGCTGTGGCCCTCGTTGGCGGGCCCCGGCAGGCTTCCCGACGCCTGCGTCCCGACGAACCGCGGCGCATAACGCGACTGCGCGTCCAGCATCCGCGACAGCGGCGCCCGGTACGACGACGTCGTGGCGCTGCCGACGCCCCAGGTGATCGAGTCCCCGAGCGGCATGATCCGGACGGCCGGCCCGAGCGCCGCGGCGGACGCCGCCGGCACCACGACGACGCTGGACGCGAGCAGGGCGGCGGCGACGAAAAGGCGGCGCATCAAGGGAACCTCCGGAAGCCGGTTCCGTTCAGCGTGAACAGGCCACGGAGACGGTGTCAACCGCCGCGGCGGTTCCTGTCCGGACAAAGGTTTGCGGGCCGGCCACAGTGATCGCGGCCGGAAACCCTGGGACGATCCGGGGCACGCGGGAAGGGAGCCGGAATGCGGAGAACCTGGGTGCTGGCCGCCACGCTCGCCCTGACACCGGTCGGCACCGCCTGGGCCGACATCCCTTACGGCCAGCCGATCGCCGGCAACGCCACCTACTACACCGACGCGGGCTACGGCGCCTGCGGCACGCCGATCGACGCCTCGTCGCAGCTGCTCGCCGCCGCGCCGGCCGCGTACTGGACGACGGCGAACCCGAACAACGACCCGCTGTGCCAGGGGGTGTCCGTCCAGGTGTCCTACAACGGCCGGAGCGTCACGGTGCCGGTCGTCGACAAGTGCCCGACCTGCGACAGCACGCACATCGACCTCAGCGCCCCGGCGTTCGCCCAGCTGGCCGACACCGGCCTCGGAAACATCCCGGTGACCTGGTCGTTCGTCCGTTCCTGACCCCGGAGGACCCCGTGAAGTTCAGGAAGATCCTCACCATCGCGGCCGTTGTCGCCGTCGCGCTCGGCGGCCTGTCCGCGCCCGCGACCGCCGCCAGTGCCAAGAAAGGCGTCAGCGCCGCCGCGTTCTCGGGGGTGACGACGGCGCTGAGCGACGTCGGCGCCCGGTGGTTCTACACCTGGGCCTCGGACCCGCGGGGCGTCACCGCGCCGTCCGGCACGGAGTTCGTCCCGATGATCTGGGGCAGCGGCTCGGTGACCGCGGCCGAGCTGGCGAAGGCCAAGGCGTCCGGCACCACGCTGCTCGCGTTCAACGAGCCGGACCTGGCCGGGCAGGCGAACATGTCCGTCGACACCGCGCTGAACCTGTGGCCCCAGCTGCAGAACACCGGGATGCGGCTGAGCGCCCCGGCGGTGGCCTACGGCGGCGACACCCCGGGCGGCTGGCTCGACCGGTTCATGAGCGGCGCGGCGGCGCGCGGCTACCGCGTCGACTTCATCCCGCTGCACTGGTACGGCGGCGACTTCTCGACGGCCGCGGCCGGGCAGCTGCAGTCGTACGTGCAGGCGGTCTACAACCGTTACCACCGCCCGATCTGGGTCACCGAATACGCGCTCATCGACTTCTCCGGGTCGACACCGCGGTACCCGTCTTCGGCCCAGCAGGCCGACTTCGTCAGCCGGTCGACGTCGATGCTCAACGGCCTGTCGTTCGTCGAGCGCTACGCCTGGTTCTCGCTGTCGACGTCCACCACCCAGACCGGGCTCTACACGGGAACCACACCGAACGCGAGCGGCGTCGCGTACCGGGCGGCGTGATTTCCATGGCCGTCAAACGTCTTCTTCTGGTCGCCGTGGCTCTCTTGTCGACGCTGAGCGCCGGCACCGCGGCGACCGACCACACCGTGACCTTCGTGAACCGGTCCGGGCAGACGCTGTGGGTGGGCAGCACCGTGAACGCCGACGGGTCCGTGAACTTCACCGGCCTGCCGGCCCTGGCGGACGGGCAGTCGGCGACGGTGACCATCCCGGAGTCGGCCGAGCCGGGCCACTGGCGCGGGAAGTTCTTCGGGCGCCAGGGGTGCACCGGCACCTCCGGTCGGGATTTCCACTGCCTGGTCGGCGACTGCGGGGTCTTCGCCGACCACTGCGCGACCGGCGAACAACCGGCGAGCCTGGCCGAGTTCAACTTCGACAGCGCCGACAGCCTCGCGCCCTGGTACAACGTCAGCTACGTCAACTCCTTCTCCCTGCCGGTCACCATCGAGCCGGTCGGCGCGACCGTGCCCCCGGGCTCGGCGTCCTGCGGGACGGCCGGCTGCCCGGACGACATCCTGCCGTTCTGCCCCGCCGAGTACGTCCAACGCGGGCCGGACGGCTCGCCGGTCAACTGCGTCAACCCGAACCGCGACGCGCCCACGAACTACAGCGACACCGTCAAGGCGCATTGCCCGAAGGCGTACGCCTGGTCCAAACAGGACACCGAGCCCGGGAACCAGACGGTGTACCAGTGCGGCTCGTGCCGCGGCTTCACCGTCACCTTCCACGGCGGCTCGTGATCAGCCCCTCCCCCAGGACGTCGGCGAGCTCTTCACGGCCGGCGACGCCCAGCTTGGCGTACACGCGCGTCAGGTCGTATTCGACGGTGCGCACGCCCAGGAACAGCCGCGCGGCGATCTCCTTGGTGGTGCAGCCCGCGTAAGCCAGGTGCGCGACCTGCGACTCGCGGCCGGTCAGCGCCGCTTCGCCGGGGCACCGGAGGCGCCGCAGCATCGCCTCGAGCCGCCGGGCGCGGGTTTCGTCGCCGAGGTCCCGGACCAGGACGACGGCCGTTTCCAGCTGCCGCCGGGCTTTCCCGGCCGCGCCGCGTCCGAGGTGGAGCGCGCCGAGCCGGGACCGCGCCTCCGCCAGCTCCGCCGGGGCCTCCAGCACTTCGACGGCGCCGGTCAGCAACTCGACGTCCGCCGCCACGACGCCCGAGACCAGCATCGCGCGGCCCACCGCCCGGGGTGCGCCCCACGCGACCGCCGCGGCGTGCGACGCGCGGGCCAGCCGCTCGGCGGTCTCGACCCGGCCACCGGCGTGCGCCGCCAGCGCCGCCCGGCCCTGCCAGAAGTGGAGGGCCGGGTTCGCCAGCCCCCGCCGGGCCAGTTCCCGTCCGCACGCAAGGAAAGCGCGTTCCGCTGCGACGAAGTCACCCTCGGCCATGGCCAAGGCGCCCTGGGCGTCCCAGCGGAGCGGACCGTCACCCTTGAGCAGGCGGGCTTCGTCCGCGGCGCGGTCGAGTGCCCCGGTGTCGAGCAGCACGCGGACGCCGATCGCCAGCCCGGCCTGCCGGCAACCGGGGTCGGCCAGCACCGAGCGGGTCAGCGCCCAGGCCCGGTCGAGCCGGCCGCCGAGCCAGGAGCTGTAGGCCCGCAGCACCCGCAACCGCGGGTCGGCCGCATCGGCGGCGAAGTACGTCATGGCCGGTTCACCGGCGTGCACGAGAGCCGCGGAGGCCCGGAGGACGCACTCGGCGCGGCATTTCCCCGAGGACAGCGCGGTTTCCGCTTCCTGCACGGAAAGCGCCCAGTCGGTCCCCGCTCCGACCCGGGCGAACGCCCGGTCCGCCGCACACCCGGTCACCGCCGCGCCACCGCCTCCCGCACCAAAAGTGCCCGGTCCGCCCCCACTCCGACACGAGCGAACGCCCGGTCCGCGGCACGCCGAGTCACCGGGGGAACCCCGGCAACGCCATGGTCCGCAGCGCAACCGCCGCCTGCGTTGGAAGGCCCCGGTCCGCCCCCGCTCCGACACGGACGAACGCTCGGTCCGCGGCCCACCCGCTCACCGCGGAAACTCCGACAGTGCAACGAATCCCCCGCAGACCACCTTCTGCCACCGAAGCACCCAATCCGCTCCCGCCCGACACGAGCGAACGCCCGATCCGGGGCACTCCCGATCACTGCGAAAACCCCGCCAACGCCACAATCCACAGCGCCACCAACTCCCGCACCGAAAACACCCGGGCCGCCCCCGCTCCGACACCGGCCAACGCCCGGAACGCCGCACACCCGCTCACCGCGGAAACCCCGACAGTGCAACGAATCCCCCGCAGGCCACCTTCTGCCACCGAAGCACCCAATCCGCTCCCGCCCGACACGAGCGAACGCCCGATCCAGGGCACTCCCTATCACCGCGAAAACCCCGCCAACGCCACAATCCACAGCGCCACCAACTCCCGCACCGAAAACACCCGGGCCGCCCCCCGCTCCAACACCGGCCAACGCCCGGAACGCCGCACACCCAGCCAACGCGGAACCCCGGCAACGCCACCGCCTCCCGCACCGAAAGCACCCACCCCGACCCGGGCGAACGCCCGGCCCGCCGCACACCCGGTCACCGCGGGAACCCCCGCAGAGCCACGAGTTCACGTCGACCACCGACGCTGAGCTTCCGGTAGGCAGTCGTCCGATGGAACTCGACCGACGCGCCACCCGCACACCCGGTCATCGCGGAAACCCCGGCAACGCCACCAATTCACGCCGGCCACCGACACCCAGCTTGCGATAAACGCTCGTCAGGTGGAACTCGACGGTCCGCAACGTCACCGCTTCCCGCTGCGCGATGCGCCGGTTGGTCCAGCCCGCCCGCGCGAGGCCGGCGATCTTGCGTTCCCGCCGGGTCAAGGCGCACAGCCGCCCGGCCGCGGCTTCCGCCTCCGCTGCCACCAGCGCGTAACCCGCCTCCCGGGCCGTCCGGCCGAGGTCCGACAGCAGGGTCCGCGCGCCCAAGCGGTCGCCGGACTCGTCCAGGGCCAGCGCCAGGTCGTACCGGCAGCGCAACCGGTCGCCGTGGCGCAGCAAGGCTTCGGCGGTGCGCAGCAGGGCGGGATCCCGGCCGGACGTCATCGCGACCGCGTGTGCCGCGATGCCCTGCGCGCGGGCGCTTCCCCATCGCCGGGCCGCGGCGAAGTCCTGGGCCGCCAGTGCGGCGCCGACCTCGGTGCGGCCCAGCACGGACTCGCAGACGGCCTGCCGTGACCGCCACGGGAGCACCGCGGGGTTGACCACCCCGTGCGCGGTGAGCAGGCGGCCGCACTCGCGGAAGTCGTTGCGCGCCAGCACGAAGCGTCCGGCGGCGAAGTGCAGCTCGCCGCGGGCCGCCAGGAGTTCCGGGGCGTCCGGGACGCCGGCCAGCGCGCCGCCGAAACCGTGGTCGAGCAGCACCGTCCGGGCGCCGTCGAGGTCGGCGAGGTCGGTCATCGCCGCCACCAGCCACGCCACGGCGAGACCTCGCAGCCGCGGGTCGACATCGCCCTCGCTCAGCAAGGCGGCCGCCTCCGCCGGCGCGCCCGTCAGCCAGGCCAGCCGCGCGCGGAGCACCGTCGCGGCACGGTCCGGCGCCCGCGCGCATTCCGCCGCGGCGAGACCGGCCTCGCCCGCGTACATCAAGGCCAGAACCGCGTGCCAGTACGAGCCCGTTCCCCGCGACGCCAGCCGGATCGCCTCGGCGCGCGCCACGCCGTGGTTCACGAGCGTCCCAAGAGGGTCCGGCGACCACGCCCCACCGGCGGCGTACCCCATTCAGGACGCCGCGTTGACCATGTCGAGCGCGCTCTGCTGCCGGGCGGCGTCGATCTTGTCGAGCGGGCCGGACCAGCGCAGGCCGTACTGGTCGAGGGCGTTGCGGTCCGCCGAGTACGCGCGGTCGGCCTGGCGGCGCAGGTAGGTCGTGTACGGGTGGTCGGCCAGCGCCGCGTTCAGCGCGGCCAGCCCGCGGACGTCGGCGCCCTTGAAGGACGGGCCGTCGCCGCCGCAGTCCCCGCCCTCGCACGGGTCACGCAGGATGCCGTCGGACGTGTTGAGCGACGACGAGTTCACGTTGGCGTCGCCCAGCCGGCGTGCCGTCGTCAGCAGCCCGGCGTCGCCGGTCGCCCGGTTCAGCTCGGTCAGCGCGTTGATCAGCACACCCTGGTTGTACGACCAGACCGTGCTGCCGTTGTTGCGGCAGGTACCCAGGTCGACACCGTCGTTGACCAGGGACGAGCCGTTCACCATGCCGGTGCCCTGGAACCAGCTCCAGCCGCTCTTCGCCCGGTTCAGGTAGACGCTGTCGCCGCCGATCCGGTTGTGCAGCGCCGCGCTGAGCTGGATGTAGAGGGAGTTGGCGATCGCGTTCTTGTACGTCCGCGCGGTGCTCCACCAGACCCCGCCGCCGCACGTGCCGTCCCAGTAGGAAGCCATGTGGTCGGCGTCGGCGCGGGCGGTGTTCAGGTAGCGGCTGTCGCCGGTGACGTCGTAGGCCAGCACCCAGGCGAGGCCCCACCAGCCGGTGTCGTCGAGGTAGTCGTTGCGGAACTGCCCCAGCGCGCTGTTGATGTTCTTGTCGTAGGTGCGCGCGATGGCGTAGCGGTAGCTGGGCATGCCGGTGACCTGGACGTTGCGGATCACCGCGGTGAGCGCGTTCGCCGAGTTCCACCAGCCGGTGGTGTCGAACAAGCCCGTGGAGTTGTTGTAGAACATCATCTGCGCGGTGGCCGCGGCCGTCCGCCGCTCGCCGGCGTTCCAGGTCGTGCGGGCCCACGCCGTGCAGGCGATGTCCGCCCGGTCCACGGCCTTCCCGCACGCCCGCAGCGCGCCGACGCCGGTGTTGTTCCAGTCGTCCACGTTGTACATCAGGGTGCGCCAGCCACGGTTGTTCGCGGGGATGGCGGTGGCGCCGAGCCTGCTGCCCGAGGCCCACGACCGGCCGCCGTCGAAGGAGCGGTCGAGCCACACCTCGTCACCCGGGCTGCCGTTGTCGATCGTCGCCCAGCCCATCGCGTCGCTGTCGTCGAAGTGCAGCGCGATCGTCCGCGAGAACAAGGTCGAGGAAACCGGACGGCGGTCGCCGGGCGAGTTCGCCGGATCGGCGGCGTCGCAGTACTTGTTGCAGATGGTGGCGAGCGCCGAGGCCGGGGCGGCCGGGGTCGCGGTCGGCGGCGGGGCCACGAGTGCCGCGGCGGTGAGCACGACGGAAAACCAGATACCGGGCATGACGAACTCCTCGCTGAACACGAGATCCGCGTGAAGATCACTGGGGACGGGGAGAACCCGCCCGGGCCCGGCGGTGAACCGGTTTCAGGTTGAGCCCCGAACCGGTCGACTGTCAACGATTGTCCGATTTTTGGTCCAGACAAATTGCGGGCCGGTTATCCTGGGGCATGACCAGGTTCGGCATCGACGCCCTTACCGCGCTACGCCTGGCCGAGGGCCAGGTGGTGGTGGCGTCCGAACACCGGCTCGTCGGCCCGAACGTGCTGCGGTCGCACGCGATGGAGCACCTCTACCGGAGCGTCCGGCGCGGCGAGCGGACGGACAAGGAAGGCCTCGTCCTGCTGGAACGCTTGGCGGGCCTGAAGATTCGCCTGCTCGGCGACCGGGTGTCGCGCTCCACGGCGTGGCAGATCGCCGCGCGGCTGGACTGGCCGGACGTCGGGATGGCCGAGTACCTGGCCGTCGCCAAGCTGCAGGCCGACCGGTTCGTCACCCTCGACCCCGGGCTCGCCGCGGTGGCGGACGAGTTCGTCCCCACCGCGGCGATCACGGAGCTGTCCGGCTGAGCGCTCAGCCGGTCGTCGAGATGTCGTCCAGCTGCTCGGCCGCCGGCCGGACCGGGTAGAGGTCGCCGCCCGGCGGCGCCGGGATCTTCGGGAGCGCCGCGCGGGCCAGCCGGTCACCGGCGTCCGCGGCGGCGTGCACGCTGTCCAGCGCCGCGGACTGGGTGAAGTTCAGGTCCGGGTAGTGCCACTGCGCCGCACCGCCGGTGGCCGCCGGGAGCAGGAAGTCGACGGCCTTGGAGATGCTGCCGCCCTGCGGGTTCCGGTAGCTCCACAGGTCGACGCCGGCGTGGCGGCCGATCTGCGCGAGCCGGGTCAGGGCGACCAGGTTGAACGTCGAGTAGTGGAACGTGCGGGTGCGCGCCACCTCTTCCGGCTGGCTGCCGTCGGCGGCGATCTGGTGGTCGATCCGGCCCGCCTTGGCCTTCTCGAGGATGTCCTGGGTGACGGCGTCCTGCCCGGTGTAGAGCGCGATCCCGGCGGTGAGCATGTCCATGAACGTGCCGTGGTTGTTCTGGGCCGCGGCCTCGTCCTTGCCGTACTGGCTGGTCCGCAGCCAGGTCAGGAACTCGCCCGACCAGCCCTTGAAGGCGCCTTCGTCGGCCTTCGACCAGCCCGGCGCGCCGGTGCTCAGGATCGCGGCGGCGTCGAGCACCTGGGTGAAGGTGTAGGAGAACTCGATGATGCCGATCCCGCGCCCGTCGTTCTTGCACGGGATGCCCTGCGCGAAGTTCAGGTTGGGGTTCATCTTCGTCGCGGCGTCGAGGAACCAGGTGCGCAGGTCGAGCGCCGCGCGCCGGGCGTAGTCCGCCTTGCCGGTGTAGTACCAGGCCAGCGAGAGCTGGTAGATCGAGCTGAACGCCTTGAGCCGCTCGGCCTTGTCGGACACGGCGGTGGTCTCGGGGTTGAGGACGCCGTCGCGCTGGACGTACGGGCAGCCGAGCGGGTTCGCGTCGGTCTTCGGCCGGCTGGGCCACCAGTACGGCGCGAGGCTCAGGTAGTCGTGCTTGTCCCCGCTGGGCGGCACCCGCTCCTTGTCGGCGACGGTCCACGGGCCGTCCTTGACGGCGACGTCGGCCTGCTTGATCAGGTTCCCGAGCGACGTCTTGACGGTCCGGTCGCCGACGAGCAGCGCGAGCTTGTTCAGCAGCAGGCGGTTCCCGTCGAGCACGACGGTCTTCGGCGGGCAGAGCCGTTCGATCCCGGGTAGCGCGCACACCCCGGTGGACGTGGCCGGCGCCGCGGAGGCGACCCCGGACAGCGGCAGGGTGAGGGTCGCCGTCACCAGGGTCAGGACACCGAGACGGCGGAAGGTTCCGAGTGGCGACACTGCTACTCCGTTCATACACATGAACACAGAACATAAATGTGACGCTTGCTTGGATACCTGAACGACGTCGGTTCCACAAGGGTCCCCGTGCCAGGGTGTGGCTCGGGTTCTCACCGGGCTCGACACTGGAGCCATGGACGGACGACGGCAGCTCGGGGAGTTCCTGCGGACCCGGCGCTCGCAGGTGAGCCCCGAGGCCGCCGGGCTCACCCCGTACGGCGAGCGGCGGCGGGTGCCGGGCCTGCGCCGCGAGGAGCTCGCGCTGCTGGCGGGCGTCAGTGCCTCGTACTACGCGCGGCTGGAGCAGGGTTACTCCCTCAACGCCTCGGCCGAGGTGCTCGACGCGCTCGCGGGGGCGCTCGGGCTGGACGACGACGAACGCCGTCACCTGCACAACCTGGCCGCCCCTCGCCGCGGGCCCGGACGGCGCCGGCCGGCGCCCGAACGGCTGGCTCCCGCGACGCAGCAGCTGGTCGCCGCGCTCGGGGAGGTGCCGGTCGTCGTGCTCGGCCGGCGCGGTGACGTCCTCGCCTGGAACCGCACGGGCCACGCGCTGCACGCCGGGCACCTCGAATTCGGTTCACCGGAGGACAAAGCCGCCCGGCCCAACATGACCCGGCTGGTGTTCACCGACGCGCACACCCGCGAGCTGTACCCCGGCTGGGCGGCGAAGGCCCGCGACGTCGTCGGCAACCTGCGCCTGACGGCCGGGCAGCACCCCGACGACCCGCTGCTGGCGTCGCTGATCGGCGAACTCTCCATGAAGAGCCCGGAGTTCGCCGCGCTGTGGTCGGATCACCGCGTCCGCGCCTGCGACGTCGGGATCCACGAAATGCACCATCCCGTCGTGGGCGCCATGACGGTCACCCAGCAGACCCTGCACACCGAGCCGGGGCAGAAGGTCGTGGTCGCGACGGCGGAGCCGGATTCGGCGTCCGCCCACGCGTTGCTACTGCTGGCCCGGGACGTCACGGCCGAGGTGCCCGTCACCCGGCTTTGACCTTTTTCACCGACAACGAAGGAACCATGAAGAAAACACTCGTGACCCTCAGCCTTCTGGCGACCGTCGCCACCGCCACGCCGGCGTCCGCCGCGTCACGCACCGTCGTGCACTTCGACCTGGCCGCCGGGCAGCAGCCGGAGAACGTGGCCCTGGAGCCCGACGGTGCCGCCGACGTCACCTTCGCCGGTGCGCGTCAGGTCGCCCGCGTGGACCGGGCGGGCCGGACCCGGATCCTGGCGACGCTGCCCGCTCCGGCCGGTGGCGGCGGCGCTCCCGCACTGGGTTTCCCGCTGACGACCGGCATCGTCCGGACGTCCGACGGCAGCCTGTACGTCCTCTACGCGACCGGCACCGACGACCTGACCGGTCTGTGGCGGCTGCGGCCGGGCGGCACACCGGAGCGGATCGCCGCCCTGCCGGGGGCCGGGCTGCCCAACGGCCTGGCGTTCGACGGCCACCGGTTCTACGTCACCGATTCGGTGCTCGGTACCGTGTGGACAGTCCCGTTCCTTGGTGGGACGGCGAAATCCTGGTCTTCCGCGGCGGAGCTGGCCCCGGCCGGCTTCCTCGGCGCGAACGGCGCCAAGCTCCACGGCGGCGCCCTCTGGGTGACCAACCTCGACCGCGGCACGGTGCTCCGCATCCCGATCCGGCCGGACGGCCGGGCGGGCGCGCCGCGCGTCGAGGCCACCGGCGTTCCGGGCATCGACGACTTCGCGTTCACCGGCCGCGGCGACGAGGTCCTCGCCGCGCTCGACAGCCCGAACAAGGTCGTCCGGATCGGTGCGGACGGAGTGGCGTCGACGGTGCTGGACGCCGCCGACGGACTGCAGAACCCGACGTCGATCGCGTTGCGGGGCAACGAGGTCTACGTGTTCAGCGCGGCCTACCTCACGCAGACCGACCCGAACCTGCTGCGGACGACGCTGACCCGCTGCTGAGCGGCCCTGCTGCAGCTAGGCGGTCGCCGCCATGGCGAGCCTTCGGGCCGCGACGTCCTTTGCCGTGCGCTCGAAGGCCTTCACCTCGGCACTCGGGGTTCCGGCCAGGCGGGCGAGCACCACCCGCGTCGGCGGGCAGTCCGCCACCGGGACGCCGGTCACGGTGTCGCCCGCCCGGCTCACCGCGCCGTGGCCCACCACCGCCAGCAGCTCGCCGACCGCGACCCGGTCCACGATCTCGTCCAGGGGCAGCTGCGGGCACTCCGCCCGGAACGCGTCTTCGCGGCGGAGGTCGGCGATCGAGACCGCCGAGCGGCCGGCGAACGGGTGCGACAGCGGGACCAGGGCCATCGGCAGCTCTTCGGCGACGTCCGTCGTCACGAACCCGGCGAGGTCGTTGCTCGCGCAGAGCAGGGCGACGTCGGCGGCGCCGCCGCGGACCGCGCCGACCTGGTCGGTGGTGAACAGCAGCTCCACCGGGTGCGCGCGGGCGAACGCCTCGACCAGCTCGGACAGCACACCGGCGGCCGTGCCCGAACGCACCGCGACCGTCAGCGGCGACGAACGTCCCGCCCGCCGGGCACGCCGCGCCGCCCGGTCCACCGCCGCCAGCGCCGAGCGGCTGTCCGCGAGGAAGACGCGCCCGGCGTCGGTGAGCGACACGCGGCGGCTCGTCCGGTCGAACAACCGCACCTCCAGCCGTCGTTCCAGCCGCGCGATCGCCCGCGACAGCGGCGGTGCCGCGATCCCGAGCCGCTCGGCCGCGCGCCCGAAGTGCAGCTCCTCGGCGACGGCCACGAAGTAGGCCAGCTCGCGCGTCTCCAGTCGATCCATACCGCCAGGGTAATGATCGGCGGCCGGATCGGCATCGTTCCGCCGGTCACGCGGGAGTTCGCTGGAAGCACCGGAACCGTTGAGGAGAAAGGCCATCCCATGCACGACGAACGCGCGGTCCAGGAAGTACTGGCCCGCTACGTCCGCGCCACCGACCGGCGTGACGGCGCCGCCCAGGGCGCGCTGTTCACCGACGACGCCGACGTCCGGATCTTCCAGAAGGCCGGCCCCGACCGGTACGAGCCGGTCGGCGAGCCGCTGGTCGGCGGCGACGGCGTCCGCTACGCCGTCGAGAACTTCATGGCGCCGCACCCCGAAGGCGGGTCGAGCCACCACGTCACCGCCGACCACCTGATCACCGTCGACGGCGACACCGCCCACCTCAACGCCCAGTTCGTCGTCTTCGAGGTCCGGACCACGCCCGAACGCTCGATCCAAGCCGTCGAATCGGGGTACTACGACACCGAGCTGCGGCGGATCGGCGGCGAGTGGAAGATCGTCCGGCACCACGCGCTGGGCGACCTGCCGATGCGGGTGACGCAGCCGTGAAAGCCGTCGTCTACCACCGGTTCGGCGGTCCCGAGGTGCTGGAGATCGCCGAACTGCCCGAACCGAAGGTGAATCTCGACGGCGTGCTCGTGCGGGTGCGGGCCGCCGCCTTGAACCCGGCCGACCTCGGGGTGCAGTCGGGGGCGCTGGCCGGGATGCTCGAGTCCTACTTCCCCGTGGTACCCGGTTGGGAAGTCGCCGGCGTGGTCGAGCGCGCCGGGCCCGCGGCACCCGAGTTCGCCCCCGGCGACGAGGTGATCGGCTACGTCCGCGGCGAAGTCGAACACCGCAACGGCGCCTACGCCGAACTGGTCGCCGCCGACGTCCGCACCCTGGTCCCCAAGCCCCGCGCGATGCCCTGGGCCGAGGCGGCCGGCCTGCCGCTCGCCGGGCTCACCGCGCTGCAGGCGATCGACACCCTCGCGCCGGAACCCGGTGAGACGCTGCTGGTGCACGCCGCCGCGGGTGGTGTCGGCTCGCTCGCCGCGCAGATCGCCCTCGGCCGCGGCGCCCGGGTGCTCGGCACGGCGTCCGAGGCGAACCACGCCTACCTGCGTTCCCTCGGCGTGGAACCGGTCCGCTACGGCGAGGGTCTCGCCGCCCGCGTCCGCGAACTCGCCCCGCACGGCGTCGACGCCGTGCTGGACACCGCCGGCCGGGGCACCCTGGCGGCGACCCCGGACCTCGGCACCCGGGTCGCGTCGATCGCCGAGTTCAACGTCCCCGGCGTGACGCCGGTGTTCGCCCGGCTCGTCCCCGGCGACCTGCGCACGGTCGGCGGGCTGGCGGAGACGGGCAAGCTCAAGGTGCGGGTCGCGCGGACGTTCCCGCTCGAGGAAGCCGCGGAAGCCCAGCGCGCGCTGGCCGACGGGCACGCACCCGGCCGGATCGTCCTGCTCCCTTGACGCGCCTCAGTCCTGCGGCGTGAGCACGACGACCGGGATCACCCGGTCGGTCTTCCGCGCGTATTCGTCGTAGAGCGGGAAGATCTCCACCATCCGCGGCCAGAGGGTCTCGCGCTCGGCCGGGGACGCGACCCGGGCGCGGGCGGTGAACCGGCGGGGGCCGACCTGGACCCCGGCGCTCGGGTCGGCCCGGAGGTTCGTGAGCCAGTCCGGGTCCTCGTCGGCGCCGGCCTTGGAGGCGACGACGACGAAGTCGTCACCCGAGGTGCCGTAGATCAGGCAGGTGCGGCGCGGCTCGCCGCTGCGGCGGCCGGTGGTGGCGAGGATGAGGGTGTAGACGCCGTTCGACTCGTGTCCCTCGGTGCCACCGGAGGCCAGGTAGGTGCGGGTCTGCTCGGCGACCCAGTCCCAGGTCGAGTCGCTGGCGCGGTCGAGATCATCGGCGACGGCCATGGCGGCGGTCCTTTCCGGTGGGAGTCGTTCAGGAGAGTTCTTCGACCAGGCCGATGATGACGCCCTCGGGCCCGCGGACGTAGGCGTACCGGCAGTAGTCCTCGTACCGGGCCACCTCGCCGACGAGCTCGCCGCCGTGGGGGCGCAGCCGGCCGAGGACGTCGTCGAGGGCGTCGACGACGAACGTGAGGCGCGGGATGCCCGGGACGTTCACCGGCGCCCTCGGCGCGGCCACGGTGGTCACGGGCGACTGGAACGCCGACAGCTCCACCCGCCCGTGGCCGTCCGGCGTCCGCAGGAAGGCGATGTCCGCCTGGACGCCGTCCAGCCCGATCAGCCGGTCCGCCCAGGCCCCCTCGACCGTGGTCTTGCCCTCCAGCTCCAGGCCCAGCTCGACGAAGAACGCGACCGCGGCGGGCAGATCCCCGACCACGTAGCCGGTGTGGTCCATGCGGCGGATCGTCATGCTTCCTCCTGGTGTCGCACGGCCCACCCACCGTGGCCGCTCATGCTCCTGGGACGGAGCCCGCGACCCGATCTCGACATCGGCAGATCGTGACCGCCGTCACACCGCAGGGTCCGGAACAACGGCGCCCCACCAGTGCGATCCGGGCCGCCGCACCACATCCTGGATTCAGCCGACCAGGCGGGCGCGCTACCCGATGGAGGCCGGCGAGGCTTCGAGCGGCTGGACGTCGGCGTCCTCGTCGGCGGCGCCCAGCTCGCCCGCCGGCGAACCCGGGCTCCGGGAGCCGGCGGCCGCTCAAGACCGTGCCCGGGCCTGCTCCTGATTCGCCTTGTGGGGCACGGAAAGCCAGTCCTGCTCGAGACGAGCGTCCGCCGGCTCCACGCCCCGCCGCAACGCGTCGAGATAGGCGCGATCGGCGGCCAGCCGGGCCGCCACCTCGGGCCCGACGGCGACGGCGCCGTGCCCCGGCACCACGACGTCGACCTGCCGCAGCGCCGTTTCCCACCGGTCGAGCGTGGCCTCGTAGGCGTCCACCTGACCGGGACGGCGGGCGTCGAGCAACGGGATCAGCACGTCGGACAGCATGTCCCCGGCCACCAGCACGCCGCGGTCCGCGAGCAGGATCGCGGCGTGGCCGGCGGCGTGGGCGTCGTGCTCGAGGATCTCGCCCGGGATCGGTCCCCCGTCCGCGGGCAACGGCGTGAGAAGGGCGATCAGCTCGAGCGGAATGCCCGGCGCGGTCTGCTCCGCCATCGCCTGCGCCCGCTCGCGGGCTTCCCCGGCGATCCGGACGTTGGCGGCGGTGGCGTACCGCGGCACGTCACCGAGCCGGGAGTGCCAGAGCAGGTGGTCCCAGTGCGGATGGGTGGAGAACCCGGCCACCACCGGGATCCCGAGCCGGTCCACCTCGTCGGCCAGCTCGCTCAGGTCGTCCCCGCTGATGCCGGGATCGACCACGATCAGCCCGGCCTCCCCGCGCACCACGACGGCGTTGCTCCACACCCACTCGCTCTGCCGGACCCAAACGCCGTCGGCCACCTGCTTCAGCATCGGCCCACCCTGTCAGGTGGCCGCGTCCGGCGCGAGCAGCGACGCGCGGGCGCTACCCGAGCCGGTCGCGGCGGCGGGTCAGCGCGGCGGTCTCGGCGGTGTTGCCGGCCAGCTCGATGGCCTGGTCGTACGCCGCGCGCGACTGGCTGCTCCGGCCCAGCCGGCGCAGCAGATCGGCGCGGGTGGCGTGGAAGGCGTGGTAGCCGGCCAGCTTGTCCTCGAGCCGGTCGACGGCCGCCAGCGCCACGTCCGGGCCGTCGAGCTCGGCGACCGCGATGGCCCGGTTGAGGGCGACGACCGGCGAGGGGTCGACGCGGACGAGCTGGTCGTAGAGGGCGACGACCTGCGACCAGTCGGTGTCGCGGATGTCGCGGGCGGAGGTGTGCACGGCGTTGATCGCGGCGAGGATCTGGTAGCGGCCCGGGGCCACCCCGGCGGCCAGGCGCTCGCGCACCAGCCCGTGCCCCTCGGCGATCAGCGCCGGGTCCCAGGCCCCGCGGTCCTGCTCGTCGAGGGTGACCAGCTCGCCGCCGGCCGAGACGCGGGCGGTACGCCGGGCCTCGGTGAGCAGCATCAGCGCCAGCAGCCCGGCCACCTCGCCGTCGGCCGGCAGGAGGCCGCGGATCAGGCGGGTGAGCCGGATCGCCTCGGCGGTCAGCTCGTGCCGCACCGGGTCCGTGTCCGGGCCGGTGGCCAGGTAGCCCTCGTTGAACACGAGGAACAGGACGGCGAGCACGCCGGACACCCGGGCCGGGAGATCCTCGGCGGACGGCACGCGGTACGGGATGCGCGCCGCCTTGATCTTCGCCTTCGCGCGGGTGATCCGCTGTCCCATGGCGCTTTCGGCGACCAGGAAGGCGCGGGCGATCTCGGGCATGGTCAGGCCGCCGACCATGCGCAGCGTCAGCGCCAGCCGGGAGTCCATCGCCAGCGCCGGGTGACAGCAGGTGAAGATCAGCCGGAGCCGGTCGTCGTCGATGGCGCCGAGGGGCTCGGGCGGGTCGTCGTCGTGGATCACCTGAGCCTCCTGGTGCTTGTCGTCGCGCTTGTTCTCACGCCGGATCCGGTCGATGGCCTTGCGGGTGGCGGTGGTGGTCAGCCAGGCGCCGGGATTGGGGGGCACGCCGTCGGCGGGCCACCGCTCGACGGCGGTCGCGAACGCCTCGGCGGCCGCCTCCTCGGCGACGTCGAGATCACCGAAGCGGCGGGCCAGCGCGGCGACCACCCGGGCCCACTCCTCGTGGTGGGCGTGGGTGATCGCCTCCTCGATGTCGCTCACTGGAACGGCCGCACCTCGATCTTGCGGTCGCAGACCTTCGACGCCTCGGTGGCGAGCTTGAGCGCCACGTCCAGGTCGGGGGCCTCCCACACCCAGACGCCGGCGAGGTACTCCTTGGACTCGAGGAAGGGCCCGTCGGTGACCACCGCCTCCGCGCCGCGGTTGTCGACGACGGTGGCCGTGGTGGTGTCCGCCAGCCCGCCCGCGAAGACCCAGTGGCCGTCGGCGATCAGGCGTTCGTTGAACACGCCGATATCGGGCTGCCGGTCCGTGCTGCCGGGGTTGTCCTTGTCGTCGATCACGGAAACCAGGTACCGCATCCGAACTTCCTCTCCGCTGGTCGTCGTCCGTCAGTTTCCCGCGTACTTCGGGCGCCCGGCCGGCCGGAGCACCTGGATCGTGACGCCCTTCGAGTCCACTCGCGACTCGACCAGGTCGAGCGCGAGATCCGGGCCGGCGTCCGGGAACAGCCGCGCGCCCTGGCCGAGGATCACCGGGACGACGATCAGGATCATCTCGTCGACCAGGCTGTGCGCCAGCAGCCACCGGGCCAGGACGCTGCTGCCGTGCACCTGCAGCTCGCCTCCCGGCTTGGCCTTCAGGTCCGCGACGGCCGCTTCGAGGTCGCCGGACAGGACGGTCGTGCCCGCCCAGCCCGGTTCGGTGAGCGTGGTCGAGGCGACGTACTTGGGGGCCGCGTCCAACGCCACGCCGATGGGGTGGGCGCGCATCTGCTCGACCGAACCCCAGGTGGCGGCGAACAGGTCGTAGGTCCGCCGTCCGAACAGGAACGCGTCGGCGCGCTGGTAGGTCCGGGCGATGAAGGCCCGGGTGTCGTCGTCGCCCGCCCCCGGGGCCCAGCCACCGCGCTCGAACCCGTTCCGGCGGTCCTCCTCGGACGCGCCGCCGTTGCCCTGGGTCACTCCGTCGATGGTCAGCTGGGTCACGGTCGTGAGCTTCATGATCGCGGTTCCTTCGCCTCGGCGCCGCCCCGTGCGGGCGGCCTCACCCCTGCTACGAAGACCCCCGGCCCGATCCGACAGCGCGGCCGAAGTTTTTTCGAAGATCTTTTCCGCACCGATTCCTTTCCGGGCGGCCGGCGGTCTGACCGGTCATGAAGCTCAGCTACTACCTGCCCACCGGCACGACCCACGAGTTCGCCGGCCACACCGACCCGATCGCCGCGTTCGGCAAGGTCGTCGAACTGGCCAAGGCCGCCGACGAGACCGGGTTCGCCACCATCTGGGCCCCGGACCACTTCATCCCGTTCGGCCCGTCGGGTTCGTACGTGTTCGAAGCCTGGACCACCCTGGCCGCGCTGGCCCGCGAGACCGGCACCGCCCGGCTCGGTCAGCTGGTCACCGGCAACGGCTACCGCAACCCCGCTCTGTTGGCCAAGATGGCCTCCACCCTCGACGTCGTCTCCGGCGGGCGGCTGACCTTCGGCATCGGCGCCGGCTGGTACGAAGACGAGTACCACGCCTTCGGCTACGACTTCCCCGGCGCGGGCGAACGCCTGCGGCGCCTGGAAGAGGCCCTGCGGATCATCACCGCGCTGTGGACCGGGAACCCGGTCACCTTCGAGGGCCGGTACTACGGCACCGACGGCGCGGTGAACCAGCCGACCGGGGTGCAACGGCCGCACCCGCCGGTGATGATCGCCGGCGGCGGCGAGAAGGTGACGCTGCGGCTGGTCGCCCGCTACGGCGACCTGTGCAACGTGCAGGAGTCCCCCGGCGAGGTGCGCCGCAAGTACGGGATCCTGGCGCGCCACTGCGAGGAGGTGGGCCGCGACTACTCGACGATCACCAAGACGTCGACGAGCTACTGCATCATCGCCGGCACCGACGAGGAGGCCCGCGCGGCGATCCCGCCCTGGGCGCCGCTGGTGTTCCCGGGCGAGCTGGCCGAGTACGGCCTGATCGGCACCGTGGACACGATCCGCGAGCGCCTGGAGGGCTACCGCGAAGCGGGGGTGGACGAGCTGATCGTCGGCTTCCACGACGCGCTCGACCCCGGCACGCTGCGGACGTTCGCCCGCGAGTTCATCACCACCTGAGGAGGTGCGCTCAGCGCACTTCCTGGATGCGGACCAGGTTGCCGGCGGGATCGCGGAACGCGCTGTCGCGGACGCCGTAGGGCTGCTCGATCGGCTCCTGGACGACCTCGGCGCCCGCGGCCTGCACCTTGCCGAAGGTGGCGTCGAGGTCGGGGGTGGCGAGCATGATCCAGCCGTAGGTGCCCTTCGCCATCATCTCGGCGATGGTGCGGCGCTCGTCCTCGGTGACACCGGGGTCGGCGGCCGGGGGCGCCAGGAGGATGGACGTCCCGGGCTGCCCGGGCGGGCCGACGGCGATCCAGCGCATCGCGCCCCGCCCGACGTCGCTGCGGACCTCGAAGCCGAGGACGTCGCGGTAGAACGCCAGCGAGGCGTCGGGGTCGTCGTGCGGGAGCACGGTCGTGTGGATGGTGAGGTCCATGCCGGTCACGCTAGCCGCGGGCGGCCCTCCCCGGCGACCTCGGCCGGTGTTCAGGTGGTGTGACCGCGACGGTGACCGGCGGCGTCCCGGCGCAGCCGCGCCGTCTCGTCGCCGATGTCACCGAGCCGGCCGGCCAGGCCCGCGTGGTCACGCTCCAGGTGACCCCGCACCGCCGCCAGCGGCGACAGCAGGCTCGTGACGTCGTCCTCGCCCAGGGCCGCCCCGAGCCGGTCGGCGCTTTCGCGGCCCGCCGCGTCCAAGTCGTCCAGGGCGCTGACCTGACCCGCCAGCTGCCGCAGCACCCCCGCGTTGCGCCGCGCCCAGTCCGCGACCGCGCGATCGCCCGCACGCCGGTCACGTTCGGCGTCGACCCGCGCCTCACCCGTCGCCTCCCCGGTCACCGACGGCCGCAGCCGCAGGAACCGCCGCTCCGCCGCCTGCCGGCTCGCCACGCCCAGCGCCGGCGCCAGCACCGCCCAGCTCGCGCCGCCGGCCCGCGCCGCCGCGATCAGCTCCGGCTCCCACCCGGCGAGCTGCTCCCGCACCGACCGCAGCGCGGCCAGCGCCGCCAGCAGCTCCTCCGGCGGCACGTCACCACGGCGGGCCGCGGTCACCGCCTTCTGCACGCCCTGCACCACCCGGGCCGGGTCACCGTCCACCATTCGTCATCCCTTCGACGACGTACCTCTTGTCATCGTTTCGATGACATGTTAGAACAAGGGGGCGTGTTGACACCAGCACTCACGACCCCAGGAGGTGGAACCCATGTTGATGCGCACCGACCCGTTCCGCGAGTTCGACCGCTTCGCCCAGCAGGTCTTCGGCGGTCCCGGCACCTGGTCCAAGCCCGCCGCGATGCCGATGGACGCCTACCGCGCCGGCGACGAGTTCGTCGTCTGCTTCGACCTGCCCGGCGTCTCGCCGGACGCCATCGAGCTCGACGTCGAGCGCAACGTCCTCACCGTCAAGGCCGAACGACGGCCGCAGCCCGGCGGTGACGACGTCCAGATGCAGGTCTCCGAACGGCCGCTGGGCGTGTTCTCCCGCCAGCTGTTCCTCGGCGACACCCTCGACACCGAGCGCATCGCCGCCGACTACGAAGCCGGCGTGCTGACCCTGCGCATCCCGATCGCCGAGAAGGCCAAGCCCCGCCGCATCGAGATCGGCGGCACCGCAGGCGACCGCAAGGAAATCCGCGCCTGACCGACACTTCCCCGTGCCGGACCGGTCACCCCGAGCCGGTCCGGCACGGGGCCGTCACGGGGCGTCCGGGCGCAGCGCGGCGGCCAGCCACTCCTGGACCACCGCCGCCCGGCCCGGGTCCGGGCGGGGTGTGCCGTTGATCGTCGCCACCAGGGCGTGGTACCGGGTCAGCAGCGCCAGCCCGGGCATCCGGCTCCGCACCTCGGCGGCCCGGTCCTGGTCGAAATCGACCATACTGCGCCGGGCCTTGCCGGCGTCGTGCTGCCCGGTCATGGCGGCGGCGAAATCGGCCGTGTCGGCGACCATGCGCTCGGCGATGTCCTTGGCCCGCGGGGAATCCGCGGGCACCCCGGCCCGCTGCGCCGTCTCCGCCTCCTTGAACAGTTCCGCCCGGCGCTCGGCGCGGGCCAGCATCTCCGGCGTGGCCATCAGCCTGCCCTTCTCGGTGGTGAAGGTGCGGTGCAGGAAGTCACGCAACGCCGTCCGGAACTCCTCGTCCCGCACCAGTTCGGCCAGTTCGATCCACGCCTCGAGCTGCTCGCCGGTCGGCTCCTCGGGCAGGCTCGGCCGCCGCTTGCCCAGCTGCTCGACGTACGCGGGGTGGACGTCCAGCCCGTCGGTCACGAAGGCCCAGAACTCGCTGATCAGGCGCTCGCGGTCGTCGTCGGACATCGAGACGAGCTTGTGCATCAGGCTCACCTGCTCCGTGGTGGTGTGCTGCCGGACGATGACCCGCAGCACGGCGCGGCGGGCCCGGAACTGCCGCAGCCGGTCCTCGACCAGCCGCAGGTGCGTGACGGCCAGGTCCCGCAGGGTGGTCTCCGCGGCCAGCACGCGGCGGATCTCGTCCAGGCCGGCGCCCAGGTCGCGCAGGGTCCGCACGAGTTCGAGCCGGGCGATGGCGTGCACGTCGTACTGCCGGAAGCCGCCCTCGGTCAGGCCGGTCGGCGCGACGACGCCCTCGTCCGCGTAGAACCTGATCGCGCTGACGCTCAGCCCGGTGCGGCGGGCGGCGTCGCCGATGGAGTAGAGCTCGTTCACGCTCGCCACTATGGGGTCTCAAGTGGCTTGAGAGTCAAGGCCTTCCGTCACGGACGGGAGACCTGCCGCAGCACCACGCCGACGAGCCGGTCCCGCGGCACGAACCCGTAGTGCCGGGAATCCCAGCTGGTCGGCCGGTTGTCGCCCAGGACGACCGTGCAGCCCGGCGGGACCACCGCGCCCGCGAGGCCGTGGACGTCCGGGTCGGCCCAGTCCGCCGGGACGCGGTCGCCCGCCACCGCCACCACGCGCTTGAGCAGCAGCTGCTCCCCCGTCGGCGCTCCGCTCGGCAACCGCGGGTAGCGCAGCAGCGCCACCTGGCCGCGCCGCGGGCGGCGGGTCCGGCGCACCAGGACCCGGTCGCCGGACGCCAGTTCCGGGGCCATGCTCGCACCGTCCACTGTGGTCAGGATCAGCCCCCGGCGCGCGGCGACGGCGCCGCCCGCCGCCAGCAGTCCCAGGAGCACCAGCACCTTCACGGCACGGCCTGGTAACCGTCGGCCTGCAGGCGGAACAGGCGGGCGTAGCCGCGGCCGTCGGCGAGCAGGCTGTCGTGCGTGCCCAGCTCGCCGACCCGGCCGTCCTCGAGCACGGCGATGCGGTCGGCGTCGCGCACCGCGCTCAGCCGGTGGGAGATGAGCAGGCTCGTGCGGCCGCGCCGGTGCTCGCGGATGCGCGCGTGCACCTCGTGTTCGGCCTCCGGGTCGAGACCGGAGCTCGGCTCGTCGAGGATCATCAGGTCGCGTCCCTCCCGGACGAGCGAGCGGGCCAGCGCCAGGCGCTGCCACTGCCCGCCGGAAAGCACCACCCCGGTCGCCGCGTCCTCGGTGTCGGTGCCGATCTCGAAGATCCGGGTGAGCGGCGTGTCGTAACCCCGTGGCAGAGCGGCGATCCGGTCGTGCGCGCCCGCCCGCGTCGCGGCGTCCACCAGCCGGGCGCGGTCGTTCATCGCGGCCGGCTCGCCGAGCCCGATGTTCTCGGCCGCGGTCATGTCGTAGTTCATGTGGTCCTGGAACACGGCGCTGATCCGCTCGCGCAGCAAGGCGGGCGGGATGTCGCGCAGGTCGACGCCGTCCCAGAGGATCCGCCCGCGCGTCGGGTCGTACATGCGGCACAACAGCTTCACGAGCGTGCTCTTGCCCGCGCCGTTGAGCCCGACGAGGGCGACCGCCGCGCCGTGCGGGATGGTGAGGTCCACCCCGCGCAGCACCCACGGGTGGTCGTCGCTGTACCGGAACCACACGTCGCGCAGCTCGAGCCCCTGCCGCAACGCGGGTGCCGCGTTCCCGGAACCGCTCGGCAGGTCGGGTTCCGCGCGGACCACGGCGACGTAGTGCGCGAACGACAGCAGCCGGGCCTGGCCGTTGGCGATCGACGACGCCAGCGTGCCCAGCGCGGCCTGCACTCCGGCGACGGCGGCCACGAACATCGACACGTCGCCGGCGCTCAGCGACCCGTCACGCGCCGACGTGATCGCCCACCACAGCCCCGCACCGGCGACCGCCGCGCTCAGCGCCGTCAAGCCGCCCATGGTCCGCAGCTCGCGTTCGTCCATGCGGCGCTGGGCTTCGTTGGCGCTGCGGCGCTCGTCCATCAGCCGGGCGCGCAGGAACGCCCCGATGCCGAACAGCCGGATCTCGGTCGCGGCGGGGATGCCGGTGAGCAGCTGGCTGTAGAAGAACTCGCGCCGGGCGAACCGCTCGACGCGCCATTCCACCGCGGCGCGGCGCCGGGCCAGCAGGAGCTCGGCGAGCAGCGCGGGGATCGCGGCGGCCAGCACCACGCCGGTCATCGCCGGGCTCAGCACGAACAGCGACCCGAGGAACCCGACCAGCGAAAGTGACCCGCTGAGCGTGCCGCCGACGCCGTCGACGATCTCCGGCATCCGGCCGCAGCTCTCCTGGGCCAGCCGCAACCGGTCCTGGTAGGCGGGGTTTTCGAAGGTGCGCAACCCGACCTGGCGGCCCAGCGCGGCGAACAGCCCGTCGGTGGCCACGGTGCTCGCCGCGCGGCCGATCTGCGCGCGGACGAAGTGGGCCACCACGGGCAGCGCGGCGACGGCGAGCCCGGCGAACGCCAGCGCCACGGCGAGGCCGCCGACCGCGCCGGTGCGCGAGACGAGCCGGTCGAGGACGAGCTTGGTCAGCCAGGCGGTGGCGATCGGCGCCGTGGCCGCGGCCGCCGTCATGACCAGCAGCCCGGTCAGCCGCGCCGGGCCGGACCGCCACAGCAGCGCGGCGGCGGCCGCGCCCGCCGCCCGCACCTGGCCCGCGCCGATCCGCCGGTCCGGCTCGCGCACCGTCACCGGCCGGCGGGCACGGTCAGCTCGTGCACCCGGCCCGCGGTCGCGACCACCCGCCCGCCGGCCACGACGTACAGCGCGGGTGTCCAGGTGTTGCGGAACGCGGCGGCGACCGGGCCGCCGTCCAGCTCCGCCGGCACCACCCGCGCGACCTCGGCGAGCGCGCGCACGGTGTCGGCGTCGTCCCCGCCGACGACGGCCAGGACGCGGTCACGGCCCTGTTCGCGGGCGTAGGCGAGGAAGTCCGGGAGGGTGTCGTGGCAGGCCGGGCAGTCGGCGGAGAAGAACGCGACCGTGCCCTCCAGCGCCGCGGCGGTGACGGTCTCGCCTTCGGTCGTGGTGGCGGCGAACTCGCCGACGGCCGAACCGGGCCGCAGCGCGAAGAGCGACCCGGACCCCGCGGTGGCCTGCGCGCGCATCCGGCGCAGGATCCCGACGGTCAGGAACAGGTTCAGCAGGCACACCAGGCCGACCAGCACCAGGGCGGCGACGACGACGGGCATCAGGAACTCCTTGCGAACACGACGGCGATGTCGTCCATCGCGATGACGAGTACGGCTGCCACCCCGCCCGCCGCGACCGCGACGGCGGCCCCGGCGACGGAGGGCAGGCCCCCCGGCGCGAGCGCACCGAGGACGGCGAAGCAGAGCAGCAGGGTGTTGCGGGCCAGGTGGCGCGGGCCGACCGGGGTGTCGGCCGCGCCGAAGCAGCGGCACGCCGCGGGCCGCCCGCGACGCAGCGCGGTGCCGATGGCGGCGGCGAAAGCCAGTAGCAGCAGCGAAGCGAGGAGAAAGCCCGCGGTGGCGGTGGCCGGCACGACCACGAGCACCGCGGCGCCCGCTTCGGCGCCCACGACGGCCACCGACACGGGCAGGACCGCGTACGCGGGCATCGGCACCAGCGCGGGCACCGACCGGGCGAACCCGCGGAAGTCCCGGAGCTTCGACACCGAAGAGACGGCGAACACCACGGCGACCAGCGCCGCGCAGGCCGCACGGAGGTACTCCATGTCACTCCTTCCCTCGCCGGGCGGTGCCCGCTTGTCGCGGGCACCGCCCGGTGCGTCCGGGACCGGGTCAGCAGGTGCTGCGGACCTTGGACCATTCGCAGCCGGTCTGCGGGCAGCAGAACCGGTACCAGTACCCGGGGTGGCCCGCGCTGTTGCAGAAGTAGCCGCCCGCGCAGGCGGAGGCCTGCGCGTTGGGCACGATCCGGTCGAGCACGCGGTCAACGAGGCGCCGCATGGTGTCTCCCTTCGAGGAGTGGATGTCCGGCCAGGTGCGGAGCCGCTTCCGGCCGTCCCGCACCGGCCGCGAGCATCGCCGCCGCTGCCCCCTGACGGCAGCAATCCCGGACGAACCCGGACGCCCACCCGGCCTCACCGCCCTGGTGGTCACCACCGACGCCCAGCCACCCGACCGGCCCACGCCCCTCGCCGTACCCCCGCGGACGACACGCGTACCTGGCCGGACGACACGCGCACCCAGGTGGACGACACGACGCCCCGACCGAGGTTCCCGCGTGTCGTCCAGCCGAGTACGCGAGTCGTCCAACCAGGTACGCGAGTCGTCCAGTCGGGTACGCGAGTCGCCCCGGCCAGGCACCCCTGTCGTCCGGCAGGGCGGGCATGTCGGTCGGCCGAGCACGCGTGTCGTCCAGCCAGGTACGCGTGTCGTCCAACCAGGTACGCGAGTCGTCCAACCAGGTACGCGAGTCGTCCAGTCGGGTATGCGAGTCGCCCCGGCCAGGCACCGTGTCGTCCGGCCAGGCCGGGCATGTCGGTCGGCCGAGTACACGTGTCGTCCAGGCGGGTACGTGTGTCGTCCAGTCGGGTACGTGTGGCGTCCGGCCGGGGCGGGTTGGGGGTCGGTGGGGCGGGCGGTGGCGGTGGGCCGGGAGGGTCGTCGAGGTGAGCCGCGGCGGGAGGTCGTCGTCGCGGCCTCAGCCGCCGGCTGTGACCGGGCGGCCGGTGTCCGCGGTGAGGTCCTCCGGGTCCGGCAGGCCCAGCTCGCGGTGGTGCTCGCGGGCCGTCAGCCAGTGGTGCCGGGCTTGCGCCGGGTCGCTCATCGCCGTCAGGGCCCGGGCCAGGCCGAGGTGCGCGCGGGCGGCCTGGTGCAGGATGCCGAGGTCGGCTGCCATCGCGAGCGCGGACTCGTGCGCCGTCCGGGCGTGGGCGGGGCGGCCGAGTTCCAGGGACACGTCCGCGAGGCACAGCAACGCTTCCAGGTGCAGGTCCCGGTCGGCCGCCTGCTCGGCGATGGCCGTCGCGCGGTGGAAGAAGCCGCACGCCTCCTCGTGCCGGCCGGTGCGCAGGTGCGTGTCGCCGATGTTGAGCAGGGTGCGGCCCATGTCGCTCAGGTCGCCGGTCTGCTGGTCGATGGCGAGCGCCTTCGTGTGGCTCTCCAGCGCCTCGGCGTACCGGCCCAGCCGGCCGTAGACGTAACCGAGGTTGGTGAGCGCGGTGCGTTCGCCCGCCCGGGCACCGATCTCGCGGGCCAGGCTCAGCGCTCCCCGCAGGAAGCCCGCCGAGCGCGCGAAGTCGGCGTTCCAGGAGGCGATCGCGCCCAGCGTGCCGAGCGCCCGGCACTCGCCGGACCGGTCTTCGGCGCCGCGGAAGCAGTCCAGCGCCTGTTCGGCGAACCGCCTCGCGACGTCGTAGCGGCCGACCTGGCTGTGGGTGGCACCGAGGCTCACCAGCGCGTGCCCGCGGGCGACCGGGTCCGCCGACTCCATCGCGCTCGTGTGCAGCGCCAGCGCCTCCCGGATGTAACCGCCGGTCTGCAGGTACCGGAACAGGATCCGCGACAGCAGTCCCGCGTGGCCCGACGCCACCCCGTGCAGCCCGGCGCTGACCAGGTTGGCCCGTTCGGCTTCCAGCCACGCCGCCGCCGACCCGCGGTCGGTCAGCGGCGGGATCGGCAGGCCGGGGTCGGGCACGCGCGGCCGGTGGTCCCGCACGCGCGGCGCGTACTGGTCCATCGCGGTGGCGGAGGCGAACGCGTAGTAGTCGAGCAGCCGCGCCAACGCGGCCCGCCGGCCGGAGGAGACGTCCTCGTCCTCGGCCCGCGCCATCCCGAACGCGCGGATGAGGTCGTGGAGCTCGAACCGGTCCGCCTCGCGGCGCCGCACCAGGCTCGCCGCGACGAGCCGGTCCGCGGTCCGGGTCGCCTCCGCCAGGCCGGTGCCGGTGAGCGCGGCGATGCCGTGGACGTCCAGGTCCGCGCCCGGAGCCAGCGCGAGCAGCCGCAGGGCCCGCCGTTCCGGCTCGCCGAGGTGGTCGTAGGACAGGCTGATCGACGCGTCCACGGCGTCGTCCAGGCGCAGGTGCGCCCGCCGCTGCTCGAGCCGCTCCAGGTGGTCGGCCAGCAGCCACGACCGGTGGGCGGGCGCGGTCATCCGCAACGCGGCCAGGTTCAGCGTGAGCGGCAGCCGGCCGAGCTCGGCGGTGATCCGCCGGGCCACGCCGGGCTCCTTCTCGACCCGCTCCGAGCCGACGGTCAGGCGCAGGTAGGCCAGCGCCTCGTCCGGGCTCAGCACGTCCAGCCGCAGGTGCGTCGCACCGGCCAGCCCGTCCAGCACCAGCCGGCTGGTGACGAGCACCGGCCCGCCCCGCTCGTCGGGCAGCAGCGGCCGGACTTGGTCCTCGCTGTGCGCGTTGTCGAGCACGACCAGCAGGCGCCGCCCGGCCGAGCGCTCCCGGTACACCCGCTCCTTGCCCGGCAGGTCGGCGGGCACGGCGTGCCCGGGTACCCCGAGCAGCCGCAGGAAGGAGTCGAGCACCGCGGCCGGATCCACCGGCGGCTGCCCGGGATCCGGGTGGAAGCCGCGCAGGTTGACGAAGAGCGCGTTGTCGAACCGGCCGGCGCGCATCAGCTCGTGGCCGGCGTGCACGGCCAGCCCGGTCTTGCCGACCCCGGCCATGCCCGCGATCGCCGACGCCTGCCCGCCCGCGGCGTCGCCGAGCGCCGCGCACAGCCGCGCGAGCTCCGCCCGGCGCCCGGTGAAGTGCGGGATCGCTTCGGGCAGGCCGAGCTGCGCCTGCACGAAGGTCGCCGCCTCCGCGCGGCTGCGGACCACCCGCAGCATGTCCTGCCAGTGCGCGACGTAACCCGGGTCCGGGTTCAGCACCTCGACGACGGCCAGCAGCAGATCGGTGTTGGGCCGCGCGCGGCCGGTGTTGAAGCAGTCGGCGACGGTCGTGCGGGCGGTCCGCTCGGCGGGCGGGCGCCCGGCCGCCGTCCAGAGCCGGTTCACGCCGTCGGCGATCTGGGCGTACGACGGGCCGCCCGCCCACGCCTTGAGCAGCCGCAACCGGGTGATGAGCTCGGCCAGCGTGCGGGCGTGGCCGGGATCAGGTGGTTCGGTGAACGCCATGCCGCCCTATGGTGGCCGCGATCCGCCGCGACGACCACGGGATTACCGAGGGTGAACCGCCGACTGCGAATACCGGCGGCGCGCCTCGGCGATGTCGCCGGCGTGCCGCTCGGCCCAGTCCCGCACCGGGTCCAGCGCTTCGAGCAGCGAACGCCCGAGCGGCGTCAGCGAGTAGTCCACTTTCGGCGGTGTCACCGACGGGGTCTCGACCCGGTCGACGATCCCGTCGCACTCCAGGGCCCGCAGCGTTTCGGTCAGCGCCTTGGCGGTCACGCCCTCGACGACCTTCTTGAGCTCGGTGAACCGCATCGGCCCGGGCTCCAGGGCGGTGAGCACGGTCGGCACCCAGCGCGCGCCGACCCGGTTGAGCACGTCCCGGCTCGGGCACCGGGCGGCGAGCAGGTCGTGAGCTGTGCCCATGCCTGGTTCCTCCGGGTTTCGTTGAAGATACCGACCTCCCGAAGATACCTTCGCCCGCATGAGGGAGCGGGTCGAAGGAGAAGCGCCGTGAACCTGGAACTGACGGGCAAGACCGCCCTCGTCAGCGGCTCGTCGTCCGGAATGGGCCTGGGCGTCGCGGAGGTCCTGGCGGCGGAGGGCGCCAACGTCGTCATGACCGCGAGACGCGTCGACGTCCTCGCCGGGCACGCCGCGAGGCTCGGCGCGCACGCGGTCCCGGCGGACCTGAGCCGGCCGGACGAACCCGCGCGCGTGGTCGCGGAGACCGTGGCGCGGTTCGGCGGGCTGGACATAGTGCTGTGGAACAGCGGCGGCCCGCGTCCGGTCAACGCACTCGGCTTGACGGCCGAGCTCGTCGTCGAGGCCGCCGAACTGGTGCTGCTCCCGCTCGTCCGCCTGGTCCAGGCGGGTGTCGGGCACCTGCGGCGCAGTCCGAGCGGCCGGATCCTGGCGATCACCACGAACGGGGTCCGGGAGCCCACCCCGCGGATGGCCGCCTCCAACGCGGTCCGGCCCGGGATCCACGGGTACCTGAAGACGCTGGCGGCCGAGCTGGGACCGGACGGGATCACCGTCAACACCCTGGCGCCGGGACGCATCGCCACCCCGCGCCGGGACGTCGTGTACCCGGACGGGGTGCCGCCGCACCTGGCCGCGGAGATTCCGTTGCGGCGCTGGGGAAGCGTCCGGGAGTTCGCCGACGTCGCCGCGTTCCTGGCCTCGCCGCGGGCCTCGTACGTGACGGGCACGACCACCTACGTCGACGGCGGCCTGACGAGGAGCGCGTCATGACCGGAGTGCGCCTCGAAGTCGCGCTGGCGCTGGTGCAAGCGGCCCGCGCGGAAGCGCCGGTGCCGATGGCGATCGCCGTGGTCGACACCGGCGGCGCGCTGGTGGCGTTCGCGCAGGCGGACGGCACCCCGTTCGCGCGCCCGTCGGCCGAGGTCGCCGCGGTGTTCGACGGCCGGGTCCAGTTCACGACGTCGATCAGCGTGGCCACCGGCGGCCGGGTGATGCTCGGCCGGGGCGGCCTGCCGATCGTCGAGGACGGCGTGGTCACCGGGGGCATCGGCGCGAGCGGCGGTACCGGCGAGCAGGACCTTGCCGTCGTCGAAGCGGCTGTCGCGGAGGTGCTGGGCCACCCGGCGGTACGCTCCCCCGCGTGATCACCGCGGAGGGGTACCTGCACTTCGTCGACCGCGCGCTGGACGGCATGGCCGCCGTGCTCACCGGCCTCGGCGACGACCTGGCGAACCGGCGCCCGGACCTGCCGGGCGCCAATTCGCCGTACGGGATCGTCAACCACTGCCTCGGCGTGATGTCCTTCTGGGGCGGCCAGATCGTCGGCGGCCGCGACGTGCCGCGCGACCGTGCGGCGGAGTTCACCGCCACCGGAACGGTTTCCGCACTGCTCGAGCGGCTGCACGCCGTCCGCGACCGGTTCGCGGACGACGTGGCGGCGGCCGTCCCGCCGGATCCGTGCCGCCGGGACGCCCCGCCGAAGTACCGCGACACCCCGATCGGCGCGAACCAGGGCATGGCGCTGCTGCACGTCTACGAAGAGCTCGCCCAGCACCGCGGGCACCTCGAACTGACCCGGGACCTCTTGCTGGCCCAGCGCGGATAGCCGCTCAGGCCCGCCGAGCGCTTTTCCGCCCGTTCGATATCGCCTTGCCGCCCACCGGGGCGGTGTCTATGTTCCGATGATGCGTTCGCGACTGCTGGCGGTGACCTTCGAGGCGGACGACCCGGCCGGGCCGGCACGCTTCTGGGCCGGCCTGCTCGGCCGGGAGGTCGTCGAGGATGACGGCGGTGTGCTGTTACCGGGCGGGGACACCCAGCTCGGCCTGCGGTTCGTCCCGGGCCGCGCGGGCCGGCTCGGCGCGAACCGGATGCACCTGCACCTGACCAGCGCCGACCTCGACGACCAGCGGCACACGGTGGCCACGGCGGTCAGGCTCGGCGGCCGCCACGTCGACGTCGGGCAGCGGCCCGAGGAGGGACACGTCGTCCTGGCGGACCCGGCGGGCTACGAGTTCTGCGTGATCGCGCCCGGCAACGGCTACCTCGCCGGGTGCGGCCCGCTGGGCGAGCTCACCTGCGCCGGCACCCGGCAGGCCGGCCTGTTCTGGAGCAGGGCGCTGGGCTGGCCCCTGGTGTGGGACCGGGGCGAGCAGACCGCCATCCAGTCACCGCGCGGCGGCACGAAAGTCGCATGGGACACGTGGGATAGTGCGCCCGTGGAGCCGAACCGGCCGCGCTTCGAGCTGCTCCCGGCGGACGGCGACCAGCGGGCAGTGGTCGACGAGCTGATCGCCCTCGGCGCTGCTCGCCTCGACGCCCGCGAAGACGGCACCGTCGTCCTGACGGATCCGGACGGCAACGAGTTCTGCGTGCGGTCACCCCAGCCGGGGTGACCGCCACCGCGTCGCTCCGGACGTGCCCGTGGTGCCGTTGCGGTGCACCACAAGAGAATCCCTACTCGACCGGGTCCTCGTCGGGCGGGGCGAGCCCCCGGTCGAGCGGCTCGGTCGAGGTGATCTCGGGTTCCACCGATGGCGGGGCGAGGCCCCGGTCCAGGGTCCGGTGCTCGGCGGATTCGTCTTCTTCGGACATACCGGTGTCACCCGGGCGGCGCTCTTCTTGGGAAGTCATGCCGGACGGATACCCGAATTCCCGCGGGCTACCCGGAAGCGCCTGCGTGCCCCGAAGAGCGGAACATTTCTCCAAAATGTTGGTAAAAATCTCACGTGTCCGGGCTCACAGGTGGTTCCCTATGTTAGGTAACTTTCCTAACTAAGAGTGGAGGGTCCCGCCCATGTCATCCCGCAAGCGCTTCGCCGTGGTAGCCGCCGCGGCTCTGACGCTCATCGCGCCGCCGCTCGGCGTCAAAGCCGCCGACGCGGCCACCACTTCCCCGGCCACGGCGGACAAGACGTACACCGCCGCCGAGGTACTGGCCGGTGTCCAGAAGAACAGCACGACCGCGCACAAGGTCAACTCCAAGCCCCACATCAACACCATGACGCGGTCCCAGAACGTGAACGTGTTCCAGGTGTCGTCGGGCGTCTACGCCTACAGCTCGTCGCTGGCCGTGGACGACGACGGCAGTGACCCCGACTCCGACCCGGACCACCAGGACGAGACGACCTTCCAGGACAGCAACGGCGCCCAGCTGGCCGCGCACCACGTGCCGTTCTACGTCCTGGGTGACGACTGCTACGACCGCAAGAGCCCGTGCCCGCACTTCTTCTACAAGGAGCACGGCATCAAGGGCCGTCAGTTCGCGCTGATGTTCTACAAGAGCAAGGTGATCGGCGCGATCTTCGGCGACACCCAGACGGGCAACGACCAGACCACTTCGGACAACGACTCCCGCGAACTCGGCGAGGCGTCGGTGAAGGCGGCCTCGTCGCTCGGCATCCCCAGCAGCGGCACCACGGGCGGCGTCGACAACGGCGTGACCGTGGTGATCTTCTCCGGCTCGTCGTGGGTCGTGAACGGCGCGAACTCCGCCCTGAACGCCAACGCCCAGGCCCTGGTCCAGAAGGCGTTGGACAGCCTCGGCGCCGGCATGGGCCTCTGAGTTCCGGCGGTCAGGTGAAGGTGACCGCGACCACCGCCGCGGCGGTGGTCGCGGCTCAGCCGCGCAGGGCGCTGCCGGCCTGCCAGGCGCTCCAGCTGATGGCCCAGTCCCCATGGCCGTTGTTGATCGACAGCTGCGGGCCGCCCGAGTTGGTGACCTCGACGACGTCGCCGGCGTTGAAGTTGTCGAAGAACCACTTGGCGTTCTCGGTGTTCATGTTGAGGCAGCCGTTGGAGACGTTGTCGCTGCCCTGCACGCCGACCGTCTTCAGGTTCTCGTGCAGGTACTCGCCGTCGTTGGAGATCCGGACGTCTCAGTTCTCCGGCGCCTTGTAGTAGCCGGGGTCGCCCTCGCACACGCCGTAGCTGCAGGAGTCCATGATCGTGTGGTCCACCTTCGACAGCACGGTGTGCGTGCCGTTGAAGGTCGGCGTCGGGCCCCGCGGCGGGGTGTCGACGGTCTTGCCCATGCTGATCGGCGCGGTCTTCACCAGCTGCCCGTTGTGGAACGCCTTCATCTGGTGCGTCTTGCCGTCCGCCTTGGCGATCCAGGAGTCGTGCACCTTGTAGGTGGCCGAGACGTCCTGGCCGCCGTACACGCCGCCCCCGATCGGCATGCCGAAGGTCGTGGTCTCGAGCTTCACGGTCGAGCCGGCCTTCCAGTACTCCTTGGGCCGGAAGTGCACTTCGCGCTTGCCCACCCAGTACCAGCCGCCGTCCTGGGCGGGCGAAGACGTCACCTTGAAGGACTTCTCCACCGTGGCCTTGTCGGTGATGTCGTGGTCGAACTTCAGGCCGAGGACCAGGCCGACGCCGAAATCGCCCGACGACGGCTGGAACAGCGAAGCGGTGGCGACCCCGGACGGCTTGAGCGTGTGGACTTCCCCGCGCTGCTCGCTCGCCGCGCCCGCCGGGTTCACCGCGGTGGCGACCGCCTGGTAGGTGGCCCCGTACCGGAGGCGATCGTTGCTGGTCCAGGTCGTCTTGTCCGCCGAGAGTTCGCCCTTGACGGCGTTGCCGGTCTGCGGGTTCGTGACCGTGACCGCCTGCAACGTGCCACCTGAGGCCTTGACGACGATCGGGTCCTTCGGGCTCAGCTGGTCGCCGCCCCCGAACGCCACCGTCGCGGCGGGTACCCCGGGCTGTGTCGCCGTCCCGGCCGCGCCGACGGCCCCGACCGCCTGTGCGGTCCCCCCGGTCTCGGTTTGTCCACTACATGCGGCCAGCAGTACGGCCACCAGGCCGAGCCCGGCGATGCGGATCACTCTCACGCCCTCCAAGACGTCCTACCCCCATGCGAAGTTGCGTAACGATCCGATCTCTCGGAGCCGGTCCCGCGAGCCCGGGGATCAGTTCTGCGTCACCGGCCAGGCCGCCGCCGGGTGGCAGTGCGCCGGGCAGGCGAGGACGTAGACCTCGTTGCCGAGGAACAGCCCGTAGTGCTCGGAGCTGAACGTGCCGGGTTGCTCGGGCTGGTCCGCGTGCTTTTCGAAGCCCTGGTCGAGCGGGATCTGGCACAGGTACACCAGTTCGGCGCCGCAGGCGCACCGATAGGACTCCGGGTCCTGCGCCCAGCTCGGGACGCCGCCGATCTTGAACTCGGACCGGCCGACCCGGCGCTCGACGGGGTCGGACTCCGGTTTCCAGACGGTGACCTCTTCGGTGCCGGGACGGAGGGAGAGCCGGTACGGCCGAAGGTGCGGTTCGGCATCGCCGGCCGGCTCCGTCCCGTCCCGGTGCAGCAGGATCCGCCAGAACGCTCCTGGCTCGCCCCAGACCGGCGGAACGTCCCAGTACCGTTCCGGAAGCCGGTCACGGCCGCCCTCGACCCCGACCGCTTCGTTGTCCGAGGGGCACTGGAACACCAGAAGGTGGTCACCGCCGAAATCCGGGACGTCCGGCGGGATGTCGACCTGGAAGAACAGGACCATCCGCTCGCCGCACCGGCACGTCGGCCAGCTCTCGGTGGCCGGGAGGATCGGGTGGCCCCCGATCGTGTCCCGGGCACCGGCGTCCGCCTCGTCACCGTGGCTCTCGATCAGGAACATCGGGAAGTCGGCCACCCGGGCCGAAGGACGCCGAGGCACGCTCACGCGGTCACCCTAGCCGGTGCTCGCGCGCCGCTCGTCGCGCGCCTGGCTCCGCAGTTTGCCGTGCGAACGGGCCAGGTGCACCGCGGCGGCGCGCGTCCCGGAGTGAGCGAGCTTTGCCGCGCGGCCGGTCGGCAGCCGGCGACCCGGCACCAGCCGGGCGAGGGAAACGACCGCCGGGCAGGGAATTCGACGTCGACCCGGGCCGAGCGGTTCAGGGCGCGATCGGTTTCCGCGGCCGCACCATGGATCTGGCAGAAATTGTTTCGTGGCAGACGCGTTTCCCCAGCGTCCGGCCTGCGGCGAGGTAGTCGAGCCACCGCAATACGCGGCCGCTCCTAGTACTTTCGGCCGATGCCGGCGCGGCGAAAACCCTCCGAAAGACGTGAGCCATTTCGGGGTTCCTGTCCCGGCGCCGGTTTCACCGTCAACGACCGCCCTACTGTGGCGGTGCTTCGTGATCTTGAACCGGAACAGAAGAGGGGACCACCTTGCCCAACCGGACCGGATTCCTCGGCAGAACGTTCATGGCAGCGGGCACCGTGGCGGCGCTCGCGCTCGCCACGGCCGTTCCCGCGGCCGCGGCCGCGCCATCCACCGTCGAACAGGACGTCGCGCAGCTGTACCAGGACGTCATCGACCTCTACAACGGCCTGCCCGCGAGCGCGCTGCGCGACGTCGACCGGCTCATCGAGTCGCCCATCCCGAAGATCGGCCCCCAGAGCCAGGCCGCGGACGGCCCGATCCCGGGCTGCACCGAGGGCTCGCTGCTGACCTACGCGAACAACCTCGCGTCCCGGCTCACCCCGCTCGAGGGGCGGGCGCTCGACGCGCTTTCGGGGCTCAGCCAGCTCTACGTCCAGGGCGTCGCGTCCGACAAGACCCCGCAGGTCTTCGGCACCGACGGCCAGTACTCCCCGCGCGCCACCGCCACGATCGACAAGCTGCGCGCCTTCTGGGACATCGAGAGCTGGAACATCCAGCTCGTCGCCTGGAAGGGCACCGATCTCGGCAGCCAGGCGAAGATGGCGCAGACCTTCGGCCTGGGCCTCGCGCCGGCGAAGGTGAAGGACGCCGCCGCACTCGCCACCAAGGTGCTCTACGAAGTGCCGGCCCTGCAGGGCGGCCGCAACCCGCTGCTCACCCTGAACGCGTTCTCCGCCCCGGCCGGCAGCCTCGGCGGCAAGCGCGTGGCGCTCGGTGACGGCCTGCTGGACACCGTCGCCATCCTCGGGTTCGTCGACGTCTCGGTGGAGTCCGTGGTCGGCCACGAGTACGGCCACCAGGTCGACTTCGCCCACGACAACTACCCGCGCAACGAGTCCTCCGAGATGGGTCCCGACGCCTACGGCGGCTATTTCGTCGCGCACGCCAAGGGTTTCGGGTGGGACGCCCGCACCCAGCAGGAGGTCACCTACCTGGACGCCTCCATCGGCGACTGCTTCCACAGCCACGGCACCCCCGACCAGCGCAAGGCCGCCGGCGCCTGGGGCGAGAAGCAGGCGACGAGCCAGGCCAACCCGAACCGGATCGTCCCGTCCGCCACGATGATCGAGAAGTTCCAGAAGGAGTACCCGAAGCTGATGCCGCCTGCCGCCGACCAGCCGGCCGCGGCCGCGGTGGCCGCGGCCCGCGGCTGAGCCCGGAGTTCCCACCGGCGGGCCGTCTCCCCTGTTCGGGGGAGACGGCCCGCCGTCAGTCACGGGGTCCGCTCGAAGCGTGGCCCTTCCAGCGAACGCTTGAACCGCAGTTCGGCGCACTCCGCCGAGACGGTGCGCAATGGACTTTCGACGTCGATCGAGCAAGGAGTCATCGCCCGTTCCGCGTGCGCCATTCGGCTTAATTCCGGAACATCCGCCGCACGCCGGTTCGATTTCGATGGTTACCTCGTACCCGACTCGGCGACGGCGGGGGAACAACCGGATGAGCGACCCGATATCGGACAATGCGGAGAATGCGGAGGCTCGCGTCGACCAGTTGGTCGCGCGAGCGAAGCTGAAAGCGCAGCGCTACCGCGCGATGCAGCAGGCCGTCGAGCAGGTCTCGGTTTCGGCGGCCAGCAAGGACGGCACCGCCACGGTCACCGTCGATTCCGCCGGCAACGTCACCGACCTGCGGATCACCGACCGCGTCCGGGAAATGTCCGGCGGTCAGGTCGCGAAGGCCGTGCTGTCCGCGCTGCGCACCGCGCAGGCGAAGCTGCCGGACCGGCTCGGCGAGGTCATGGCGGACACCATCGGCGACGATCCGCAGACCCGCGAGACCATCGTCGGCAGCTACCGGGCGAAGTTCCCGGAGCCGGAACCCGAGCCGGACGAGACTCCGCCGGAGCCGGCCGCCCGGCTCGGCCGGCTCGCCGACGAGCCCGAAGCCACGCCGCCACCACCGCGGCCGCGCCCGAAGGCCCCGCCCGACGATGACGACGAGGGCTTCGGCGGCCCGGTCATGATCCGCGAATAGCCGGAACGGGGAGGCGACCATGCCGGACGGTGCGGCGAACGGCGGCGGCTACCAAGTCCGCCCGGACGAACTGCTCACCCACGCGAAAGCGGTGGAGCAGGTCGGGCAGACCCTGGGGCAGGCGCTCGCGGCGGCCGAGCAGGTCACCATGGGTGTGCAGGCGTACGGCCTGATCTGCGGCCCGCTCTTCGTGCCGATGGTGCTCGGGGTCAGCGCTCCCGGCCTGCTCACCCTCGGCGCCGCGCAGCAGGCCATGGGCACGCTGTCGCAGTCGATCCGGCAGGCGGCGAAGACCTACCGGGACGCCGAACAGGCGCACGCGCAGCGGATCACCGGGCTCGGCAAGGACCTGGCGTGAGCAATCCGCTGGTCGCCGCCAAACAGGACTCGACGACCTGGCACACCGGCGTCAACGTCCTCGACGACGCGATCGGCGCCTACGACGGCATCAAGTCCGGTTCGTGGATCGAGGGCGGCATCGCGGCGCTCGGCACCGCGATGGACCTGCTGACCATCGCGATGAACCCGGTCGGCACGCTCATCTCCTACGGCCTCAACTGGCTGATCGAGCACGTCCAGCCGTTGCAGGACGCGCTGAACCAGCTGGCCGGCGACGCCGACCAGATCACCGCTTACGCGCAGACCTGGGGCAACATCGCCAAGGCCGTGGAGAAGGCGGCCAAAGACCTCGGCGACAGCGTGCGGAAGGACACCGCGCACTGGACCGGCCAGGCCGCGGACGCCTACCGCGCGAACGTCAAGAACAAGATCGACCACCTCGACGCGGCCGCGACCTGCGCGAGCGGGATCAGCACCGTGGTGGAGATCGTCGGGGTGCTCACCGCCGCGGTGCGCGCCATGGTCCGCGACATGATCACCCAGGCGGTCGGCGACTTCATCCAGGACGCGCTGGAGGAGGTCTGCTCGCTCGGGCTCGGCACGCCGGTCGTGGTGGCGCAGGTGGTCGAGCAGGTCTCGGCGTGGATCGAGAAGATCGGCGCGCTGGTCAAGAAGCTGATCAATTCGGTCGAGAAGCTGCGGCCGCTGATGTCGAAGCTCGAAGAGATCTTCGCCGCGGTCAAGAAGGTGATGTCCGAGCTGCACGGACGTCCCGGCGAAGGCGGCACGCACGTCTCGTCGGCCGAACCCGGGCACGCCGCCCCGCACGAACCGGGCGCCCCGCACGAGAGCACCTCGCCGTCGTCCGCGCCGGAGCCGGACGGCGGCGTCCCCGACGGCGCGCCGCCCGGAAACCACGGCGCCGACCCGAACGCGCCCGGCGGGCACGATCCGGAGGCGGCCGGCGGGCAGAAGTCCGAGGGCACCGGCGGCTGCGACGGCAAGGGCGGCGACCCGGTCGACACGGTGTCCGGCCAGATGATCACCGCGGGCACCGACGTCGAGCTGCCCGGGCTGCTGCCGCTGGTGCTGAACCGCGCGTACGCCTCCGGCTACGCCGACGGCCGGTCCTTCGGCCCCGGCTGGGCGTCCACAGTGGACCAGCGACTGGTGCTGACCGACGACTTCGTCCGGTACTACGGCGCGGACGCGGAAGTGCTCAGCTACATCCACCCGGCCCGTGACGGCTCTCCGGTGCTGCCGAGCTTCGGCGCCCGCTGGCCGTTGAGCTGGGACGCCGCCGCGGAAACCTACCTGCTCGTCGACGAGGAATCGGGCTGGACCCGCCGGTTCGCCGCGCACCCCACGGTGCCGGGAGAATGGCAGATCGCCTCGCTGTCGGACCGCAGCGGGCACCGCGTCGACTACCGGCGCGACGAAACCGGGCGGCCGCTCGCGGTCACGCATTCCGGCGGCTACCGGGTCGCCGTCGACACCGTCGACGGCGCGGACGGTCTCCGCATCGCCGGATACCGCCTGCTCGGCGGCGGTGAGAACGGCGAAGACGTGCCGATCGTGTCGTTCCGCTACGACCGGCGCGGCCGGCTCTCCGGCATCGTGAACTCGACCGGTGCGCCCTACCAGTACGACTACGACGACGCGGACCGGATCGTCGCCTGGACCGACCGCACCGGCTACCGCTACACCTACGATTACGGCCCGGACGGACGCGTCGTGCGCGGCGCCGGCCTCGACGGCTACCTCGACGCGACCTTCGGCTACGACCTGGCCGCCCGGGTCACCACCGTCACCGACAGCCTCGGCCGGCGCACCGAATACCACTACGACGAGCACAACCACATCAGCGCGGTCGTCGACCCGAACGGCGGCGCCGAACGCCCCGAGTTCGACCGGTTCCACCGGCTGCTGTCGTTCACGGACAAGAACGGGGCGGTCACCCGCTACGAACGCGACGAAAACGGCGACCCGACGAGGATCAGCTACCCCGACGGCACCGCGCTCACCATCGAGTACGACCCGCGCTGGCGGCTGCCGGTCACCGTGACCCAGCCGAACGGCGCGGTCTGGCGGCACACCTACGACGACGCCGGCCGTATCGTGTCCACAGTGGATCCGCTGGGCGCGGTGGCGACCAGCGAACTGGACGAGCGCGGCCACCTGGCCGCCACCGTCGAACCGGACGGCGCCCGCTGGACCTACACCAGCAACGACGCCGGACGCCCGCTGTCGATCACCTCGCCCGACGGCGAAACCACCACGTTCCGGCTCGACGGCTTCGGCCGGGCGGTCGAAGCGACCGACCCGCGCGGCCGCACCACCCGGTACGGCTGGACCCGCGAAGGCGCGCTGGCCTGGCACGTCGCCGCCAACGGCGACCGCGAGGAACGGTTCTACGATCTCGAAGGCAGCTTGGTCCGGGCCCGCTCGGCCACCGGCGCGACCACGGTGTTCGAACGCGGCCCGTTCGGCCTGCTCACCGCGCGCACCGGCCAGGACGGCAGCAGGCACACCTTCACCCACGACACCGAACTGCGGCTCACCGGCGTCCGCAACCCGGCCGGGCAGACCTGGTCCTACCGCTACGATCCCGCCGGAAACCTGGTCGGCGAACAGGATTTCACCGGCCGCGCGCTCGAATACCGGGTCGACGCCATGGGCGCGATGATCTCGCGCGCGGAAGCGGGCGGCGCGGTGACCGAACTGACCCGCGACGTCCGCGGCCGGGTGATCCGGCAGGCGTCCGGCGAAACGGCCATCGCCTACGAGTACGACGAAGGCGGCCGGTTGCGGCGGGTCGCCGGCGACGCCGTCGAAGTGAGCTACGAACGCGACCTGCTCGGCCGCCCGGTCGCTGAATCCGTCGACGGCCGGGAGCTGCTCAGCGAGTACGACCTGACCGGCCGCCGCGTCCGCCGGATCACCCCGTCCGGCGTCGAAGCGCGGTGGCACTACGACCAGCTGCGCCGGGAAACCGCGATGACCGGGACCGCCGGAACGGTCGCCTTCGAGTACCGGGAAGGCCGGGAGGTGCTCCGCCGCCTCGGCGAAAACGCGAGCCTGGCCCAGACGCACGACGAACTGGGCCGGCTCACCGGTCAAACGCTCTTCTCCGCCGGCGAACCGGATCGCGCGCTGCAGGAACGCGGCTTCCGTTACCGCGCCGACGGTCAGGTGCTCGCGATCGACGACCGGGTGCACGGCCCGCGCGCCTTCGCGCTCACCCCGGGCGGCCGGGTCACCGGCGTGCAAGCCGCCGGCTGGACCGAACAGTACGCCTACGACGCGCTGGGAAACCTGGTCTCCGCACAACCCGGTCCGTCCACTGAGGACGCCTCGGACGTGGCCGGTCCCCGTGTGGTGGAAGGAGTGCTGCTGCGCAGCGCGGGCCGGACGTCCTACTCGTACGACGCCGCCGGCCGGGTCGTCCGGGAAATCCGGCGCAGCCTGTCCGGCCGGCGCCGGATCCGCGAGTACGCCTGGAACGACCGCGACCAGCTGATCGGCGTCACCACGCCGGACGGCACCCGCTGGCGGTACCGCTACGACCCGTTCGGCCGCCGGATCGCCAAGCAGCGCCTCGCCCCCGACGGCGGCGTCGCCGAGGAAACCACGTTCTCCTGGGACGGCAGCGTCCTGGCCGAAGCCGTCCGTACCGTCGACGGCCAGACCACCGTCACGTCCTGGGACTACCGCGGCGGCTCGGCCGAGCCGATCGCGCAAACCACCCGCTCCTGGCTGGCGGACGCGCCCGCCGAGGTCGTCGACACCCGCTTCCACGCCATCGTCGCCGACCTGATCGGCGCACCGACCGAACTGGTCGACGCGTCCGGCCGGGTCGCCTGGTACCGGACCAGCGGCCTGTGGGGCAACACCATCGTCATGTCCACTTCGGACGGAACGGGCTGCCCGCTCCGCTTCCCGGGCCAGTACCACGACGACGAAACCGGGCTGCACTACAACGTCCACCGCTACTACGACCCGCACACCGCGCGCTACCTGTCGCCGGACCCGATCGGGCTGGCCCCGTCCGCGAACCACTACACCTACGTCCCGAACCCGCTGGCGGTCGCCGACCCACTGGGCCTGGCCGGCTACCGGGACCCGGCGAGCCAGCAATGGGCCAGGGACCCCGCGCTGCCGCCCGCCGACCACGTCCACAACCGGGGCACCGAATACCCCGGCGGCTATTGGCAGTCCACACACGACGAAATGGCGACCAAGTGGACTCTGGAGGGCCGGGCCCTCGGCGGCGTCCCGCGGGACGCGAGCGGCGCCCGCATTCCACACGACCAGCTGAGCTGGGTCGACGCACAGAGACGCCCGATTCCGTACTACGACGCGAACGGCAACCGGAACCTGACCTACGAGCACGTTCCGCCGGTCGTGGAGCACTGGCGCGACGAGGGCCACAACATGACCGACGAGGAACGCAAGGCCTGGTACAACAACACCGACGACATGGAAGCCATGGGCCGATCGCAGAACTCGTCCGAAGGCGCGCAGCTCACCGACCGTTACGCGGAGACGGAGCCGGGACCTCGGCATCCGTGTACCTTGCACTGACAAAGGCAGATCGGGAGGCGAACAGTGGACCCACGCGAAACCTACGCGGCGATATCCGGCGTCACCGCTCTCGACGACCTGCCCGACGCCTGGCACTGGGCGGCCGCCCCCGGCTTCGATTCCAGCGCGGCCCTGTATGCCGACGGCAAGCGTGCGTTCGAGGCATACGCACTGGATTCGTACGACGAAGGCTTGGCCGTCGCGCTGCTGTCCTTCGCCCGCTCGCACAGCACCGAACTGACCACCGACGCCCCGCTGACCCTTGCCGAAGGCTTCTCCCCTCCGGGATACGGCTTCGACGCGGTAGCCGCGGCCGCCCCGCCCCTGCACCGCTTGTACCCGGACGACGCCGAGATGAACGACGCCGTCCGGGCGGTCATCCCGGTCTACCGCTGCGAGGTGGCCGGCGACGAGAGCCTCCAAGACGCCGAATACCGCTACAGTCGCGGCGCCGGCATCCGCGGCACCCGCTGGGACCGCCCGCCGTCCCCGTACCTGAAATACCGCTACCGCGGCGCCACTGGTTCCGTCCAGGCGAAACGCGGTTTCGCCGGGCTCAAATCCATGGTCGGCACGGTGACCCGGGGCGAGGGCCGGGACGACCTGTTCGTGGAGTTCGAGAACTACCGGCACGAGGTGTACACGGTCACCTGGACCGGCACCTGGACCCTCACCGGCCCGGACGGGGTCGCCACGCCGGCCGGCCTCGAGGAGCTGCTGGAAGCGGTCAAAATCGCGCTGTACGGACCGAACGCCGAGTCCGCGGACTTCCCCGGCTGAAGGATCCGGGTGCGCCGGTCAGCACGCCCGAAGGCGGCGACGGGCGTACTCGCCCAGCGGCAGTTCCTCGCACACGCAGCCCCGGTAGTACCGGATCAAGCCGGATTCGTCGGCCAGCCGTTCCCACGCCGCGCGGCCCGCTCGGTCATCCAGTTCGCTCACCAGCGTCGCCGCGTACGCCCGACCTGCCGGCGTCCCTTCCTCGATCACGCGGTCGAGCAGCGGGAGCGCGCGTGCGCCCAGCCGCCCAGGTGCCGGTAGGCGACCGTACTCGAGTCGACGGCTCCGGTGAAGCCCCTGCCACCGAAGGACAGGAGCCGAGCCGCGATCAGCTCCGCCACCGCTTCGCCGTCGTCCACGTCCATCCCTCCCGGCGCAGGAACAACACCCCGCCGACCCATTCTCCACCCGGCCCACGTCTTCGGCGAAAGTCCGCCGTATTTGCCTCGCGGTGGAGGGGCCTGGCGCGCCATGATGGCCTGGTGTGGACCGGTGCGACGTTTCGGCTCGCCGGCGATCACGGCGGAAGCGCCGCAGCCGTGACCCGGCTCCTCGGCCTGAAGCCATCGCACGAATTCGAAGCCGGGGACCGGGTAGGACGCCGCTCGGGAGCTGTCCGCCGGGGATCGCTGTGGCTGTTGTCGTCGGACCTACCGCCGGGCGGCGAGCTCGCCGATCATCTTCATCGTCTTCTCGACCGGCTTGAACCGAAGGCCGACGCCCTGTGGCAGCTGACCGGTCAGGGGTACGTGGCTGATTGGTTCTGCTTGGCGGCATCACATGCGACCGAACACGCCATCGAGCTCGACCGGCCGCTTCTTCGCCGGCTGCTCGCGATACCGGGTGACCTGCTCCTGGACGTAATGGGCGACGACGACTGACGCCAACGTCCGCTTGCGCCGGTGAGCGGGCGCGTCCCGGCACGCCGGGTTTTCCCGGTGGCGCATTGGTCTGTCGTTCCTCGATCGCCGTCGAGGAAACTACTGGCGTCCCTGAGCAGGTGCCTGGCCGAACTGTCGCCCGACTACGTGCTCACGAAAACGGCGACGAATACGACCCCCTGTGACCGCCGCGGCCACGGTCAGCGGTGGAAGCGTGTCGTCTTCTCCAACGGCTCGCGGCCGACGGTCACGGAGTTGATCGCCGCCGTCGGGTCGGCGTAGCCGAACGCGACACCGAACAACAGCTTCCCGCCGGTGACGTCGAGCGTCTCGCGCACCGTGTCGGCGTAGAAGCTCAGCAGAGCCTGGGGGCAACTGGCCACCCCGTAGGCCGCCATGGCCAGCAGCAGTGTCTGCGCGTACATGCCGACGTCGGCGGTCAGCCGCGCGTCGCCGGACTCCGGCGCGTACAGCAGGGCGACGTGGGGCGCGCCGTAGAAGCTCAAGCTCTTCGTGTCATACGCGGCACGCAACTCGCGGTCGTCGCGGCCGATGCCGAGCGCCTCGTAGACCACGGCACCGAACTCCGCGCGACGTCGTTGGTGCGTCGGCGAGTAAATGCCGTCGCTGTAAGGGAAATCGACGGTCTGCCGGCCTGCCCGGCCCGCGGCCACGAGCGCTTCGGCGAGGTTGTCCCGCGCGGCTCCGCTGACCACCTCGACCTGCCAGGGCTGCGCGTTGGAGTTCGACGGCGCCGCGCCGGCCAGGCGGAAGACAGCTTCGATCGTCTCGTCCGGAACCGGGTCGGGCAGGAACGCCCTGGTCGCGCGCCGACCCCGGATGAGCCGCTCCGCCAAGCTCGTCACCGTCGCCACGCTTCCTCCTCAAGTACACGATTACGTTTACCTGGGTGACCGTAGCGAACATCCCGCGCTATGTAAACGCTGACGTATAGTTGGCGGCATGAACGACGAACCGGCACGCCGAGCCGGCCGGGGCGGCCGGGAACGCGTGGTGACCGCCGCGATCAGCCTGTTCGCGGCGCGCGGCATCACCGCGACCACGATGGAGGACATCGCCGCCCACGCCCCGGTGTCCAAGCGGACCCTGTACGCCCACTTCCCCACCAAGGAGGACCTCGTCCTGGCCCAGCTGGACCACCTCCTGCGCTCCGGCTACTCGCTGCTCGAAACCCTCAGGCGCGACGACCTGCCCCCGCGTGACCGGCTCCTCGCGATGTTCGCGGTGCACCCGTGGCCGGACGGAACCGTCCACGGGTGCCCGTTCATCCACGCCGCGGTCGAGCACCCCGACCCCGCCGGCCGCGTGCACGCCTTCGCGCGCGAGCAGAAAATCCTCATGCTCACCCTGGTGACCGGCCTGCTGGACGAACTCGGCATCAACGAGCCGGAACCGCTGGCCGAGCAGCTCGTCACCCTCTCCGACGGCGCCGCGAGCCGCGCGATGGTGCTCAACGACCCCGACTACGGCCGTCACGCCCGCCAGGCCGCCGAAACCCTGCTCGACCACGCGCCGCGTCGCCCCGGCAGGTAGTACCGCGCTCCGGAACTACCCGACGGTGACGGGCAGCCCTGCCTGGCGTCCTCTCGTGGCGCCGACCGCAGCGCACGCACGTGCCGACACGCGCGGGGGCAGACTGCCGAGGTGGACATCGGAGACGCCGGCGCGCGGTTGGTGGATCGTTTCGGCCCCGGTGCTGCCGGCTGGCTGGCCGACGTCCCGGCCCTCGCCGCGCGGCTGGCCTCCCGGTGGGGCCTCGTGCTCGGGGACCTGTTCGCGAGCGGGGCCTCGTCGGTCGTCCTGCGCTGTCGATGGCGTGACGGAACGCCGGCAGTGCTCAAGCTCAGCCCGGATCGAGCGCTGCTGACCGAGCAGGTGGAGATGCTGCGCGTGTTCGCGGCTTCGGGCCGGGTACCGGCCGTGTTGTCCGCGGACGCGGAAGCCGGGGCGATGGTGCTGGAAGAGATCCTGCCGGGCACCGAGGCCGAGGACCTGCCACCGGAGTCGTTGCCGCGCCTGTGGGGCGAGCTGCTTGCCGCTCTGCACGGCGTGCCTGCGCCCGCGTTCTGGTCGCGAGATCTGCGCGGCCGGTGCGACGAGGCCTTCGCCCGGATCGGCCGGAGACTGTCCGAACCGGCCATCGGGGCGCGGATCGGCCGGCGCGCGTGGCAGCGAGCGATCCAGCGCTGTGAAGCATTGCTGGACACTCAGGCCAGAATCGTTTTGCTGCACGGAGATCTACACCTCGGCAACGTCCTGGACGGCGGTCCGTCGCGCGGCCTGGTCGCGATCGACCCGAAGGCGTGCTTGGGTGATCGCACCGATGTTCGCCATCGCGTACCTCACGAATGACGGTTCAGATTCGGCGATCGACGAATTGCTCACTCTGACTCGGTGATCTCCCCCGAATATCCGCCCGGGCCGCTGAGCGCGTGTTGGGCTCGTCTCGTCATGTCTCGGTTTCCGGGGTGGGGGTGTCGGTGAACGCCCGCACGAACGAGGACACGCAGTCCGGCGGTGTCCGCAGCGACGCGATGATGTGCCCGTCGATGCTCAACGGCGGATCAAGCGGCAACGCACGAACCCGCCGCGCAGCGAACCCGGCCAACTGCTCCGCGGTCAGCAACGTCCAAGCCCCTTGCCCACCGCCCACCTCGATCAAGACGCTGAGGATCGAACCGCCCGACCGACCCAACCCTCCCCCACCGACCCGGTTCAGGGCCGAGGTGACCGCGTCGTGCAACGCCGGGTCCTCCTCCCGGGCCGGCAGACGCAGAGCAGCCCGATCCAGATCGGCCGCCCGCACCACCGGGAGGCCGGCCGCCGGATGCTCGTCGGACACCACCGCCAGCAGCGACTCGGACCACGCCCACACCACGCGGACGCCGTCCGCCTCCACCGGGCCACGGACCAGCGCCAGGTCCAGCTCACCGCCCCGGACCGCGGCCAGCCGAGCGGGAACCGGCAGGTCCACGAGCGAGGCCTGAGCGGGCCGGACCCCGTCGAGCAGGAGTTCCGCGGCGCGTTCCAGCCGCGCGGTAAGGCCCGGGGCGACACCGATCCGCAGGTGGGCAGCGGGTTCTCCGGCGACCACGCGCACGCGTGCCGCGGCGGCGAGCGTCTCCCGGGCGGCCTCCAGCACGCGCAGACCGGCCGGCGTGAGCCGCACGTGCCGCGGGGACCGGTCGAACAGCCGCGTGCCGAGATCTCGTTCCAGCCGCGCGATCTGGTGACTCACGGCCGGCTGCACGATGTTGAGCCGCTCGGCGGCCCGGCCGAAGTGCAACTCCTCGGCGACGGTCACGAAGTACCGCAGCGCGCGCAGTTCCACATCCCCTCCAGGCGGCCAACCGGACACGATGACAAAAAGTGATCGCTGAGCAGTCTAAGTGGGGCTGGTTCGCACCGGGCGCCCCGGCTGGGATGAAGGCATGCACATCGGAACCGGCCTGATCAGTCCCCTCTCCCCGGTCGACGTGGTGGCCGCCGCAGCCGACGCCGCCGAGCGCGGCCTCGACAGCTTCTGGACCAACCAGAACCCCGGCGGATGGGACCCGCTCACCCTGCTGGCCTCCCTCGGCCGACGACCGGCCGAAGCCGGCACGGCGATCGTCGCCACCTACCCCCGCCACCCCGTGACCACCGCGACCGAAGCACTCACCATCCAAGCCGCCTCCGGCGGTCTCACCCTGGGCATCGGCCCCAGCCACGCCTGGTACGTCCAGGACCAGCTCGGCCTCCCCTACACCTCCCCGCTGCGGCACACCCGCGAGTACCTCACCGTGCTGCGCGCGTTGCTGAACGGCCGGCCCGTGCGGTTCGACGGCGAGTTCTTCACCGTCGACACGCGTCTCGACATCACCGCACCGGCTCCCAGCCTCCTGCTGTCGGCGCTCGGACCACGCATGCTCGAGCTGGCCCACGACCTCGCCGACGGGGTGGCCGCCGCCTGGGTCACGCCGGACATGGTGGCCAAGAACATCGCCCCGCACACCGCCCCCGGCGCGCGCATCGTGGCCCAGGCCGTCACCCTGCTGAGCCCGAACCCCGACCGCGCCCGCGCCGACTTCGCGGAGCAGCTCACCGCAGTCGGTCAGATGCCCGCCTACCGCGCCTCACTCGACCGCGCAGGACTCGCCAACCCGGCCGACACACTCGTCATCGGAGACGACACAACCGTGACGGACGCCGTGAAGCGCTACCAAGACGCCGGCGTGACCGACCTGATCGTCGTACCCCTCAACGAAAGGAGCCGCACCTTGGACCTCCTTCTCCCCTGAACGACGAGTATTCGCGCATGCCCCGAGACGAAACTCGAGCGCAGGAGGTCTGGCCTGCCCAGTACGATCCCGGTCGTGACCGCGGACGAGTTCGTGCCCATCGGCTTCGAGCCGCCGACCTCGCTCGTCACCGACCAGTTCCACCTCGAACCGCTGGGGCCGCAGCACAATCGAGCCGATCACGCCGCCTGGATGTCGAGCATCGAGCACATACGCTCCACTACTGGCTACCACAACGGCAACTGGCCACCACACGACGGCATGACACTCGAGGCCAACCTGGCCGACCTTCGCCGCCACGCCGACGACTTCACGCGACGTGCCGGTTTCACGTTCACGGTTCTCGGCCCACCGGACAACGACGTCCTCGGTTGCGTCTACCTGTATCCCTCAGCTTCCGAGGAGTGGGACGTCACGGTGCGGTCCTGGGTGCGGGCCGACCGATCGGACCTCGACGTACCGCTCGCTGACACCGTCGCACGCTGGCTCGCCACAGACTGGCCCTGGAAGCGCGTGAACCGCTGCGGTCGCTGACTCGTGCCGGCACGTCGCGCGACTCCCACGTCCGGCACGGCCGCTGATCGCTCGCTCACGTCCGGTCATGCCGCAAGGTGGCTGTGGTCGGCAGTCCTCGCGTGATGCTGTGGTGGTGTCCCGAAAGGATCACCGCCGGGACACCACCCGGCCGGCCGCGACGAGGAGCCGCCGGAGCTCGCGCCGATCGTGTTCGTCGAGCTCGGCCAGAACCCGATTCTCGGCCTCGGCCACCTCGGGGTCGAGGCGCGCAAGCACGGTCACACCCTCGCGCGTCAGCGTGGCAGGCAACGACCTCCCGGACGACACCGTCGCGGGTCGCGTCACCAGGCCGCGGTCCTGCAGCGCGAGAACCACCTTGTTCATCGCCTGCGGCGACACCTGCGCCTCGCGGGCCAACTGGGCGTTGGACTTCGGCGACTGCGACAGCATCCGCAGGCAGAGGTACTCGGGCGCCGCCAGCTCCGACGGCTCGAGCACGGCGGCGGCCACCTCGGCGCGCAAGGCCGCGGTGACCCGATGCAGCAGGTAGCCGAGGGGCTCGTCCCGGAAGGTTTCCATGTCAACCATGTTGACATATATCAACCTGGTTGACACTCTGGGTGCATGACGAGCTCATCCGGCGACGCGTTGTTCGAATCCGCCTATCGTGGTCAAGCGCCCGAGATGGGGCCGGGCTTCCGGCCGCCGTGGAGCCTCGGCGAACCGCAACCCGAGATCGCCGCGCTCATCGACACGGACGCATTCCACGGTGAGGTCCTCGACGCCGGCTGCGGCGAGGGCGCAACGTCGCTCTACCTCGCCGAGCGGGGCTTCACGACGGTCGGCCTGGACCAGTCGCCGACCGCGATCGAGCTCGCCCGCGCGGAAGCCGACCGGCGCGGCTTGGCCAACGCCGGCTTCGCGATCGCCGACATCAGCACCTTCACCAGCTACGACGGCCGTTTCGGCACCGTTGTCGACAGCACCCTGTTCCACTCGATGCCGGTCGAGCTGCGCCAGGGATACCAGGAATCGATCGTGCGCGCCGCAGCGCCCGGCGCATCCTATTTCGTGCTGGTGTTCGACAGCGCGACCGTGCCCACCGGCAAGGTCAACCCGGTCTCCGCGGAGGAACTGCGGGAGGTGGTGGGCGCGTACTGGACGATCGACGAGATCCGGCCGGCCCGCATCCACGCCAACGTCCCCGAGAACTTCCCGGACTTCGCGGACTTCGCCGGCAGCGACGTCCGGAACGAAGGCAACGGCCGCAAGTCGACACCGGCCTGGCTGCTGTCGGCACACTTGTCCTGACCATGACGTCGTGCCGAGATCCTGCGCCACCCAGCCTTCGGTTCGAGACCGCCAATGGAGGCATCGCCGTGACGATGCACCGGCAGCCGCACCCGACGGACACCAGTGCGGCAAGAACCTGCGCTCTCGGTGTCCAACCCGCGCAGTGCCGCCCCCAAAGGCTGCTGTCGCAACGGGATGCGCTGCACCAGCAGCTTGCCGACTGGCGTGCCGTCGGTGAAGCTCGAACCGCCCAAGTGGGAGCCCGGTCCCGCGGGTAGCGCTGAGCGCAAACCGGACAGCGGCTACAGGCAGTCAGGCCGCCGTTTGGACGATCGTCAAGATAGACACTGAATCGCCCCTACCCAGGGGTAGCAAAAAAGCCCAGGTCTGCGACCTGGGCTTTGCTCCCCCGCTTGGACTCGAACCAAGAACCCTCCGGTTAACAGCCGAATGCTCTGCCAGTTGAGCTACAGGGGAATGTCGCTCTTTTCCGGTGCCGCGCTCTCGCCCGACAAGAAGAACTTTAGACCATCCCCGCAGCCGGGTTCGCACCACCCCCCACTTAGCGCAACCGCCCCCTGCGGGCGGTTTTCCTGGACAATGGACTCCTCGGACGACCTACCGACGAGAGGCGTGGACACGGATGAAGAAGTTCCTGCTGGGAGCGGGCCTGGGGTACGTGCTGGGCGCCAAGGCAGGCCGGGGGCGGTACGAGCAGCTCGTGCGCACCTACCGCCGGGTCGTCGACCATCCGATGGTCCAGGGTGCCGCCGGGGTCGCGCGGGCAAAGATCGGTGAAAAGGCAGGGCGCCGGCGCTAGACCTGCGCCACGACGAACACGCGGCGGAACTCGAACCACGTCGTGCCGTCGGGGCGTGTCGGGTACGCCTTGTCGAGGCGGGGGGCCAGCTCCGCGCGGAACTGGTCCCATGCTTCGTCCGAAAGGGCCGCGCGCACCGGGCGCAACGCCGTTCCGGTGATCCACTCCAGCACCGCGCGCGACCCGCGCAGGGGCTGGACGTACGTCGTTTCCCAGGCGTCGACGCCGCAGCCCGCGTCGGCCAGGAGGTTCGCGTACTCCAGCGGGGTCGAGACCGCGTCGTCCTCGCGCAGGACGACCTCGGCCAGCCGGGACGACCAGGCCTCCGACGCCGCCAGCTCGCGGGTCAGCGTGTGCGACGGCGCGTCGAAGTTGCCCGGGACCTGCACCGCGAGCCACGCGCCGGACGGCAGCTGACCGGCCCAGCGCCGCAGCAGGTCGCGGTGCTCCGGCACCCACTGCAGGACCGCGTTCGACACGACGACGTCCGTGTCCGGCGCCGGGGTCCAGTCGTTGACGTCGAGCACCGTGGCGTCCAGACCGCGAGCGCGGGCGGCCGCCACCATTTCGGGTGAACTGTCGCTGCACTCCAAGGTGGCGTCAGGCCAGCGTTTCCCCAGGTCGACGGTCAGATTCCCGGGGCCGCAGCCGAGGTCGACGACCCGCCGGGGTGACACCGCGCCGATCCGGGAGGTCAGGTCGTAGAACGGCCGGGCCCGCAGGTCGGCGTAGTCGAGGTACTTCTCCGGATCCCACACGGTCGCCTCCCGAACAAACAGTACGCCTGTACTGAGTACGAGCGTACTGCTATTCGACCGTGTGGGCCAGCTTCGCGGCGACCTGCTCGGCGATGGCCGCCACCAGCGTGATGTCGGTGCCCGGGTCCGGGCGGACCTGCAGGACGCTGCCGTCGCGGCCGGAGACCTTGCGCTGGACGAACCACGCGCCGCCGTCACCGATCTCCTGGCGGTGACGCGACCGCACCGAACTGTCGACGCGCAATCGCACGTGGTGCGGCACCCTGGCGGGCTCCGGCAGGCTGAACCGCACCGGCGTGAGGTCGGTCAGCACGACGGCCGACCCGGCGGTGCCGGTCTCCGCCGACTCGGTCAGCGTGAAGACGCCGTCCTTCCAGGCCGCCTTGCCGATCAGGTGCCAGCCGACGCGCCGCGCGCCGCCGGAGCCGTCCGGGATCCACAGGCCGAACGGCGTGACGACCAGGTGGCCGCCGCCCTCGACCGGCGCGCTGTCCACGACGTCCTCGCCTGGGTCCAGCGAGCCGGCGAAGCCGTCAGGGGTGCGGTCGCCGAGCAACCGGCGCAGGAAACTCATGACTCAGCCCCACGCGCTGGCGGACGCCTGCTCGCCCAGCGACTTCTTGTACTGCTCCAGCGCGACGAGGTCGCCGAACAGGGCGCGGTAGTCGTCCGGCGCCTCGACCGGCGACAGCCGCTGCAGCTTCCCCTTGATCTCCGCGATCTGCCGCCCGACCAGGCTCTCCTGCAGCCTGGCGAGGATCGAGGAGATGTAGCGGGAGTCGACTTCGTCCTTGGCCTGCAACGGTTCCACGGCCAGCTCGGACAGCACCCGCCGGACCGTCCCTTCCGGACAGTGGGGGGCGGCCGCGTCCAGCAGCGCCGGGCCGGTCAGCCCCGAGCCCGCGCCGCCCGCCTTGAGCACGGCTTCGTGCACCGCGACGTACACCGGGTGCGTGAACGCCTCCAGCGGCAGCGCGTCGTACTCCGGCCCGGCGATCGCGGGCTGCTGCAGCGCGGCCTTGAGCGCCTCGCGCTGGATCGCGAACCGCGGGTCCTTCGGCGCGGGGCGGGCGACGTCGGACTCCGGGGCCTTCACCTCGGGAGCGCCGACCCGCGCCGGCTGCCGCAGGGGCGCGCCGCCGCGCTTGTCGGTCGCGCCCGCGCTGCCGCGGACCCGGTTGACGACCTGCGCGACGTCCTGCCAGCCCACCCACCAGGCGAGCTTCGACGCGTAGCCGTCACGCGCGGCGCGGTCCTTGATCGACGCCACCATCGGCACGGTCTTCTGCAGCGCCGCGACCTGGCCGTCGACCGAGTCGAGGTCGTAGTTCTTCAGGGTGCTGCGGATGACGAACTCGAACAGCGGGGTCCGCCGCGCCACGAGGTCCTTGACCGCGCTGTCGCCCTTGGCCAGGCGCAGTTCGCACGGGTCCATGCCGTCGGGGGCGACGGCGATGTAGGTCTGGCCGGCGAACGTCTGGTCACCTTCGAACGCCTTCAGCGCGGCCTTCTGGCCCGCCTCGTCACCGTCGAAGGTGAAGATCACTTCGCCGCGGAAGGCGTCGTCGTCCATCATCAGCCGGCGAAGCACCTTCATGTGGTCTTCGCCGAACGCCGTGCCCGAGGACGCCACGGCCGTCGGGACGCCCGCCGCGTGCATCGCCATCACGTCGGTGTAGCCCTCGACCACGACGACCTGGTGCCGCTTCGCGATCTCGCGCTTGGCCAGGTCGAGGCCGAACATGACCTGGGACTTCTTGTAGATCGGCGACTCGGCGGTGTTGAGGTACTTGGCCGAGATCCGGTCGTCGTCGAACAGGCGCCGCGCGCCGAAGCCGACGACCTCGTTGCCGACGTCGCGGATCGGCCAGACCAGCCGCCGGTGGAAGCGGTCCATCGGGCCGCGCTGGCCCTCCTTGGACAGCCCTGCCGTCAGCAGCTCCTTGACCTCGAACCCGCGCGTGAGCAGGTGCTTGGTCAGCTTGTCCCAGCCGCCGGGGGCGTAGCCGCAGCCGAACGTCTTGGCCGCGGCGGCGTCGAACCCGCGCTCGGACAGGAAGTCGCGCGCGGTGCGGGCCTCGTCGGTGACCAGCTGCTCGGCGTAGAACTCCTGCGCGGCGCGGTGCGCCTCGATCAGCCGGCTGCGGCTGCCGCGGTCGCGCTGGATCGTCGCGCCGCCGCCTTCGTAGGTGAGCCGGATGCCGACGCGGTCGGCCAGCCGCTCGACGGCCTCCACGAACGTGATCAGGTCGATCTTCTGGACGAACTTGATCACGTCGCCGCCCTCGCCACAGCCGAAGCAGTGGAAGGTGCCGTGCGTCGGGCGGACGTTGAACGACGGGGTCTTCTCGTTGTGGAACGGGCAGAGGCCCTTCAGGCTGCCTCCGCCGGCGCGGCGCAGCGCCACGTACTCCCCGACGACCTCGTCGATCCGGTTCCGCTCGCGCACCTCCGCGATGTCGCTCTCCCGAATCCGTCCTGCCACGCCACTCACTCTAGTCTTTCCGTTTGCGGCACACTCGGGGCATGGCCTCCACGCCCACCGCCCAGGACACCCTCGCCGCGCGGTTCGCCGAGCACCGCGGTCACCTCGTCGGGGTGGCCTACCGGCTGACCGGCACCCGCGCCGACGCCGAGGACGCCGTCCAGGAGTCGTGGCTGCGGCTGGCCGGGCTCGACGAGGCCGGCCGCGAGGCGATCCGGGACCTGCGCGGCTGGCTGACCACGGTCGTCGGCCGGATCTGCCTCGACCGGCTGAAGTCGGCCGCGGCGCAGCGGGAGCGCTACGTCGGCCAGTGGCTGCCGGAGCCGGTGGTGACGCCGTTCGGGCAGCCGGTGAGCGAGGACCCGCTCGAGGTCGCGGTCCGCGACGACGGGCTGCGGATGGCCGCGCTGGTCGTGCTCGACAAGCTGACCCCGGAGCAGCGCGTCGCGTTCGTGCTGCACGACGCCTTCTCGCTGCCCTTCGCCGAGATCGCGGACATCCTCGGCTGCTCGGCCGAGGCCGCGCGCCAGCACGGCTCCCGCGGCCGCCGCGCGCTGGCCGACGCGGACCCGGCGCCGCGCGTGCCGCTGGACGACCAGGCGAAGATCCTCGAGAAGTTCGTCACCGCGCTGCTCGCAGGCGACATCGGGGCGGTCGTCGAGCTGCTGCACCCGGACGCGGTGCTGGTCGGCGACTCGAACGGCAAGGGCCGCACCACGCGCCAGCTCATGCTCGGCGCCGACAAGATCGCACGCTTCTTCGTCGGCCTCATGCGCAAGTACGCGCCGGAGAGCGTCACCCGCGGCGCGCCCGTCATGGTCAACGGCGACCTCGGGTTCTACCTGCCCCCGATGCCGGGGCGCGAAGGTTTCCTGGCGCTCGACGAGCACGTCCAGGCCATGAGCGTGCGCGACGGGAAGATCGTGGCGATCTACGACGTGGTCAACCCGGACAAGCTGACCCGGATCACGCGTCCCGGCGGCGCGCCTTCGTGATCCCGGCGGCCAGCAGGAGAACGGCGAAGGCACCGAAGTAGGTCAACGCCCAGCCCTGGGCCAGCGGCGAGTCCGACAGGACGGTGGCGTTGCCGCCGTCCCGACCGGCGTTCGCCTCGCCGGTGCCGGCGAGGAACTTCGTGACGGCGTTCAGCGGCAGCCACCGGTGGATCACCATCCCGGCCCGCGGGATCAGCGTGATGACGTTCTCCGCCATCAGCGGGTACGCGACGAGCAGCGCGACCGCGCCGGCGGTGTGGCGCACGAGCAGGCCGACGCCGACCCCGCAGACGGCGCCCAGCGCGAACACCGGGCCGGTGCCGGCGACGATCGTCCAGTCCGCCGGGCTGTTCAGGGCCAGGTCGGCGTCCGGGGCGAGGACGCGCGCGACGAGCCAGGCCGTGAAGGCGGCGGCCTCGCCGATGACGAAGCCGTACCCGGCGACGACCGCGGCCTTCGCGACCAGCACCGGCGTCCGGCTCGGCACCGCCTGGAAGGTGCCGTGGATCGTGCCGGACTGGTACTCGCTGGTCACCGCGAGGGCGGCCAGCAGGAGGACCGCGACCATGGCGAGCTGGTAGCCGAACTGGGTGCTCGCGACGGTGGGCGGCAGCCGGGACTCGGTGGCCGTGAGCGCGGTGAGCACGGCCGGCGCGACCAGCGCGACGACCGCGAAGAGGCCGCACACCCAGGGTGTGGCGATGCTGAAGAGCTTGATCCGTTCACTGGCGACGAGGTGCATGCCGGAACGGTCCCGCGGCGGCCCCCTCCGGCGCGTCCGACCGGGGTCTGGTTCCCGGGGTCCTACGGGAGCGGGACCCGGCAGGCGTCACCGGAGGTGAAGCCCTGGTCGACGACGCCGAGCGCGCTGTTCATCCGGGCGCGGGAGTTCTCCAGCGCGATCTGGTAGGTCAGCTCGAGGACGCCTTCACGGCCGAACTCGCGTTCCAGCTCGGCGACCTGCTCGTCGGTGGCGGTGACGTGCGCCCCGGACATCGCGTCGGCGTAGGCGATCGCGAGCCGCTCCTGGACGCTGAACGCCGGCGACGTCGCGTAGTCGTCGATCTTCTTCAGGCGGTCGACGTCCAGGCCGTCGTGCTTCTGCAGCATGGTGCCGAAGTCGACGCACCACGAGCAGCCGATCCGGGTGGCGACCCGGTAGACGGCGAGCTCGCGCACGTTCACCGGGAGCTTCTTCGACGCGCGCTGCACCATCAGCTCGTGCACCGTGTTCGCGCGCAGCAGGCCGGGGTGGTGCGCGGCGACGGCCATCGGCTCGGGCACCGCGCCGTACTTCCTCCCGGCGACGCGGTAGAAGAGCTTGAGCAGCGGTCCGGCTTCGGTGGTCTTCTTCGCGGCGATGCGGGGCATGTCCGTCTCCTTCGGCTCGGTCAGGAAGGGAACGAGACGGCGTCCTCCGATGTGACACGCGGCGAGGTGAGCCACGCCACCAGCATCGTCACGGCCGCCGCGCCGAACACGACGGCCAGCCCCGGCGCGGCCAGCCCGCCGGTGGTGGCCAGGGCGAGCCAGCCGAACACCGCGGCGCCGGCCAGCCCGCCGGCCTGCCGGGCGAAGGTCAGCGAGCCCATCGTGACGCCCATCAGCTCGCGCGCGGCCCGCGTCTGGCCGAGCACGGTGTAGGCGGAGGTGCAGACGGTGAACGCGGCCCCGATGGCGAACAGCCCCGGCACGAGCAGCCAGCGCCCTCCCCCGGCGGCCACGGCGATCGCGGCCGGCCCCGCGACCCCGAGCGCGCAGCCGGACCGCCCCCACGCCGTCATGTCGGGTCGTTTTCGTGCCAGGGCGGCGAAGGAGACCGAGAGTGCGAGCTGCCCGGCGGTCATCGCGACGAGCAGCAGGCCGGTCCCGGCCGCGCCGGCGCCGAGGGCGGCGACCAGCGCGACGTAGGTGAACGTGCCGTAGAGCGCGGCGCCCGCGAGGCCGTTGACGACGACCGCGCGCGCCAGGACGGCGTCCGCGAACACCTTCGGCGAGATCAACGGGCTCGGCGTGCGCTTCTGGCGTCGCACGAACAGGAACCCCGCCACCGCCGCGACCGCGACGAGCACCGGCGTCCACAGTGGACTCCGGGCGAGCGCGTCGACCGTGCCGAGCGCGACCACCGCGGCACCCGCGGCGGTCAGCAGCCCGCTGCTCGCGACGTCGAAGCTTTCCTTGGTGCGGCGCGGTTTCCCGGCCAGACCGCGTAGTCCGAGCAGCAGCGCGGGCACGCACAACGGCAGGTTGACCAGGAAGATCCACCGCCAGCCCGGTCCGGCCGCGAGCAGCCCGCCCAGCGGCGGCCCGCCCAGGGTCGCGGCCGCGAACACCGCCGTCTGCCAGCCCTGGCGGCGCAGCAGCTCGTCGCGGTCGAACAGCTCGCCGAGCGCGCTCATCGCGGTGACGATCAGGCCGCTGCCGCCCAGCCCCTGCAGTGCGCGGGCGGCGATCAGCGAACCGACGTCCGGCGCGGCGGCACACCACGCCGAGCCCGCCGCGAACACGACGATCGACAGCGCAAAGGAGGCGCGACGGCCATGGAGGTCGCCGAGCCGGCCGTGCAACGGCGTCGCGACGGTGAGGGTCAGCAGCCCGGCGGCGGTGACCGCGACGAGGCCGGTGCGGGCGTGCAGGCCGACACCGATCGAGGGCAGCGCGGCGGCGACGACCAGGCCGTCCAGCTGGGCCATGGCCATGCCGAGCAGCAGGCCGGCGAAGACGAGGTTGCGAGGCGCAATTTCGTGCATAAAGCACACGTTATAACGTGCCTTATGCACACATCAAGCCCGGGTGACGGCGGTCCCGCGCTGTTCCGGCTGGTCCGGCACTGGGCCCGGCAGCAGGCACCGGACGTCGTCCAGCGCTTCGCCGCCGACGCCCCGCCGACCTGGACGGCGCCGAACCTCTTCGTCATCCAGGCGATCGACGGTGCCGCGAGCGGCGAGGTGACCGTCGCGGACGTCGCCCGCCAGCTGGGCATCGACCGCTCGGTGGCCAGCCGGATGGTCAGCGAGGCCGTGCACGACGGCTTCGTGACGCGCGAGACGTCGACCCGCGACGCCCGGCGCGCCGTGCTGACCCTCACCGAAGGGGCGAAGGAGTTCCTCGAGACGTCGCGGGCCTACCAGCGCCAGGCGTTCGACGCGCTGGTAGGCCACTGGCCGGACGAGGATCGCGAGCGCTTCGCCGGCTACCTGAGCCGGCTCGCGGGCGAGGTGCTCGGTTAGCCCATCTCGTTCAGCGCCTCCCAGGCGTGCCAAGCCCGGGTGACGCCGAACTGCGCGAGGAACCGCAGTGCGGCGCGGACGTCTTCCGGCGTCGCGCCACCACGCCGCGCGCGGCCGACGTGGATGCGGAAGGTGTCGCGCAGCGTCTGGTAGTGGACGTCGACGCTGAGGCTGACCAGGCCGCGCTCGCGTTCGGTGAGCGTGCCGGGGCCGTGCCCGGTCCGCATCCGCGACTGCAGGTCGAAGTATTCGGCGAAGTGCGGATCCAGCGCGGCCAGGCGGGTGCGCGTCGGCTCCGGGAGCGGGGTCGGCGCGGCGTCCGGGCCGGTCGAAACCAGCTCGTCGGCCAGCAGTTCGACCTCCGGCCGCGCGAGGCCCAGCTCGGCTTCGAGCTGGGCGATCCGCTCGATGCCCGCGGCGGCCGCGTGGTAGCCGCAGTCGTACGAAACGAACCGCAGCAGCTCGCGAATGTCCGAAGTGGACACTCCGGCCTTCAGGCCGGCCCGCACGTGCGCGGCGAACGCCAGGCCGAGACTGCCCTGGCAGACGTCGGCCGTGACGCACAGGAAGGTCTTCTCCCGGTCGGTCAGCTCCGGGACCGCACGAAGGAACCGGGCGGAGGCGCCGACCATTTGCGCGAAGACGGGGTCGAGCGCGGCCAGCCGGTCGAGGCTCGCCGGGGTGGTGGTAGTGGTCAAGATCGTGCTCCCTCAGTAGCTGGACGATCGTAGCGCTACAGCCGTAGTGCAAGAGACGCTACACCTGTAGCGCGATAGGTGTCCAGCTACACTCGGACGACCATGAACGAGACCTCCCGTCGCCGTCCCAACGCCCGCGGCCAAGGCGAACTGCTCCGCGACGAGATCATCGCGGCCGCCGTCCGGATGCTCGAAGAGCTGGCCGACGACGAAGCCCTGTCGCTGCGGGCCGTCGCACGTGAGGTGTCGATCGCGGCGACGTCGGTGTACCTGCACTTCCCGGACCGGGATGCGCTGGTGCTGGCCGCCATGCAGCGCTGCCACGACGAACTGGTGCGCACCGGCGACGAAGCCGCCGAAGCGGCACCGGACCCGGCGGCCGCGTTGCGCGCCCGGATCCTGGCGCAGGCCGGGTGGGCGCAGGCGCACCCCGGGCTCTACAAGGTGCTGCACGAGAGCAAGGTCCACCGGAGCCACGGCATGCCGTTCAAAGCCGTCATGGTCGCCCGCACGACCGAAGCGGTCCGCCGGTGCATGGAAGCCGGCCAGGCGCCCGAGGACGACCCGGCGATCGTCGCCATCGACCTGCGGACCGCCGTCAACGGCATGCTGGCGCAGCGGATCAACGAGCCCGACCTGCCGTGGCCGCCCGCGGTCGAGCAGGTCGACCGGTTCCTCGTGAAGCTGGTCGGCCTGCGCCGTTGACTTGTGTTCCTGGTCCGGAGGGGCTTGGGTGGGCCGGTATGAGCCAGGCATACCCGGCGGTGACCCCGCGGATGGTGGTGAGCGACCTCGTCGCCGCCGTCGCGTTCCGTCGCACGGTGTTCGGCGCGACCGGCGAGGTGGACAGCGGGCGCCCCGCCGACCTCGACATCGGCGGTTCGCGCGTGCTGGTGTCCGCCGAAGGCGAGCGGGACCTGTTCCCCGCCTTCCTCTACGTCTACGTCGCCGACGCGGACGCGACGTACCGCCGAGCCCTCGACTGCGGCGCGACGAGCCTGGAGGAACCGGCGGACACCCCGTACGGCGACCGGCGCGCGATGGTCCGCGACCCGTTCGGCAACGTCTTCCAGATCGCGCACCCCCGTGCCTGAGCGGTTCCCCCGGCTGCGCCAGGTCGTGCTGGACGCGACGGACGTCCGCGCCCTGGCGGAGTTCTACCGGCGGTTGCTGGGGTTTGCCTACCGCCCGGGCGACGAAACGGGCGAGCACGACTGGCTGGTGCTGAACGACGCGTCCGGCGTCCCGCGGCTGGCGTTCCAGCAGGTCGAAACCCTGCCTCCGCCGACCTGGCCGACCGGGCCGCGGCCCCAGATGCTGCACCTGGACCTGACGGTGGCCACCCGCGCGGAGCTGGACGAGCAGCACGAGCGGGCGACCGCGTTGGGTGCGCGGTTGCTGGCGGACGAAGCGGCGGATCCGGAAGAGCCGTTGCGGGTCTACGCGGACCCGGCGGGCCACCCGTTCTGTGTTTTCGTCGGCTGACCGGTCTCGGGCGGCGTTTACTCCCCGGTGCTGCCGTCCACCGACTCGCGGATGAGATCCGCGTGGCCGTTGTGGCGGCTGTACTCCTCCACCAGGTGGACCAGGATCCAGCGCAGGTTCGGCTTGCGGCCGTCCGCCCAGCCGCGGGCGGCGACCTGCGAGAGGCCGCCCTGCTCCAGGGCCTTCGCGACCAGCTCGCGCGAGCGTTCGACCGTCGCCTCCCACAGCGCGCGCAGCTGCTCCGGGGTGTCGTCGGCGGCGGAATCCCAGTCCCAGTCCGGGGTCGCCGTCCAGTCGACGGAGTTCCACGGCTCCGCCCGCTCGGCGCCGGTCAGGACGCGCGAGAACCAGTGGTCCTCCACGTAGGACAGGTGCTTGAGCATGCCACCCAGCGTCAGCGGGGACGGGCCGACGGTCGCGCGCAGGCCCGCCGCGTCAAGGCCGGCGCACTTCCACGCCAGCGTCGCGCGGTGGTACTCGAGGAACCCCAGCAGGGTCCCGGTTTCGTCGGCGTCGACCGGGGGTTCGGGCCGGCCCTGCTCGTCCACGATGGTCATGGGCGCGCACTCTACCGATTCGCCGGGCGGGTGGCGCCCCGTTAAGGCGTCAGCGCGCGGACGTCCCAGATCCACACGCCGCCGACGAACTCCGCCGGTTTGCGGAGCAGGAGCTCCACTGTGGACTTGAGCGCTTCCTGGTTCTGGCGCGGGCCGACCACCAGCACGTCGGCGTTCCACTTGCGCAGGTCCTCCAGCGCCTGGGTGCGGTCGGCCTCGGTGACGTCCGCGGTCTGGCCCGTGCGCTCGACCTCGGCGAACAGGTCCGACGTCGGGAGCGGGACGGCGCCGTAGCGGCCGCGGCGGTCCTCCGCGGACGTCGGGCCGACGAAGTAGCCCTCGGGCATCGGGTAGCCGAGGCCGGCGTCCACCTGCCAGTGCAACGGTTCCGCCTCCCCGGTGCTGGGCAGCGGCACCGGCACGAGCGAGCCGCCGGGGGCGATGTACTGGCGCCAGATGCCGTCGGCGAAGAACGGCGGCGACAGCGGGCGCTCGTGCGTCACCAGCTCCGTCGGCGCGATCGGCAGCAGCACCGCCACCACCGCGCCGACCCAGACCAGGCGCAGCGGGACGCGCTGGTTGCCGTCCACGGCCGGGGATCGCTCGGCCGCCGCCGTCCACACGCGGTGCGTCGCGATCGCCAGGAGCCCGCCGACCACCGGGATGCAGCCCATCGCGAGCCGGGATTCGAGCAGCGAGTCCAGCAACGGCAGCTGCCCCAGCCACTTCCACAGCCCGGGGACGCCGGTGTCCTGGTGCGCCACGGTGATCTCGACGCCCAGGGAGAGGAACGCCATCACGTACATGGTGATCGCGAACGCCCGCGCCGTGATGTCACGCCACAGCCAGATCGTCAGCACCACCATGAGCACGATCAGCGGCCAGCCGAAGAACGCGTTCTCCTCGGTGCGGTTCATCGAGACGTCCGCGGCGGACTCCGGCCAGCCCGCGATCGACTGCGTCGCGAACCGGGTGAACGCCGCCGTGTCGTTGCCCGCCGGGCCGTGCAGCAGCGAATGGAAGCTCTGCGGTCCGAAGAACTGCCAGTACAACGGGAATCCCGCGATCAGCAGGGCCACGACGGCGCCGACCCCGACGCCCTTGGCCAGCGGCGCGAGCATGCCGCGGAGCTCGGCGCGGTGCGGGATCAGGTAGGCGATCACGAACACCAGGAACGTGAGCCCGAAGATCGCCAGCGGCTCTTCGCCGAGCAGGATCTGCCACGCGACGAGCAGGCCGAGCACGACACCGTTGCGCACCGGGCGTTCGTTGTGCGCGATCTGGATCGCCTTCAAGGCGATGAACGGCAGCACGAACAGCACGACGAAGTTCGGGTGCGCGTTGCCGTGCGAGATCATCGGCGGGGCGAACCCGCAGAACGCGGCGCCGATCGCGGCGGCCGTGCGGTTGGGCACCAGGTGCCGGGAAAACACCCAGTACCAGCCGATCGCGGTGCCGGCGAGCCCCGCGGTGAGCACGATCGCCCAGGTCAGCGTGGCCCCGAAGGTCAGCGTGATCGGCGCGAGCGGGATGTTCAGGCCGAACATCGCCGCGTTCGCCGCCATGTTCACGCCGTACGGGTAGTTCTGCAGGTCCGTGGTGAACGGGTTCTGGAAGTGCAGGACGGACTTCGCGACGACCGTCGAGTACCACTCCCACTGACTCTGGTCCGACGCGCCGTTCCACAGGTAGCCGCGCTTGAGGTCGAACCACAGGCCGTTGTAGAGCAGGATCGTGAACAGCAGGAAGCCGCCCATGATGGCGGAGTCCGGCCACTCCCAGCGTTTCGGGCCTTCGGGCGGGGCTTCGGGTGCGGGTGGAACGAGCTCGGGGACGGCTTCGGACTTCAAGCTCACGGCTCGACCACCCTGGCGAAGAAGTAGAGGGCCCCGGTGCCGGCGTGCCGGACCAGCAGCAGGAACGGACGGTCCACCGTCACGGCGACGGGGTCGGACGTGATCATCGAGGTGAGGCGCATGGTCAGGGCCGTCGCCGCGGCTCCTTCGAAGCCCTGTTCGTCGACCCGCAGCACGGCCTGGTGCAGCACCTCGGACACCGTCAGCCGCGGGTCCGGGGAGAGCCCGCTCAGGTCGGCGGCGTCGGTGAACATCGTGCGCACGCCCAGGCCGCGCAGCACGCCGGTCAGGGAGCTGGGTACGTCGAGCGAGATCTTCGGGAGCGCCAGCTCGACGCGCGTCGAGCGGATCTCGCCGAGCAGGCCGGTCAGCGCCGCTTCGTCGAGAGACGCCTCCGCCTCCGCGAGATCGCCGTCGGGCAGCAGCACCACGGTCTGCAGGCCACCGGCCGCGACCAGCCGCACCGCCTGCCAGCCGCCGGTGTGCGCGTAACCGACGTTCTCGCCGAGCCACATGGTCGGGACGTCGCGGGTGCCGGACGGCGCGTGGAACGGCGCGTCCGTGGTGTTGGCCTCGCGGAACGGCAGCTTCCACGCGGACTTCAGGTACAGCGCGTTGACCAGCACGGCCGCGACGCCGGCGTCGATCGAGCCCGGCGGCAGCAGCTGCGGGATGAGCCCGTGCGTGGTGCGGCCGACGTCCTCGTTGATCAGCGCGCGGGCGCGTTCGGGGTCCTCCTCGAACGGCGCGCTCTCGACGTTCGCCCCGGGCCACCCGGCCAGCTCGGCCTTGAACCCGTCCTCGAGCGGGAGGGTGTCCGCGGCCCACAGCGTGTTGGCGACGGCGAGCTCGGGCTGTTCGGCGCCCCGGCCCTCCTCCACGAGCTCCGTGGCCGCCCGCAGCAGCCCGGCCTGCGCGGCCGGATCGCCGAGCAGGGCGACCAGCTCCTCACGGGTGGCGCCCCGCGCGGCGAGCGCGGCCAACGTCAGCGCGCTGGCCACCGAATACGGCGAGAAGCAGGAGTTCCCGCCCTCGGCGCCGAGGGCCCCATGGACGGCGAGGGCGAACCGGAGGTGGCTGTCCGTGGCCATGCGGGCGAGACTACCGGAACCCGGCACCCCGCCGGGCGGCCGCGCGGAACTCCCCACAAGGGTGACAAATCCGGCACCGGAGGCGGGCGTGACCGAAGGTCGGCTTCATGATCACGTGTCTCAGTGGTGGCGGGTCACGTGCCAGGAGTGCCAGACGTGGGCCTGGGCGTCGGTCAGGGAGGCCACCTGGTCGACGACCACGCGCAGCAGGCCCGCGTCGTCCTTCGCGGCCTGCCACGCCGGGACGAACAGCGGGTCGAGGGACTCCGGGGCGCGCCGGGCCAGGGCGTGGACCAGCTCGCCCAGCAGCTCGCGCTGGCCTTCCTGCATCGCCAGCCGGCGCCGGTCGCTCATCACGTACCGCAACGCCAACGCCTTGAGCAGGGCCACCTCGGCGGCGACCTGCTCGGGCACGGCGAGGCGCGCCCGGTAGCGGCTGAGCGGGCCGTCACCGAACTCCGCGCGGGTGCCGGTGACCGCCGCCGTCGCGAAGCGGCCGACGAGCTCGCTGGTCAGCCGCTTCAGCGCGACCTGCGCGCCGGGCGAGCCGTCCGGCCCCGCCTCGATCACCGCCGCCACCACCGGCAGCGCCAGCAGTTCCGCGGCCGCACCCTCCAATGTGGACACCGACTGCCCGGAGAAGTACTTGGCCGCGGCCTCCGCGACGGCGGCGCGCTCCTCCGGCTGTGCCAGCACGCGCAGCTTGATCCGGCCGGCGAGCACGCCGTCTTCGACGTCGTGCACCGAATACGCGACGTCGTCGGCCCAGTCCATGATCTGGGCCTCCAGGCAGGTCTCCTCCCCCGGCGCGCCTTCCCGGACCCAGGCGAAGACCTCGGCGTCGTCGGCGTAGACGCCGTACTTGCGGCGGCCCGGCTTGCGCGGCCACGGGTACTTCGTCGTCGCGTCGAGGCAGGCGCGGGTCAGGTTGAGCCCGGCCGTGACGCCGCCCTCGCCGACGAGCTTCGGTTCCAGCCGGGTCAGGATGCGCAGCGTCTGCGCGTTGCCCTCGAACCCGCCGCACGCGGCGGCCACCTCGTCGAGCGCGCGTTCGCCGTTGTGCCCGAACGGCGGGTGCCCGATGTCGTGCGCCAGCCCGGCGGTGTCCACCAGGTCCGGGTCCGCGCCCAGCTCCTCGGCGATGCCGCGGCCGATCTGGGCGACCTCCAGCGAGTGCGTCAGCCGGGTGCGCGGCACGCCGGTGACCTCGGCGCCCTCCCCCGGCCCGACCACCTGGGTCTTCCCGGCGAGCCGCCGCAGCGCCGCGGAGTGGAGCACGCGGGCGCGGTCGCGGGAGAACGCGCTGCGCCCGTCCGCACGCGCCCCGGCCAGCGCCGCGCCCTTCGCCGCCTCCGGCCGGAGGCGGGCGGTGTCGTGCTCGGAGTAACCGTCGTTCACCCGGCCAGCTTAGGCGCGGGCACCGACAAAAAGCTCAGCCCAGGAAGGTGGCGAAGAGATCGTCGGCCGGGGTCTTCGTCAGCCGGTAGTACAGCAGCGCGCCCGTCTCGCGGATGATGTAGCGCACCTGCGTGACGCGCTCCTGGACGATCGGCCCGCTGTGCGTCGGCGCGGTCCAGGCGTCCAGGCCCAGGTCGCCGGCCATCGTGCGGGCCCGGAACGAGTGCCACGGGTCGCTGACCAGCACCGCCGTGTGCCAGTCGCGGGCCTCGACCTGCTGGGCGACCGCGCGCAGGCTGCGCAGTGTGTCGCTGCCTTCGCCGACGGCCAGCGTGGCCGTGGACGGCACGCCGTGGCGGGTCAGCCACAGCTGCCCGGCCCGCGCCTCGGTGAAGTTGTCCTCGGCCTTCTTGCCGCCCGCGGTGACGATCGTCTTCGCGACGCCCGCGTCGTAGAGCTGCTTCGCCTTGATCAGCCGCGCGGCGTAGATGTCGGACGGCTTGCCGTTGTACTGGGCCGCGCCCAGGACCACGATGACGTCGGCCTGCGTCCGGTCGTTTTCGCGGGCCACCTGCCAGACACGGAACGCGGTGCCGCCGACGAGGGCGAGCAGCATGAGGACCGTGCCGAGCGCGATCCGGCGCGCCCAGCTCGCGCGCGTCGGTTTCGTGCGTTCAGCGGTACCCACCCGCCCCATCTTGTCAGAAGGTCACCGGCCGCTCACAGCCAGCCGCGCTCCTCGGCGACGCGGACCGCTTCGGCGCGAGTCCGGGCGCCGGTCTTGCCGATCGCGGCGGACAGGTGGTTGCGGACGGTGCCTTCCGACAGGTGCAGGGCGCGGGCGACGTCGGCGACCGTGCTGCCGTCCCGGGCCTCGCGCAGCACGTCCAGCTCGCGGCCGGTGAGCGGGCTCGCCCCGGTGGCCAGCGACTCCGCGGCCAGCGCCGGGTCCACCACCCGGAGTCCACTGTGGACGCGCCGGACGGCTTCGACGAGCTGCTCGGGCGGCGCGTCCTTGACGACGAACCCGGCGGCGCCCGCGGCCATCGCGCGGGCCAGGTAGCCGGGCCTGCCGAACGTGGTGCAGATGATCACCCGGCACGACGGCAGCGCGGCCCGCAGGTCGGCCGCCGCCGCCAGGCCGTCCTTGCCCGGCATCTGCACGTCCAGCAGGGCGACGTCGGGCTTCAGTTCACGCGCGGCGGCGACCACTTCGTCGCCGGAGCCGACCTGCCCGACCACCTCGATGTCGGATTCGAGGCCCAGCACGGTGGCCAGCGCCCCGCGCACCATCGCCTGGTCGTCGGCCAGCAGTACCCGGATCAAGCGAGTCCTCCCGCGGGTTCGGCGCGCACGGCCGGCGCGGCCGCTCGCGGTTCGGGCAGCGGGATCTCCGCCCGCACCACCAATCCTCCCCCGGACCGGACGGACGTCCGCAGGGTGCCCCCGGCCGCGGCCAGCCGCTCGGTGAGCCCGCGCAGGCCGTTGCCCGGCACGACCTCGGCGGCCGTGCCGTCGTCCTCGATCTCCACCCAGTTCTTCCCCAGGTGCACCTTCACCTGCTTCGCCCCGGAGTGCCGCAGCACGTTCGTGACGGTCTCGCGCAGCACGTACCCGAAGACGTTCTGGAACTCCGGCGCGACGTTGTCCACCGCGTGCGGCAGGTCCGCGTCGATCTCCGCGGCCCGCAGCGCCGCGCGGGCGCCGACGAGCTCCGCCGAGAGCGACACCTCGCGGTACTCCGACACGGTGGCGCGGACGTCGGACAGCGCGCTGCGGGTCAGGCTTTCGACCTCGCGGATCTCCTCGACCGCGCGCGGGATGTCGCCCGCGCTCTCCAGCACCCGCCGGGCCAGCCCCGCCTTGACGGTGATCGTGGTGAGGCTGTGCCCGAGCAGGTCGTGCAGGTCGCGGGCGACGCGCTGGCGCTCGTTGGTCACGGCCAGCGTGGCGATCTCCTTGTTGGCCAGCTCCAGGCGCCGGATGGCGCGGATCAGGTTGGCCATGAAGAACATCGCCAGCGTCACCGAGCCGACCGTGATCAGGTCGCCGTAGTCGCCCAGGAACCGGCCCTGGGCCAGCAGGATCAGCGCCCCGGCCACCAGCGCCGCGAGGTCGACGATCACCGACCACGCGGCGGGGGCGAGGAACACCATCACCGCGGTGCCGTAGAGCAGGATGAACGGGTTCGCGTGGACCCCCGCGACCACGCCGAGCCCCAGCACCACCATCGCGATCCCGAAGCCCAGCTTCAGCGGGCGGACCTGGCGGAAGAAGAACGGGAACAGCAGGTAGCAGGCGGCGTAGGCGTAGACCAGGAGCCAGCTGAGCACGACCGGCACGGTCACGACGGGCTCGGCCAGGAGCGACTTCGTGATCGGGATGAGGAACGGCAGCAGGAAGACCGCGCCCATGATCGGCCAGCGCACGGTGTCCGGGCCCTGGTTCTTCCCGTCGGGCAGCGGGTCGTCCCACCACCCTTCCCGCGTGTTCAGCCCGAACCGGCGGTTCGTGTCGTCGCTCGCCATCGCCGTTCCTCGTCCCCTCCGGCCCTCAAACGCGGGCGCTGTCCTTACGGTAACGCCTGATCACCAGGGCCCCCAGCACGACCGTCCACGCCGCGAGCACGCCCACGGCGGTCGGCAGCGACACGACCATGTCGGTGGTCACCGCGGGCCGCGCCAGCTGCAGCACCCAGTACGTCGGCATGATCTGGGCGACGTCGTGCATCCAGCCGGGCATCGTCTCGATCGGGATCCACAGCCCGCCCAGGAAGCCCATGCCGAGGGTGACGAGCATGTTGATCGGCTGCATCGACTCCGGCGTGCCGAACTGGCCGAGCAGCAGCCCGAGCAGCACCAGCGGGATCGTGCCGAGCCAGACGCCGGCGAAGATCCGCACCCAGCCCGCGGCGTCGAGGTGGACGCCCTCGCCGAGCACGGCGAGCGCGGGCACGAGGATCAGCGCGGGCAGCCCGACGAGCAGGCCGGAGACGCCCTTGCCGGCCAGGTAGCCGGTGCCGGTCAGCGGGGTCAGGCGCAGCTGCCGCTGCCAGCCCGCGGCCCGCTCCAGCGCGAGCCGGGCGCCGCTGTTGGTCGCGGCGGCGAACGCGCCGAACGTCATCATGTTGATCATGATCACGGCCACGATCTGCGCGTGCTCCGGATCGGACGACTTGGTGAAGACGTTGGCCTGCAACAGGAACATCAGCACCGGGAAGGCGACGACGAAGATCAGGAACCGTGGCGCCCGGAAGTTGCGGCGGATCTCGGTGACCAGGTAGGTGGCGTTCATCGCACGGACTCCGGGGTCTCGTCGGCGGTCAGGGACAGGAAGGCGCCTTCGAGGCCGACGGCGCCGATTTCGACGTCGTGCACCGCGGGCACCGCGGACTTCAGCGCCCACAGCGTCGCGTCGGAGTCGCCGCTGGAGATGGCGACGCGGTCACCGCGCAGCTCGAACTCCTTGACGCCCGGCAATGCCGCGATCACGGCTTCCGTGGCGCCGGGGACGGCGGCGCGCAGGGTGCGGCCCCCGGCCAGCGCGCGGACCTCGGCGACCGACCCGTCGGCGACGATCCGGCCGCGCCGCATCAGCACCACCCGGTCGGCGAACTCCTCGGCCTCTTCGAGGTAGTGCGTGGCGAACACGACCGTGCGGCCGGACTCGGTGAACGAGTACATCGACTGCCAGAACTCCCGGCGCGTGCCGACGTCCATGGCGGCGGTCGGCTCGTCGAGGATCAGCAGGTCGGGGTTGCTGACCAGCGCGACGGCGAAGCGCACGCGCTGCTTCTGGCCGCCCGACAGCTTGTTGGCGCGGCGGCCGGCCAGCTCTTCGACCCCGGCGGCACGCAGGGCTTCGGCGACCGGCATCGGCTTGCGGTGCAGCGCCGCGACCATGCCCACGGTCTCGGCGACGGTCAGGTCGTCCATCAGGGCACCGCCCTGCAGCATCGCGCCGATCAGGCCGGCGCGGACGGCGTCGATCGGCTTGCGGCCGAAGACGCGCACCTCACCGCTGTCCGGCGTGCTGAGCCCGAGGATCATGTCGACGGTGGTGGACTTGCCCGCGCCGTTGGGCCCGAGCAGGGCGACCACCTCGCCCGGGGCGATGGTCAGGTCGACGCCGTCGACCGCGTGGACGTCGCCGTAGTGCTTCCGCAGGCCGGTGAGGTGGATCGCGGCCCCCGCCGCCACCGCCTGGATGTCTGTTTCTCGCATGCCCCCAGGCTGCCGCCCGGCGGGCCGCCGTCCCCAGACCGTGCGTCACGACCTGGGGGTGACAGGTGTCAGGGGTGCACGGTTCCCCGGAAAGCCGTGAAGGCCTCCTTACCGGCTCTTAGAGCCGGTAAGGAGGCCTTCACGGACGTTCGAAGTGGGTCAGCAGCCGATCAGGCGGCCGGCCAGGTAGGCCTCGAGTTTGTCGATCGCGACGCGCTCCTGGGCCATGCTGTCGCGGTCGCGGACCGTGACGGCGTCGTCCTCGAGGCTGTCGAAGTCGACCGTCACGCAGTACGGCGTGCCGATCTCCTCGTGACGGCGGTAGCGCTTGCCGATCGAGCCCGCGTCGTCGAAGTCGACGTTCCAGTGCTTGCGCAGCAGCTCGGCGACGGCCTTCGCCTTCGGCGTGAGGTCGGCGTTGCGCGACAGCGGCAGCACCGCGGCCTTGAACGGCGCCAGCCGCGGGTCGAGCTTCAGCACCACGCGCGTGTCCGTGCCGCCCTTGGCGTTCGGGACCTGCTCCTCGTAGTAGGCGTCGACCAGGAACGCCATCATCGACCGGCCGACACCGGCGGCGGGCTCGATGACGAACGGGCGGTACCGCTGCTTCGACGTGGGGTCGAAGTACGACAGGTCCTGACCCGAGTGGTTCGAGTGCGTGGTCAGGTCGAAGTCGGTGCGGTTGGCGATGCCTTCCAGCTCGCCCCACTCCTGGCCGGCGTTGAACGCGAACCGGTACTCGATGTCGACGGTGCGCTTCGCGTAGTGCGAGAGCTTTTCCTTCGGGTGCTCGAAGTGGCGCAGGTTGTCGGCCTTGATGCCGAGGTCCCTGTACCACTTCGTGCGCTCGTCGATCCAGTACTGGTGCCAGGTCTCGTCCTCACCCGGCTCGACGAAGAACTCCATCTCCATCTGCTCGAACTCGCGCGTCCGGAAGATGAAGTTGCCCGGCGTGATCTCGTTGCGGAACGACTTGCCGATCTGGCCGATGCCGAACGGCGGCTTCATCCGCGACGTCGTCTGGACGTTCGAGAAGTTGACGAAGATGCCCTGCGCGGTCTCCGGGCGGAGGTAGTGCAGGCCCTCTTCGGACTCCACCGGGCCGAGGTAGGTCTTCAGCATCATGTTGAAGTCCCGCGGCGCGGTGTACTGGCCGCGCGTGCCGCAGTTCGGGCAGGGCACGTCGGACAGGTCGTCCTCGGTCGTCTCCTTGCCGCTGCGCGCCGCGTACTCCTCGGCGAGCTGGTCGGCACGGAACCGCTTGTGGCACGAAAGGCACTCGATCAGCGGGTCGGTGAACACGTTGACGTGCCCCGACGCGACCCACACCTGGCGCGGCAGGATCACCGAGGAGTCGAGGCCGACGACGTCGTCGCGGGCCTGGACCACGGTCTTCCACCACTGGCGCTTGATGTTGTCCTTCAGCTCGACCCCGAGCGGCCCGTAGTCCCACGCCGAGCGGGTACCGCCGTAGATCTCTCCGCTGGGGAAGACGAAACCACGGCGTTTGCACAGGCTGACTACGGTCTCAATGGTGTTCGTGGGCACTCCACGCTCCGGAAGCATGCGGGGACGGTTATCGGACTAGAACCTCAAGGGTATCCGCCGGGGTCCACCGCTTTCCGCCCAGGTGAACCTACGGCCGCGACACCAGTGACGCCGTCACCACGCGGTTGTCCTCGTAGCCCTCGGTGCCGCCGACGTACTCGCCGCCGCAGGTGATCAGCAGGAGCTTGTGCGGGCCGTCCGGGGAGAACAGCTGCTCCGAACGCCCGGCCAGCTCGGACTTGTGGATGGTCTCGGTCGCGTCGACCCGGTAGACCCAGGCGCCGCCCGCGGCGTCGGTCAGCTTGACCTCCTGGCCCTGCTTGACCTGCCACAGCTCGTTGAACGGGCCCTTCTTGCCCTTCCAGTTCACGTGCCCGGAAAGCAGCGCGACGCCGTGGTCGGCGCCCAGCTTCGCGCCCCACCAGGCGGCCTCGTCGAGCCCCTCGGGGATCTTCAGCGCGCCGTCGGCGTCGAGGTCCTCCTGGACGAGCTTCGCCGTGCCGCCCCCGGGCAGCGCGAGCTGCGCCGGCGCCTGGCCGGTATCCTGCGGGGTGCCGGTGCTCTGCGCGGACGTCCCGGTCGCGACCGGCGCTCCTGCGCCGTTCGCGCTGGCAGGTTCATCCTTTCCAGTGAACACGAGCAGGGTGGCGACCAGCGCCGCGATCACGAACGCGCCGGCCACGCCGACGATCCACCAGCGGCCGGGGCCCTTCTTCCGCTCCGCCGGGTTGTGCTCCTGCATGCGCCTGTGCTCCTTCGCTCCGTGACCAGTGCACAGAGACACATGCCGCGGCGGGCGGAGGAGGTTGCACCGAACCCGGTCAGCCGGTGGGGCGGGTCACCAGCGTCGCGGTGACCAGGCGGTTCTGGTCGTAGCCTTCGGTGCCGCCGACGTAGTCGCCGCCGCAGGTCACCAGCACCAGCCGGTGCGGGCCGTCGGGCGCGAACCAGCGGGGGGCCTGCGCGGGCAGTGTCTCCTTCGGCAGCGTCACGACGTCGTCGACGCGGTAGACCCAGCGGTCGCCGCGGGCGTCGACGACGCTGACGTCGTCACCGTCGCGCATCCGCCACAGCTCGTCGAACGGACCCCGCTGCCCTTCCCAGTTCACGTGCCCGGACAGCAACGCCGCGCCGCGGTCGGCGCCCAGCTTGGCGCCCCACCACGCGGCGTCACCGAGGCCGCGCGGGATCGGCAGCACGCCGGTGTCGGTGAGCTCGGTGCGGACGAGCCGCGCGGTGGCGCCGTCGGGGAGGCGGACCGTGCCCGGGCGCTGCTGGGCGGTGGACGAGCTGTCCGCGGGCAGCACGGCCGGGGCCGCGTTCTCCCCCGGCAGCGTGCCGGGGGCGGGCGCGGCGATCGACACCGGCTCGGGCGGCAGCCACGTCAGCACGACGACACCGGCCGCGAAGGCGGCCACGGCCAGGGCCCCCGCGAGGGCGGCCAGCCCGGTGCGCAGCACCTAGTCCGTCCCGGACTTGCGCCGCCGGCCCAGCAGCAGGGCGACGCTCCCGAAGAACACGCCGCCGAAGAGCAGCCCGATACCGAGCGGGACGCGCGAGCCGTCGCTGCCGGTGTCCGGGGCGGCCGCGCCGAGGTAGCCGGCCGGGACCTGCGTCGGCACGGCGGGCTGCGTCGCGGTGGCGCCGGCGCCGGTGCCGCCGGCGGACTTCGCGACGAACCCCTTCGGGACCGAGCAGCTGACCCCGCCGAGCACGATGTTCGTCTGGACGTCCTGCAGCGCGGCGCCCTGCGCGTCCTTGACGTGTGTGGTGATCTCGACCCGCCAGCCGGCGACCGCGGTGTAGTCGCCCCCGCGCCAGCCGTCCTGGCGGATCAGCTGGTCGAACGAAGCGACGCGGGTCAGCTTGAGGTCCGAGACCGTGGTGTCCTTGCTGGCGTTGGTCAGGTCGCCGGGCGGGCCGAGCCGCAGGTTCTTCAGCTCCAGGCCCGCGTTGCCGCCGGGCATCGGCACGATGCCGAGCGCGCCGCCGGCCTGGCGCACCCACAGCCGCGTCACCGAGGACGTGCCGGTGAGCTTCGCCGGGCCGGTGCAGTCCACCGCGGTCTTGGCGCCCTCGAGCACGAGCACGGTGTCGTCCAGCGCCTTGGCCCCGCCCTGCCAGGTGTCGCGCAGCGCGTAGTTGGTCTCGGCGACGGCGGTGGGCACGGTGGTCGCCTGCAGCGCGGCGACGACGTTGTGGTCCCGGCTCCCGACCCCGGCCGGGTACGGGTCCTGCGACCCGCTGTAGCGGCCGAGGTCGATCGCGTAGTGCCCGCCGAACGTGGCGCGCTCGCCGTCGTCCTTGGGCACGGTGACCCGGTCGGTGCCGAGCTTCGACTGGCCGGGCAGCAGCGGCGAGCGCTGGGTCTCGGTGATCAGGGAGCCGCCGTGCTGGCCTTCGCCGCCGATGCGGACCGACGCCACGTTCGCGAACGAAACCGGCCCGGTCTTCTCGTCGACCGCCTGGCTCTGCGCTCCGGCCACACCCACTCCGGCCAGCGGGAACAGCACGGCCGTCAGTACGGCTGCCTTCGTTGCGAAACGGGCCATGTCTCCCCACTGCGTCTGCTCGGGCGGGTCGCCAGCGTACGAGAGGCGACAAAACGCTCCGCGACAACCTTGCACCGTCGGCCACCACTTGCGAAGCCGAAGAGCCAATATCCCACGAACTCACCCGAATGGAGCAATGACAGCCGCCGGACCCCGCAGAGGCGGTGACGGAACGGGGGCCCGGACGGGGGAACACTAGGATGGGCCACGCCGTTATCGGCAATGACTACGGAATTCATGGTCTCAAGCGGCGGCGACGTGGAGGCGGTTATGGCGACGGTGGCGGGCAGCGGCGTCGCGGACGAGGCCGGACCGCACACGCACGAGCCCGAACGCGACCGCGCGGCGCCGTCCGTCCACCCGTCGACCGCCGTGCTGGCCGACGCGGGCGACCTGCTGCGCGCGCTGGCGGCCCCGGTCCGGATCGCGATCGTGCTGCAGCTGCGCGAGGCCGACCGGTGCGTGCACGAGCTGGTGGACGCCCTCGACGTCGCGCAGCCCCTGATCAGCCAGCACCTGCGGGTGCTCAAGACCGCCGGGGTGGTGCAGGGCGAACGCCGCGGCCGCGAGGTCGTCTACCGGCTCGCCGACGACCACCTGGCGCACATCGTCGTCGACGCCGTCGACCACGTGCAGGAAGGAAAGCAGTGATGACTCCCGTCGCGCCGCGCGGCCAGGCCCCGGTGCCCGGGCGCCGATCGACCAAGCAGCGGGCCGCGGTCGTCGAGCTGCTGAGCACGGTCGACGACTTCCGCTCGGCCCAGGAACTGCACGACGAGCTGCGCAAACGTGGTGACGGCATCGGCCTGACCACGGTGTACCGCACCCTGCAGTCGCTGTCGGAGGCGGGCGAGATCGACGTCCTGCGCACCGATTCCGGCGAGGCCATCTACCGCCGCTGCTCGGCGCACCACCACCATCACCTGGTCTGCCGCCTGTGCGGCCGCACGGTGGAGGTCGAGGGGCCGGCGGTCGAGCGCTGGGCGGAGAAGATCGCGGCGGAGCACGGCTTTTCGGAGATCTCGCACACGGTGGAGATCACCGGCACCTGCGCGGAGCACTGAGCAGCACGGCCGAGGGTTTGTTCACACCACGGTGCCGATCCCAGTCAGCCTGCGGTCAGTACTCGTACGGGTCCTTCGGGGCCGGGACGGTCGCGACCGAGGCCGCGGTGAAGTCCGGGGTGTAGCTGTTGGCCCTCGTGGCCGTGCCCGGGACCACCTGGCCGGTCACCTGGATCCAGGCGTCACTCGCGTACCGGGCCGCTTCGGTGCCGGTGAGGCGGACCGTCACCGGGAAGGCGTCGGCCGCGCAGCAGCTGATCACCAGGCGGGCCAGCAGGGTCCGGCCTTCCGCGTGGACCACGAACCCGGTCAGCGACACGGTGCGGCCGTCGAGCGTGCCCGCCTTGTCCCAGCCCGCGCGGCTGACGAACTCGTTGACCGACAAGGGCACGACGTTCCCCGCGGGCAGTGGCGGGAAGGCCGCCGCGTTGGCCGCGGCCGCGCTCGCCGGGACGCGTGCCTCGGTGCGGATCACCGAGTCCGCGCCCAGTGCCGGTGGTGCGACCAGGAAGACGGCCAGCACGGGAACCAGCAGCAACCAGGCGGGCCGGGCCGGGTGCGTGTGGTCGTAGCCGTCGTGGCTGTCGTGGCTGTCGTGGCTGTCGTGGCTGTCCGTTGCGGGCGCTTTCGCCCGCGCGGCAAGCAGATCCCGCGCGACCGCGACGGCCCCGAGCACCACCATGACCGCCCCGCCCGCGATGATCCACGGCTGCTGCGCCGGTTTGACGTAGCGCAGGTAGTCGCCGTTGACGGCGATCTTGACCAGCGCGCCACCGAGCAGGATCAGCAGGATGTTCTGGGTTTCCCTTTTCACGACGGCCCCACGTCCCTGCCCGGTTGTGCACGCACGACGACCTGCCGTTGCCGAGTGATCGCTTCGCAGCCGGAAGCCAGGCTCAGCGGCCAGGCCGGTTCCGCCGATGCGCCGCCGAACACGAGACCCACTCCGCCCGCACCAACCCGCCTCCTCACCACCAGAAGCGCAGCCGCCTGCGGTCGCCGACCACCGGAAGCCAGG
>NZ_JBICSQ010000036.1:0-80983 GCF_043197175.1 Amycolatopsis sp. NPDC049252
GCGGCCTCGTCGCTGAGCTTGTAACGGCGGCCGCCGCTGAGCAGGAAGCGGTCGCCCTCGGGCAGCTTGACGATGACGCCCTGGTCGCGCGGCAGCTCCACGCCGGAAGCCGGCCCGGCGAGCAGGACGGCGGTGCGCGGCTCGGCCGAGGCGGGCGCGTCCTGGGTGGTCCGGCTGCAGCTCGTCCACGGCGTGGTGACCAGCGCGGCCGACGCGGGCAGCGAGTCGGGGGCGCCGGGGATGCCGATCTGGGCGCCGCGGCCGGCCTTGCCGAGGTTCTCCGACGACACCGAAACGGTCGCGTCGCCGTTGCCGCCGGCCAGCAGCCGGGCGGAGGCGTAGTTGAGGACCGGGTGCAGCACGCCGTCGGCGCCGAGGACGAACCGCGCGCCGGTGCCCTCTTCGACGATCACCTTGCCGCCGGCCAGCCAGTCCTTGCCGCCGTTCGGGTTGAGCAGGCCGATGATGCCGAACACGGCGGTGACGAGCAGCGCGGCCACGAGCCCCAGGATGGTGCCGAGCACCAGGCGGCGGCTGGGGGCGACGGGGTGGTTGGCGTCGGCGGCGACGAGCGCGGAGACGAGCCTGCGGCGGAGGAACTGGTACGCCTGGATCTGGTCCCGCTGCGTCCACACGCTTCTCGTGCCCCCGGCTGTGCGTCCTGTCTGCGTCCCGAACCCTCCGAGCGCCTGATGCTAAGCACCCGATCCGGGGGCGGCGAGGGTAATTTTTACGCCCACGCCCTATCTGGGGAGGCACTAGCGTCCGGAGCGGGGAAAGGGGTACCTGTGTCCGTCGGAACCGCTGAGTCCGCCGTCCGCCCGGCACCGCCGCGGCCCGCGCGCACGCCGCTGCCGTGGCTGCTGCCGATCCGGCCGCTGCAGGCCGCGCTGTGGGAGGTCGCCGGCATCGCCGCGCTGCTCGCGTGGACGCTCGACGGCCTCGCGCAGCCCGTCCGGATCGGCGTCAGCGCCGCTGCCGCGGTGGTGGTGCTGCTGACGTCGGTGCGGTTCGCCGGGCGGCATCCGGCCGGCTGGGCGCTGACGTGGATCGCGTACCGCCTGCGGCGCCACGACACCCGCCACGACAGCCCCGACGCCCTGATGCGCGTCGCCGGGCCGGTGAAGGTGCGCCAGCACGTCGACCGCGCCGGAAACCGCTTCGGCGTCGCCGAAGTCGACGGCGGGTGGAGCGCGCTGGTGCGGCTCACGCCCGGCTCGGGCGAGCCCTCCCCCGAGGCGCTGGTGGACATCCTGCGCGCGGCCTACCGGCGCACGGACGTCCCGCTGGCGTCGGCCCAGCTGCTGACGTGGGCGGTCCCGCGCGGTGACCAGGTGCTGCGGGTGCGCTGGCTGGCCGTCCGCTACCGCCCGGACCTCGCGCCGATCGCGGCGCTGGCCCGCGGCGGCGGCGACCTGGGTGCCTTGCGCAGCACGGCGTCCGCGGCGCTGAGCCTGATGGGCGAGCTGGCCGAGGCGGGCTACCCGAGCACGGTGCTGGAGGCGGGCGAGCTGGGCCAGGAGCTGCGGGTGGCGCTGGGCGTCCAGGGCCCGTCCCCGGAGCCCAGCGACCACTGGCGGGCGTGGACGTGGGGCGACGCGAGCCAGATGTGCTTCACGCCCCGCTCGGTGCGCTCGTTGGACGTCTCGGTGCCGGAGGCGGCGTTCACGGCGACGTCGTACACCCTGCGACGCACGGCGGGCGGCAAGGAGCACGAGGAGCTGACGATCCGGGTGGGTTCCCGCTCCGGCGCTTCGGTGCCTTCGCCCAGCGGATCCGCTGTCCCCCTGCATGGCCGTCACGGCGAAGGAGTCCGCCGCACACTCCCCTTGGCCCTGGATTCCTGAAGGCCAGATCAGCCGCGGACGGCTTCGTAGACTCCGGCGATCATGCCGACGAACGGGACCAGCGAGAGCAGCACCAGGAACTCCGAGACGTCCAGCAGCCGTGACCAGTACGGCGAACGCAGGCCGCGGGCCACCCGGGTCGCGTAGATCAGGCAGATCGCCGCCGACAGGACCACCGCGCAGCCCGTCGCGAAGATCGCCGTGCGGTTGCCCGAGGCCACCAGCCAGACGCCCGCGACCACCAGGCCCGTGACGCCGAAGGCGACCAGGACCAGGCGCTGCGCTTTGCCCGCGTACGAACGGGAACGCAGGATCCACGCGACCCCCAGCACCGCGGCCAGGCCGGCGTCCCAGGGCCCGCCCGTGGCGAGGACGACCGCCGAGAACAGGACCACCAGGCCCAGCGCCACCAGCAAGCCCGTCAACACGGCCTGGGCGCGGGACGTGCGGCCGAACATCTCCGTGCCCAGCGACGGCTGTTCGTCGGCGCGGAAGGCCTCCATGTCGTCCGGCACGCGCGGCAGCGGGAGGCGGGCCAGGCGCAGCGCCATCATCGGGGCTACCGCCGCCAGCGCCGTGCACAGCACCGCGACGACCGCCGCGGCCGAGATCGGGGAGACGCCCGCCAGCAGCACCACTCCGGTCGTCACCGCGCCGAACCCGGAGGCGACGGTGATCGCGACGAACCACGGCAGGCGATCGGCGACCGAGACCGCCGCGAGCACGCCGTACACCGTCACCGCGGCGAAGCCCGCGGCCAGCGGCCCGGCCGACAGCGAGAACAGCGGATGCGGTGGCAGCACGGACATCCCGGCCAGCAGCGCGACGCCGACCCCGGCGAGCGACCCGGCCGCGCCGGCCTCGGCGTCGCCGTACGCGCGGCTCAGCGCGCCGCCGCCCAACAGCAGCACCAGCGCCAGCAAGCCCGTCCCGATCGGGGCCAGGACGCTGCCGGACGCCGCGGCCTGCACCAGCAGCCCGCCCGCGAGCAGCAGCACGACCGCGGCCACCAGCCCGGACCGCCGCGCGACCGAAGGGCCCCAGCCGCCGGTCGCGTCGGCGGCGCTGGCGATCGAATCGACGACGTCGTCGAACAGCAGCGGACCCCGCGGGCGCTCCCGCGGGGTCAGGTGGAGGACTTCGCCGTCGCGGATCTGCGCCGCGGCGACGCTCAGGCCGAGCGCCAGTGGCGCCCCGCCCAGCCGGGAAAGCACCCAGCCCGGGTGGTCGGCCGAGGCCTGCCCGGACGCCCCGGCGAGCCGCACCAGCTGCGGCACCAGCTCGGCGAACGTCGACTGCTGCGGCAGGGCGACGTCCACCCGGGCCCGTGGCGTGACCACGGTGACCCGCCTGGTCGTACCCGTGAGAGAAGCCGTGGTCATGCCGCCTCCGCGGGAGAAAACACGTCGGCGGGCATCAGATGTTCTTGGCCGCGGAGATCACCGGCGCGAACTTCGCGTTCGACGCCTCGGCGAGCTTCGTGAGCCCGGCGTTCACCGCCTCCAGGACGATCTCCGAGAGGTTGCGGGCGTCGTACTCGCGGATCGCGCGCGGGTCGATGTCGATCGAGGTGAACCGGCCGTCGCCGCGGAGGGTGACGGTGACCTCGTTCTGCCGCGAATGCGCCTTGATCTCCATCGCCTCGACCGTGCGCTGGATCCGCTGGACCTCTTCGGTCTGCTTGCGCACCTGCGCCAGCAGTTCGTCCATGTCCGGCACCGCGTACGGATCGGTCATCGGATTTTCCCTTCGTGCTGGCGGACGTGGACGCTGCCCACGAACCGCTGGAAACCGGGTGAGAGCGCCCGCGCGGTCGCGGGCGCGGCCGTGCAGGCGAGCTCGAGCACCAGCCGCTGCTCCGGCGTGGCGCCGGGAACGGTCAGGTGCACCTGGGTCTGGATCAGCTCGGTGCCTTCGCCGGTGCGCAGGCGCAGCAGCTGCATGACACCGGGCGCGGCCGGGGCGCCGACGTCCCGGCGGCTGAGCACGTCGAGCCCGGCCGTGGTGCGCGAAAGCCGTTCGACGGCCTCGGCGGCGACGTCGTCGATCGACGCCTCGTCGGGCCGCTGCTGGACGCTCACCGTGATGTTCGGGACGAACTCGCCGGCCGGCGCGTCGTGCACGGCGACGAACACCGCGCCCGACTCGCCGGGGTCGACGGCGGTCCAGCCGTCGGGGATCACGAAGTCCAGGGGAAGGGTCATCACAGCCCCACGTACGACGTGGCGTCGTCCCAAGCGGAGCCGACCGCGTTGGCGGCGTCGTGCGCCGCGGTGCCCACGTAGTCCGCCGCGGCGCCGCCGTACTCGCCGATCGTGTGGCCGAGTTTCGGCAGGTCGATGTCGATCTTCGCGCCGACACCCGCGCCGAAGCCGAGCGCGGCCCCGGCCTTGAAGTTGACCTTGATGTGGCCCGCGTCGTAGACGGCCTGGGCGTCGAGCTGCGCGCCGACGCCGTACTGCAGCGTGCCGTTCGCGCCGACGCCGATGCCCGCGACGTCCGCGGCGACCTCGCCCTCGACCTTGCCGCCGACGAAGGCGTTCGCGTGCGCGCCCACGCCGTGCGCGCCGAGGGTGCCGGACGCGCTCGCCTCACCGCCGGCGAACAGGGTGCCCTTGGCGTGCGCCGAGGAGACGCCCCAGTCGCCCTTGAGCTCGCCCTCTTCCTTCACCGCGGCCAGCTCGGTGTGGCCGGACGCACCGACGTCCCAGCCCTTCGACGTGATCTTCCCGTCGTACTCCGGGGTGAGCCCGTCCTGGTCGTGCTTGAACTTGTAGTAGGTGATCTCGGTGTTGTTGCCCAGCTTGTCCTTGACGCTCTCCGGCTTCGGCTGCCCGAACGGCGTGTCCGCCTTCTTCGGCGCGCGCGTGCCTTCGAGGCCGTCCCAGGTCAGCTTCTTCCAGCCCGAGTTCTTGAACCACGACGGCGCGTCGCGCGGACGCTTGCGCCCGTCGAGCGGGCTGCCGTTGAGCCAGCCCAGCGGGCCCGCGGTCTTCTTGCCCAGCTTGTATTCCAGCCGCTGGGTGCCCTCGGGCGGGAACAGCTCGGCGAGCGCTTCGGAGAACTCGTCGACGACCTGGCGCGCGGCCTGGACACTCTGTTCGCCGAGCTGACGCGCGGCCTGGATGAACGCGCCGACCGAGCCCGAGTTCACCGCGCGGGCCTGCGCGGTCAGCTGCTGGGCGTACTGGTCGAACTGCGCGATGATCGAGTCGACCGCCGCCTTCGCCGACTGCACGAGCTGCGACGCCGTCGCGAGCCGTTTCGCCTGGTCGTCGAGCTTCGTGGCGGCGTCGGTCAGCTCCTCGCCCAGCTTCTGGGCCGCGGTGGCGAACGCGGTGTAGGCGTCGCCGTCCCAGTCCGCGTGCAGCGTCTTCGCGGACTCGCCGATCTCCTTCGCCCTGCCCGAGACCGTCGTGGCCTGGGTGGCGACGCGCTGCGACGCGGCACTCAGCGCGCCGGGATCCCCCGTGACGCGCCGCTGACACTCGACCAGGACCTGCCGGTACCCGGACAGCACGGAGCTGACCACCCCGGACGCGTCGACGACCCCCGAGCCCCACATCGGCTAGTTCCCGGCCGCGTCGTAGCCGACGTGCTGGCTGAAGTGCTTTCCGTTGTAGTCCAGGTTGATGTCGACGTCGAAGTCCTGCCCGCCCGGAGCCTCCACAGTGGACTCACCGGTGGTGAGGTTGGTGTGGATGACGACCTCGTTCGCGCCGCCCATCGACCCGGCGCCGCTGGTGACGGGAGCCGGCTGGGTGACCGGCGCCGGCTGGGTCGGCACGGTGGCGCCGTGCTGGGCCGGGTCCACCGCGATCCAGCTGTTCGACGGGTCGAGCGGGGTGCCGTTGGCCGTCACGGGAGTCGTGGCACCGCTGGAACCGCCGCCGGTGGCGAGCGCGGGCGGGGTGTAGTCGGTGAACGAAGGCTGCTGCGGGATCCCCCCGCCGCTCCCGCCCGCCACCGCCTGCTGCCCGGCCGGGCTCGCCACCGGCGACGGGGCCTGCGGCGCCGTGACCGGGGTGGTCCCCGCCGACGGCGTCGTCGCGCCCGTGGTGCCGGTGTCGTGGTGGAACAGCTTCTCGATCTCGCCGATGACCGTCGCCAGCTGGGTGATCTGCTGGGCGAGGTCGGTCGCGCCGAGGGCCTTGAGCAGCGCGCCGATCGAGGTGATGAACGCCCGCAGCGAGGCGCTGGTCCCGGTCGACAAAGCGACCGCCGCGCCGTAGGTCCACGGGTTCGACATCAGCGAGGCGACCGTCGGGTTCACCGCGGAGACGACCGCGCGGTAGGCCTCCTGCGCCGTCTTGATCAGCGTGCCGGAGATGCCGAGCAGCTCGGCGCCCTTCTGCACCACGCCGATGATCTTGGTGAGCTGGTCGAGCGAGTCGGTGATCTTCTTCAGCGCCGATTCGCTCGCCGCACCCGACCAGATCTTGCCGAGCTGGTCGGCGGCCTTGGACAGCTCGGTGTACATGCTCAGGAACTGCTCGGCCTTCTTGACCAGGTCGAGCACGTGCTTCGCGATCTGCTCCGGCTGGCCGGTGACGATCTGCGGCAGGATGGTGATCGGCCCGCCCGAAGACGCGGTCGCGTCCATCGCGCTGGAGTTCGGGAAAGTCAGCATCGGACGACCTCACAAAGTCTCATCGGGCGGGAAACACAGCTCAGACGACGGAAGCGGGCCGGTACACACTGACCTTCGCCAGTCCGCTGATGCGGGCGTCGAGGAGCCCGTGGTTGTACAGGCGGCCGCCGTCGCCGGCGACGCCGATGACCGGCTGGCGGTCGGAGAACAGCAGCGGTTCGACCACCACGACGTCCCCGCTGTGCACGCCGCCGGGGACGTCGGAGAACGTGCGGGCGGTCCCCGCGTAGACCTCGATCAGCCCGATCCGCGCCTGGTTGTCGGCGTCGCCGGCCAGCCAGTCGTTGAAGTCGGCGACCCCGTGGAAGCGGGTGTCGGTGATCGGGTGGTCCCCGAGCTTGCCGAGCTCCGCGTCCCCCAGGTAGCGCAGGACGTTCCCGACCGACGACGGTTCGCCGTGGGCGCCCGCGCTGTCGTTGATCGCCAGGGTCGCCAGCTCCGAGGCGTGCGAGTTCCCCCAGATCGACGCGGCCGGCGGAGTCGCGCCGGTCGCGGAGCCGCCGCCGTAGCCGGTGGCGACGTCCTGGTCCGCCGCCTGGTAGGCGTCGGCGCTGGCCTTCACGAGCCCGTTGATCTGCTGCAGCAGCTGCAGGAGCGTGCGGACGGCGGTGATCTGGCCGGAGTGCAGCGCCGCGTTGGCGGCGGCCACCGCGCTGCCGAACGTCGCGAACGACGTCGGCTGCACGACCAGGCGTTCGAGGTCGGCCACGGCGTTGATCCCGTGGGCGATGATGCCGCCCACGTTCCCCACGGCGGAGCGCATCGCCTCGGGCTCAGCCCGGTACTCGCCGGCCATGGGTCTCCTTCCGCGGGTGGCTGCTCGGCAGAGCGTAAGTTCGTCCCCGGAAGCGGGCGGACGGCAAAAGTACCCACCGCGAGCGGGCGGTGAGTGGCCAAAATACCGGGCAGAGCCATCCCGGATCTGGAGTCTTCGCCGCATGAGTCTGACGCCCGAGCGCCCCACCGAGATCGTGCTGCAGTCGCCGCCGATGCTGCCGAAGAGCTCGTCCGGCGGGATGATGCAGCTGATGATGTTCCTGCCGATGATGCTCGGCATGGGCGCGATGTCGTTCGTCTACATCGGACGCGACGGCGGGGTGATGACCTACGTCTTCGGCGCCCTGTTCCTCTGCGCCATGGGCGGCATGGTCGTGATGTCGCTGGGCCGCGGCGGCATGGCGAAGAAGGCGCAGATCAACGACGAGCGCCGCGACTACCAGCGGTACCTCACCGGCCTGCGGGGCCAGGTCCGCGACATCGCCGACGGCCAGCGCGCCGCGATGGTCGCCGTCCAGCCCGACCCGGCCGACCTGTGGGCCTACGTCGAGACCGGGCAGCTGTGGGACCGGCGGCGCACCGACTCGCAGTTCGCGCAGGTCCGCGCCGGTACCGGGCCGCAGCGGCTGGCGACGCCGTTGAAGGCCCCGCAGACCGTGCCGCTGGAGGACCTGGACCCGGTCTCCTCGACCAGCCTCAAGCACTTCATCCGCACCTACTCGACGGTCGACGGCCTGCCGGTGGCGCTGTCGCTGCGGTCGTTCGCCGCGGTGACCCTGGCCGGGCGGCGCCCGGACGTGCTGGGCCTGACGCGGTCGCTGCTGTGCCAGCTCGCCACCTTCCACTCCCCCGCCGACCTGCGGATCGCGCTCTGCGTGCCGCCGGACCGGCAGCACGACTGGGAGTGGGCGAAGTGGCTGCCACACGCGACGGCGGCGACGGCGTCCGACGCGGTCGGCTCCCGCCGGCTGGCCGCCGAGGCGGCGGCCCCGCTGGCCGAGCTGCTCGGGCCGGACCTCGGCGAGCGGCCGGTGTTCAGCCGCCGCGCGGCGAGCGAGCTCGACCTGCCGCACCTGGTCGTGGTGGTCGACGGCGGCAACGCCCACGGCGAGCCCCGGCTGATCGGCGAGGACGGCCGCCTCGGCGTCACGGTGATCGAGATCGGCTCGGAGCACCCGCGGACGTTCTCGACCGAGAAGCTGCTCAGCCTGCACACCACCCCGGACTCGCTCGGCATGGTCGTCGGCGACGCCACCGAGCAGCGGCTCGGCTTCCTCGGCCGCCCGGACGTGCTCGACCGCGGGGCCGCCGAGGCCCTGGCCCGGATGCTGACGCCGTTGCACACCCCCGCCGCCGTCGTCGGCGAGGCGCCGATGTCGGCGACGTTCGGGCTGGCCGGGCTGCTCGGCATCGGCGACCCGCGCGACACCGACACCGCCGTCACCTGGGCGCCGCGCGCGGCGCGGGACCGGCTGCGGATCCCGCTGGGCGTCAACCCCGAAGGCCGTCCGGTGGACCTGGACCTCAAGGAGTCGGCCGAGGGCGGGATGGGCCCGCACGGCCTGGTCATCGGCGCGACCGGGTCCGGCAAGAGCGAGCTGCTGCGGACGCTGGTGACGGCGCTGGCCGTGATGCACTCGTCGGAGACGCTGAACCTGGCGCTGATCGACTTCAAGGGCGGCGCGACCTTCGCCGGGATGACCGGGCTGCCGCACACCTGCGCCGTCATCACCAACCTGTCCGACGACCTCGCGCTCGTCGACCGCATGGCCGACGCCCTCAACGGCGAGCTGCTGCGGCGGCAGGAACTGCTGCACGCGGCCGGGAACTACGCGTCGGTGCGCGACTACGAGAAGGCCCGCGCGGACGGCGCGCCGCTGGACCCGCTGCCGTCGCTGCTGGTGATCATCGACGAGTTCAGCGAGCTGCTGTCCGCGCGCCCGGAGTTCATCGACCTGTTCGTCGCGATCGGCCGGCTCGGGCGCTCGCTCGGGATCCACCTGCTGCTGGCGTCGCAGCGGCTGGAGGAGGGCCGGCTGCGCGGGCTGGACTCGCACCTGTCCTACCGCGTCGGCCTGCGGACGTTCTCCGCCGCGGAAAGCCGCGCGGTCCTGGGGGTGGCCGATGCCTACCACCTGCCGCCGGTGCCCGGGTCGGCGTACCTGAAGGCCGACACCGACACGCTCATCCGGCTCAAGGCGGCCTATGTCTCGGGTGAGCTGCCGCCGCGCAGCACGGTCGTCCGCGAGGACGGCCAGGAGCTGGGGGTGCTGCCGTTCTCGCTGGCCCCCGTCGAAATCCCGGTGACGACCGAGCTTTCCGACGCCCCGGCCGCCGACGGCACCGGCGAGACGATCATCCACGCGATGCTCTCGCGGCTGGAGGGCAAGGGACCGGCCGCGCACCAGATCTGGCTGCCGCCGCTGAACGAGCCGCCGACGCTGGACCAGCTGCTCCCGCCGCTGGGCGAGGACGCCGCGCGCGGCCTGTGCCCGCTCGGCTGGGGCGGCAACGGCAAGCTGACCATCCCGGTGGCGCTGGTGGACAAGCCGTTCGAGCAGCGCCGCGACCTGCTGTGGGCCGACTTCTCGGGCGCGGGCGGGCACGCGCTGATCGTCGGCGCCCCGCAGACCGGCAAGTCGACGCTGATGAAGGACATCGCGGGCATGCTCGCGCTGACGCACACGCCGGCCGAGGTGCAGCTGTTCATCCTCGACATGGGTGGCGGCGCGCTGGCGCCGATCGCCGGGCTGCCGCACACGTCCGGCTACGCGACCCGCCGCGACGCCCAGCGCTGCCGCCGCGTCGTCGCCGAGCTGACGACGCTGCTCGAACAGCGCGAAGAGTTCTTCGCCGCCAACGGGATCGAGTCGATCACGACGTTCCGCCAGCGCCGCGCGGAGTTCACCGAGAGCACCGACGGCCGCGAGTTCGGCGACGTCTTCCTGTTCGTGGACAACTGGACCACGATCCGGCAGGAGTACGAGCAGCTGGAGGAGCAGATCACCGGGCTGGCCGCGCGCGGGCTCGGGTTCGGCATCCACGTGATCGTCTCGCTCAACCAGTGGATCGGCGTCCGCGCCCAGCTGCGCGACGCCATCGGCACCCGGTTCGAGCTGCGCCTGGGCGACCCGATGGACTCCTCGATCGACCGCAAGGTCGCGGTGAACGTGCCCGCCGACCGCCCCGGCCGCGGCATCACCGCGGAGAAGCTCCACTTCCTGGCGGCGCTGCCACGGATCGACGCGGACCAGCGCCCGGAGACGATCGGCGCGGGCGGCGTCGACCTGACGCGCCGGATCTCCGAGGCCTGGCAGGGCCCGCGCGCGCCGCAGGTCCGGCTGCTGCCGCCGGAGGTCCCGCTGGACACGCTGGCCGCCGGCCCGGCCCGCCAGGTGACGCTGGGCATCGCGGAGTCGACGTTGCGCCCGGTGTACCTGGACTTCGCGGCGGACCCGCACTTCGTGGCCTTCGGCGACGTCGAGTCGGGGAAGTCTTCGCTGCTGCGGGCGATCGCCCGGGGCATCACGTCGAAGTACTCCCCGGCCGAGGCGGCGATCATCGTCGCGGACTACCGCCGCGGCCTGCTCGGCGCGGTGTCGGAGGAGCACCTGCTGGGTTACGCGGGCGCCGAAGGCAAGCTGACGGAGCTGATCGCGGACTGCGCGACGGCGATGCGCAACCGCCTCCCGGGCCCGTCGGTGACGCCGGAACAGCTGCGTAACCGCTCGTGGTGGCGCGGCCCGGAGCTGTTCGTCCTGGTGGACGACTACGAGCTGGTGGCGACGGTCGGCCGGAACCCGTTGCAGCCGTTGCTGGAGTTCCTCCCCCAGGCCCGGGACATCGGCCTGCACGTGCTCATCGTCCGCGGTTCCGGCGGCGCCGGCCGGGCGTTGTTCGAGCCGGTGCTGCAGCGGCTGCGGGAGCTGGGCTCGCCGGGGTTGATCATGTCGGGCACGAAGGACGAAGGCGCGCTGCTGGCGGACGTCAAGCCGTCACCGCAACCACCTGGTCGCGGGACGCTGGTGTCTCGGCGGCACGGGACGGGGCTGGTGCAGGTGGCGTGGACCAAGCCCGTGGACTCCTGACACGGCGCTCAGGAGCGCATCCACTCCGGCGGCTCGCCACCCCCACGCCGTTCCACCAGCAGGCAGAACTCCCGCGACTGCGGCCCGAGCTCGGACCAGAGCGCCGCCAAGTCGACGCCGTCGCCGCGGACGTTCTGGACCGCTTCGAGGAAGCCGGTCGTCATGGCCGTCCGGGCGTCCGGCGGCCCACCGGCGACGACGTCTTCGACTGCCGCCAGGACGGCCCGCCGTTCTTCCGGCGACAGCCCGGCCGCGGCGAGCACGAAGGCCGAGCCCAGGTGGCCCAGCCGCACGATCAGCGGCAGTTCGCCGAACTCCGGGTCCACTCCGGTGTCGTCGCCGGACCAGTCCAGTACCTGGGCTCGATCGACCGCGGCGAGCGCCTCGCTGACGCTCACCACGGCTTCGACCGCTTCCGGTGTCACTGTCACTTCCCTGCCAACGCGTTCTGCATGTCGAGGATAACGTTCTGTGCCGCGGCCCGGTCGGCCTCGCTCACGATGATCCCCGACTTCGGGGGTATCTCCGCCCCGGTCGGATTGTCCCGCAGCCACTTCTGCAACGCGGTGATGTAGCTGCGTGCCTTGCTCGCGTGGTCGAAGCCGGTGCCGCTCAGGTCGAGCGCCCGCTCCACGCGGACCATGGCCGCGGTGCTGCCGCTGCCGAAGCGCGCGCCCGGCCGGTACAGCTCGTTCATCAAGCCGGAGAGCTGCGGGTTCGTCGTGAACGGCTTCGCCATCTGAGCCCGCAGCGACGTGAGCAACTTTCCGAAGGCCCCTTCACCGGCGCCGCGGAGCAGGCCGGGCACGACGGACTCGCCGAGCAGCTCGGCGAGCGGGACCTTGAGCAGGCGCTCGAGCGGCTTGCCGATGCCGGCCTCGAGCTTTTGGCCCAGCTGGTCCGGCGCCGCGTTGAGCTGGTTTCGTAGCGTGTCGCCGCACACCAGGGCGTGTTCGTCGCTGTTGCAGTAGGCCTTCAGGTAGAGGTCGGAGAGGCTCAGAGTGTGGCCCGAGCGCATCGGCCCCCAGGAGCTGCCCTCCTCGGCCAGCCAGATCCCGAAGTCGATGGCCAGCACGTCACAGGACTGCCCGAGCCCGGCCGGCAGCCTCGTGCCGTTGAGGAAGCAACCGCCGTCGAAATAGACGAGCGTGATCGCGCCGTCCGCGTACTGGCGGATGCTGAAGACCCCGTCGTCATACGTCCCGGACGCGGCTTCGGCGGCGCGGCGCGCGCTGTCCTCCTGCTGGCTCTTCTCCCAAGCGATCCGGCCGGCCTCCGTGGCCGCCGCGGCGGCGTCCGACGCGGCTTGGCCGGCCTCGGTCGCCGCGTCCCGGGCGATCTTGGCCGAGGACGCGGCCCGGTCCGCGGCGATCCGTGCTTCGGACGCCGAGATGCGTGCGCGCTCGGCCGAGTGGGCCGCGGCACGCGCGTCCCGTTGGGCGGCGACGGACGCCGCCGTCGCCTGCTTCGCCGAAGTGGCGGCCTCGTTCGCGGACTGCTGGGCCTGGTCCGCGGACTGCTGCGCCTGGTCGGAGTAGATCTTGGCCTGGGCGGCCGATGCCCGGGCGTCGGCCGCGTACCGGTCGGCGTCCTCCTGCGCACCGCGCGCAGTGGCGGCCGATGCGGCGGCCTGGAAGGCATTCTGCTGCGCCAGCGCGGCCGACCGGGCCGCGGCGGCCAGGTAACCGCCCACCTCGGCGACGTGGGTCGCGGTGTCGGCGTCGCGGACCTGCGCGCGGAACTTCTCTCCCTGCAGGAAGTTGTCCAGGTAGAACGCGGGCCCGGACAAGGCGACCCGCGCCGCGGCTTTCACCTCGGCACCGCCGGTCGCCAGCGCCTGCGTGACGAGGGCACGGTAGTCCCCTTCGCGCGCGGTGTACTGGCCGGTGGCGAGGAACGCCTCTACGTCGGCCGGACCGCCCTGGAGGGCCTTCCGGCCTTCGGCCTGCACACCCGGTCCGCCCGCGCTCACGAGCTGGGTCGCGAGCACCCGGTCGTCGATCTCCTTGCCGGCGTAGGCGCGGGTCCGCAAGAATTCCTTAACCTGGTCGTACCCGCCGGCGAGCGCGGTCTCCGCCGCCGTCCGCTGCGCGGGCTTGTCAGTGTTGTCGGCGATCGAACCGACGCTGATGCGGTCGTCGCGCTCAACGGCGGCAGAGAGGCCGCCCCGGACGAACGCGACGACGTCCGCTCCTTGGCCGGCCAGTGCGTCGGCCGCGGCCGACTTCTCCCACGGGCCGCCGACGTGCAGCAACCGGGCCGCGATTCGGCGGCCGTCGGTCACGACGACCTCCGGCGACGTGGCGGCGGCACCGGCCTCGTCGAGGAGTCGCTGGACGTCGGGTTCGAGCCGGACCGCCGTACCCGCCTCCCAGGCCGTGCTGACCTGCCTTGCCGACTCGGCGTCCTCGGCGTCCTCGGCGTCGCTGATCGCCTGGTTCTGCTGGGCGGTCAGCCGCTCGTCGTCCGCGCGGCGCGCGGTGGCCGCGATCCCGGCAGCCTGGTCGGACGCCGTGGTGGCGGCGTCGGCCGCTCGCTGGGCTTCGGTCGCGGCCGCCGCGGACCGGTCGGCCGCAGCCGCGGCGTCCCCGGCGAAGTCGGCCGCGTCGTTCGCCGCTTTGGCCGCGTTCTCGGCGTGGGTCGCCGCATCCAGCGCGGCCAGGCGGGCCTCTTCGGCCGCGGCCGCCGCCTCGTGCGCGATCGACACGGCTGCCGCAGCGGCGCGCTTCGCTTCGGCGGCAGCCCGCTTGGCGCGGGCTGACGCGGCGCTCGCCCGGGCCGCGCTCGCACCGGCTTTCTGCGCCCACGAACCCGCTTCGCCGGCCGCACCCGAAGCCTCGTCCGCGTGCGTCCCCGCGGAAGCCGCGGCGGAGGCGGCATTGCCCGCAGCGATCGCCGCCTTGCCCGCGGCGTCCGCGGCCTCGGCGGCCTTCTTCGCGCCCTGGGCGACGGCGAGCGCGTCGGTCGCCGCCTTTTTCGCGTCAAACGCGTGTCCCCGGTCGATCAACGCGAGCGCGGCCGCGTCACCGGCCCTCGACGCGGCCTGGTTCGCCATCGAGGCGGCGGTCGCGGCCTGGCTGGCAGCGGTTGCGGCAACCCGCGCCGCCGAGTTCGCCGACTGCGCCGCGTTCACGGCCGTGCGAGCCGCGTCGGCCGCCCGGTCCGCGGCATCCGCGGCCCGGCCCGCGGCGTCCGCGGCCCGCGCCGCCGACCCCTGCGCGGCCTGGGTCTCCGCCGCCGCGCGAGCGGCTGCCTCCTTCGCCAGCTGAGCTGCCTTCACCGCCTGGTCGGACGCTTCGACGGCCAGCTTCGTCTGGTCCGCGGCCCGGTCACCGGCCGCCTTCGCCGTATCGGCGAGCTGGGCGACCGAGAGCACTTCCTGGTCCCGTTGCGCGGCGATCGGGTAGCCGACGGCCAGGAACTCGCGGATGTCGGCCGTCGAGCCGGTGAGCGCGCGCTTGGCGGCCGCCTTCACCTCCGGTCCTCCGGTGGCCAGCAGCTGGGTGACGCGCACCCGGTCGTCGCTGTCGCGAGCCGTGTACTGCCCGTGGTTGAGGAAAGCCTCGACGGCGGCGGCGTCCCCGGTCAGCGCGTCCCGCGCGGCCGCCTGGACCCCCGGTCCCCCGATGGCCAGGATCTGTGTCGCCCGGACCCGCTGGTCCTGCTGGTAAGGCTCCTGGTACCCGCCGGCGAGGAACGCCCTCATGTTCTCGGCCGTCCCACCAAGCGCCTGCACCGCCGCCCCACGCACCCCGGGGCCACCCTGCGCCAGCACCTGCGTGACCCCTACCCGCAGGTCGGTCTCGAGCGCGGCGAACTGCCCCGCGGTCAGATACTGGTGCACGTCCTCGTCGGAGCCCACCAGGGCGGCTTCGGCGCCGCTCGCCACGCTGGTCCCGCCTGTCTGCAGCAACGCCAGCACCTGAGCCCGCTCGGACCCAGGCGGAGGGGGCTCCTCCTCCGCCCCGACCGGGGCGGCCACCATCCCGGACAACACGGCGGCCGCGAGCGCCGCGGAGAGAAGAGAACGCACGCTGAACATCGAGACCTCGCAGGTGAAGAAGGCGCGAATGACCAGGCGCCGACGTTATCCACACCAGCACCCGGATTGACGACGGTCCTATTTCAGGACGCGGCAGACCTCAGTTCGACGAGCGGCGTCAACCCATTCTGGGGATCGAGCCCTTCGCCAACGGGAACCAGGTCGTTCTTGGCGACGTCGTAGACGGTCGCCGTGCCCTTGACAGTCAATGTCGCCTTGAGCGCGTGGTCGTCACCCTTGATCAGGTAGACGGACGCGAGGTCGAGGGTGAGGTAACCCTGCTGAGCGGTGACGCGGAAGCAGAACGGATCCGCCTTCGTCCGGCTCCACACCTGGATCGGGTTCGCGGTGGCCGAACAGTCGGTGAACAGGATGTGCCCATCGCCCTTGAGCAGTCGGATCCCGCGCTCGGCGAAGATCTTGTCGGCGCCCGGGTAGTCGTACGTCTCGACGATCGGCGGCGGCGCGTCATCGCTCGCCGCGGCGGCGGACCCCGGCGTCGCCAGCGCCGTCGGCGGACTCGCGACGACCGGCACGACAGCGGCGAGAACGGCGCCCGCCAAAAGCGGGCGGAGAATTTTCTGCACTGGACTTTCCTCCCCTGAGCCGCCCGCGACCGGGCAGCCTTCTGGACACTACCCAAATCAGACGTACCACACAGCGTGGTATAGACCACAGTTTTTCGTGTAAAAAAACGAGGTGGATCGGCGATCAACCAGAGTTGTGCCGGACTTGCCGGACAATCTGCTCTGAATGGCCGAACGCGGTGATTGGCCGCGCGGCCAGCCGATAGGGGGAACTGTGATGAGTCGACCAGGAGCGGCCGGGTTCGGCGCGCTCGCCATCGCGCTCGTGGCCGGGAGCCTGGCCGCGGCGCCGGCGTCCGCCGTGTCCGGCAGCGCCGCGTCCACCACCGGATACGCCGCCAAGCTGACCGCCGAGGGCCGGGCCTGCAGCGGGGCACTCGTCGAGCCCGCGCTGGTGCTCACCGCCAAGAGCTGTTTCCCCGAAAACCCGCAGGGAGGCGTGCCTGCCAAGGCGACCACGGTCACCGTCGGCGGGCACACCGCCACCGTGACCGCCCTGGTCACCAGCTCCGACCGCGACGCGGTGCTGGCGCGGCTCGACACTGTGGTGACCGACGTGGCCCCCGTCAGGCTCGCCGCGACCGCGGGCGTGCCCGGAGGCTCGGAAAGCCTGACGCTCACCGGCTGGGGCCGCACGGCAACCGAATGGGTGCCCGCCGAGGCGCACGCCGCCTCCTTCACCGTTTCGGCGAGCACCGCCACGACCCTGTCGCTCACCGGGGTCGGCGGCGCCGACGCCTGCAAGGGCGACGCGGGCGCCCCGGTGTCCCGCGCGGACGGCACCCTCGCCGCGGTGGCCGGCAAGTCCTGGCAGCACGGCTGCTTCGGCGAAACCGAAACCCGCCAGGGCACGACCGCCGCCCGGGCCGACGACCTGAGCGGCTGGATCCGCGACGAGGCGATCGTCGGCACGGCGAAGGTGGTCGGCCACGGCGTCACGCTGTCGTGGACCCCGGTCGCCGGCGCCGCGACGTACTCCGTGTACGCCAGCTCCACCGGGCCGGCGGTCTTCAGCGCGGAGCAGCTGATCGGGACGACGTCCGGCACGACGCTGCTGCACTCGGCGACGGCCCGGAAGACCTGGCACTACCTGGTCATCGCGTCCAACGGGGCCTCGAGCCCGCAGTTCACGGCGACCACCGGCGCCCGGTCGGTCAGCGACTTCACCGGTGACGGCAAGGACGACATCGCCACCTTCACCCGCGGCGCCGCCGCCGACGTCTTCGTCGCGGGCTCGGACGGCGGCAAGTTCGGCACCGGCGTCCTCTGGCACGACCACTTCGCCATCGGTGGCGAGATCCCGCTGACCGGGGACTTCAACGGCGACGGCAAGGTCGACATCGTCGTCTTCAGCCGCGGCACCAGCGGCGACGTCTACGTCGCGCTCTCCAACGGCACCCAGTTCACCGGCGACGGGGTCCTCTGGCACGACTTCTTCGGCGTCGGCGACGAGATCCCGGCGGTCGGCGACTTCAACGGCGACGGGAAGGACGACATCGCCCTCTTCAAACGCGGCAGCACCGCCGACGTCCTCGTCGCGCTCTCCGACGGCACCAAGTTCGGCACCGCCGTCCTCTGGCACGACCACTTCGGCATCGGCAGCGAACTGCCGTTCGTCGGCGACTTCAACGGGGACGGCAAGGACGACATCGCGGTCTTCAGCCGCGGCACCAGCGGTGACGTCTACGTCGCGCTCTCCAACGGCACCCAGTTCACCGGCGACGGCATCCTCTGGCACGACTTCTTCGGCATCGGCGACGAACTGCCCGCGGTCGGCGACTTCAACGGGGACGGCAAGGACGACATCGCCACCTTCACCCGCGGCAGCACCGCCGACGTCTACGTCGCGCTCTCCGACGGCACCAAGTTCGGCACCGGCGTCCTCTGGCACGACCACTTCGCGCTGAACGCCGAGCAGCCCGGCGTCGGCGACTTCAACGGGGACGGCAAGGACGACATCGTCGTCTTCAGCCGCGGCACCAGCGGTGACGTCTACGTCGCACTCTCCGACGGCACCCGGTTCACCGGCGACGGGGTCCTCTGGCACGACTTCTTCGGCATCGGCGACGAGGTCCCGGCCCCTCGGGTGACCACGGTTCTCTGAGCGGGCGGACCTTCCCCCGGGACCGGCGTCCCGGGGGAAGGTCCCCTCGTGCACGGCCGTAAGAACTCCGGCCGTCCCGCTCACCGGACCGGGAGGTATTCACCGTCGGCAACTTTCCGACTTCGGTAGGTTCCGGAAAATTCCGGCGGAACCTACCTTGGGCGAGTCGTCTCGATCGAGACGGAATCCCAGGCCGAAGGGCATTTTCATGCGCATGTCGGTGCTTCGAAAGGCTTCGAGGGCGGTAGCAGCGGTCGGTGCCGCCGCCGCGGCGTTGAGCTTGGTCTCCGCGGGAGTCGCGGACGCCCAGCAGGACATCATCGGCGGGAGCACCGTCTCCTCCGCGCCGTGGGGCGCCCAGATCTACTGGAACAACGTCACCACCTACGGCGGTTTCGAGTGCTCCGGGACGATCATCGCCCCGCAGTGGGTGCTCACCGCCCAGCACTGCCTGAACTCGCCCGGCATGCACGTGAAGGTCGGCAACGTGACCCTCCAGCAGGGCACGAACGCCGCCGTCGACCAGCAGAAGGCCTCGCCCAACGGCGACATCGCGCTGCTGCACCTGTCGACCGCGGTGAACACGACGTACATGAAGCTCGGCACCGGCAACCCGCCGTCCGGGGCCACCAACCAGATCTACGGCTGGGGCCGCACGCAGGGCACCAGCCCGCCGTCGAGCACGCTGAAGACCGCCAACGTCCGCGTCACCGGCACCAGCACGGACGCCTTCGGCGGCACGGCGATCGCCAGCCAGGGGGTCAACGGCTCGGCCTGGCACGGCGACTCCGGCGGCCCGGAGCTCTACAACGGCCTCCAGGTCGGCGTCTGCTCCACGGGCAACAACTCCGGTTCGAACCCGCAGGGCACGCAGAACTACGCGAGCGTCGCGTCGAGCCGCAGCTGGATCCGCACCACCGCGGGCGTCTGAGCCCGCCGCCGTGACGGCCTCACCGCCCGGGAGGCCGTCACGGCGCGGCCGGGGCATACTCGCCCCATGAAGTTCCGCACCACGGTCCTGCTCGGCGGCAAGACGGCGACCGGCCTGCCGGTTCCCGGCGACGTCGTCGAGGCGCTCGGCGCCGGCAGGAAACCCGCCGTCACGGTGACCCTCGGCGGCCACTCCTACCGCACGACGGTCGCGAGCCGCGGTGGGCAGTTCCTCGTGCCGCTCAGCGCCGAGAACCGCGAGCAGGCCGGGGTTTGCGCGGGTGACGACGTCGACGTCGAGATCGTCCTCGACACGGCACCCCGCGAGCTGGCGATCCCCGAGGACTTCACGACGGCGCTGGCCGCCGATCCCGAAGCGCGGAAACGCTTCGAAAGCCTGTCCTACAGCGGAAAACAGCGGTACGTGCTGCCGATCGGCCAGGCGAAGACCGAGGAGACCCGGCAGCGCCGGATCGCCAAGGCCGTCACGGACCTGCACGCCGGCAAGTGATGGACGCCCGCACGGTCCTGCGGGTGCTCGAAACCCTGGCCCCGGCTGAAGTCTGGGTCGCGGGCGGCTGGGGCGTCGACGCCCTGCTCGGCCGCCAGACGCGCGACCACCGTGACCTCGACCTGGCGCACCGCCGGGACCAGGAACCCGCCGTGCTCACGGCGCTGGGCGCGCTCGGCTACCGCGAGACGCTCGACCTGCGCCCGGTCCGGTTCGTGCTGTCCGACGGCCGCACCGAACTCGACCTGCACCCGCTGGTCTTCGCCGGGGACGGCTCGGCGGTCCAGGCCGCTCCCGGCGGGACTTTCCCCTACCCCGCCGAATGTTTTGTCACCGGCCGGATCGACGGCGTCGAGGTGCCGTGCGTTTCCGTGGCCCAGCAGGTGTTCTTCCACCAGGGTTACGAGCCGACCGAGCGCGACCTCGCGGACATGCGCGCCCTGCGCGAAGAATTCGGCGTCGAAACCCACTTCTAGTCCACAACGGACGCTCGCAGCGCCGCCTTGTCGGGCTTCCCGGACGGCGCCACCGGCACCGAGTCCACCAGCTCGAACCGCGCCGGCACCGCGGCCTCCCCCAGCTCGGCCGCCACCGCCTTGCGCACCTCGCCGAGGTCCGGCGAGTGCCCCGGCACCGGGAGCACGAAGGCGACCGCCGCCTCACCGGTCCGCGCGTCCGGCACCGCCACGACGTAGGCCTGGTCGACGTCCGGGTGTGCGGCGATCGCCTGCTCGATCGGGCCGGTGTAGTGGATGATCGCGTTGACGATCACGACGTCCCGGGCGCGCCCGGACAGGTGCAGGTACCCGTCGGCGTCGAGGTGCCCGAGGTCCTGGGTCCGGACCCAGCCCTCGCGCAGCACCTCGGCCGTGGTGGTCTCGTCACGCCAGTAGCCCGCCAGCGCCGACGGCGTGCGCACCCAGACCTCACCCTCCTGCCCCTGGGGCAACGCGGCGCCGGCCGCGTCCCGGACCTCGATTTCGACCGTGTCGCACGCTTTGCCGACCGATCCGGCCCCTTCGTCCGCCCCGCAGACCGTCAGCATCCCGGTCTCGGTCTGCCCGTACGCGTGGTGCATCGCGGGCCCGATCAGCTCGGCCGCCTCGGCGAGCTTGTGCGGCGGCACCGGCGAGCCGGCCACGATCAGCGTCCGCAGGTCGCTCAGGTCGACGTCCTCGGCCCGCAGGACGTCCAGCACCTGGTGCAGCCGCGGCACGGTCATCAGCGCCGCGCTCACCCGCAGCCGCGGCAGGATCCACGGGAAGTCCGGGAGCCCGTCCGGGATCACCGCCGTCCCGCCGGAGAGCAGGCAGAGCGCGGTCTGTTCGAGCATCACGGCGCTGGAGAGCGTGCCGAACAGCAGGAACCGGCCGAACCCCGCGCCGAGCTTCGCGTGGGCCGAACCCGGCTCGGGCGCCCGCCACACCCGGCCCTCGGTCAGGGCCCGGTAGTCGAAGGCGACGCCCTTCGGGACGCCGGTGCTGCCGCTGGTGAACACGACGGTCGCGATGTCCTCGGGCCGCCCCGCGGGCACCGGCTCCTCGTACACCGAAAGCAGTTCCGGCCCGATCCGCAGGATCAGCGCGCCCGCGACGGTACCGAGCAGCTCGGGCGACTCGGTCGCCTCGTCGACCACGAGCGCGCCGATGTCTTCGACGATGTGCCGCAGCTGCGGCACCGGCAGCCCGGCCCGCACGCAGACGACCCGGCAGCCGAGCACGTGCGCGGCGACGATCGCGGCGAAACCCTCCGGCGTGACGGCGGTGGCGATCCCGACGCCGTCACCCGGGCCCAGGCCGGCGGCCCGCAGTCCCGCGGTGAACCGGCCGATCAGGTCCTTCACCGACGCGCGGCTGGTCACCTCGCCGCCGCGTTCGAACGCAGGCACGTCCGGCGAGCGGTCCAGTTCGGTGAGCAGCGCCTGCGGGTGGACCATTTCGACCGCCTTCCGTCCGGGGCCCCCCGGTCTACCGGGCGGATCTCAGAATTTCGGCAGAGACGTTCCGGCAGCGAGCACGCGGTCGCGCACCCGCACCGACAGCACCGCCGACGCCGTGACCAGCACGACCAGCGTGGCCGCCGCGGTGAGCGTCCGGAAGTCCGGGTGGACGATCGACTGGCCGCGCTGCGCCTGCCAGGTCAGCAGCACGATCAGCCCCGCGTAACCGAGCCCCGCCGTCCGGACCAGCCGTCGCCGGACGATGTCCGACGAGAGCTGCGGGTACCGGCGGGCGAGCACCAGCAGCCCGAACGCGACCAGCGGCAGCACCTGCAGGCCGTGGATGCCGACGAAGTGCGGGATCCGCATGTCGCCGCCCACCGTGCTCCAGCCGAGCACCGGCAGCCCGGGCCCGCCGTCCGCGACGCCGACCGAGTGCGCGCCGAACGTCGAGGGCCTGCCACCCGCGTCCAGCACCGCCTGCTGCGCCGGGGTCGGCGAGAACATCAGCATCGCGACGGCCATCCCGGCCAGACCCAGCCCGGTCCCCCACCGCAGTGCCGAGGCCAGCGCGCGGTCCGGCAGGCGCTGGAACAGCAGCAGCACGACGACGGCCGCCGTCATCAGGAACGCCGCGTACGCCCCGCCGGCGACCACGTTGTTGATCATCACGTCGGCCGGGGCCGCCTTGTTGAAGTGCAGCGTGCGGTCGCGGAAGATCATCTGGACCACGATCAGGCCGACGTCGACGCCGATCCCGGCCGCGAACACCGTCCCGAACCACCAGCCGGCCCGCCGTCCGCGGCGCAGCAGCGACAGCAGCCAGGCCAGCGTCAGGGCGTACGCCCCGATCGACACCGAGAACTTGAGCGGCTTGAGCCAGACGGGCGCGTTGACCAGCGTGCGATCATCGACGAGCAGCCGAGCAGCGACGCCACGCACAGCAGCGCCATGGCCCCGGCAAGCACCACCAGCGGGCGGTGCCACGACCGGAGCGTGACCAGCGGATTTCCCTTGTCTGCCATGGTTTACAGCCTGGCCGGGAGGGCGTGCGCGGGCACTGGAGCGCGCCCCCGTCCCGGGGTGGGGCGGGCCCTACCTGGCCCCTGTGGGTAATAGTGCCGTCAGTACGACCGGCAGTTGTGCCGTTTGACCACACCAGCCTTCTTTCTAGCGTGACTTTCACACCGCGCGGACCACCGCGCCAGGGGAATTCGCTTCAGGAAGGAGGTGGCCCGTCGATGTCCAGTCCGGGATTCCAGGCAGATTCCGCTGCCATGACGCGCGCCGTCCAGGGTTTCGAGGAAACCGCGACGAACGCCAAGTCCACGATGGCCAGCTTGGAGTCCGAGCTGACCGAGGCCCTGCGCAACTACAAGGGTGACCAGGCCGTGGCGTTCTGGGACCTCCAGCGCCGGCTCCAGGAGAAGATGACCGTGGCCGTGAAGGAGCTCGACACCATGTCGCAGCTCGTCCACACCAGCCACCAGAACTACGGCCGCGGCGACGCCGACGTCCACCAGAGCTTCCAGGGGGTCGGCAACACCCTCGAGGGCTCGGGCGTGATCCCCCGCCTCAACCCCTGACCCGAGAGGACGTACCGATGGCCGACGTCGTCGAAATCAACTTCGCCGCGCTGCAGCACAGCTCGGCGTCCCTGGCCGCCAAGGCCAAGGCGCTCACCTCGCAGCTGGAGCAGCTGCACCAGAACCTCCAGCCCATCACCGCCACCTGGTACGCCTCCGGCAGCTCCGCCGGTGACGCGGCGCGCCAGTCGGAGACCCGGCTGCGCCAGGCCACCGCGGACATCGTCGCCATCATCGCGCAGTTCGGCGGCAAGGTCGGCGAGGCCCACGACCTCCAGCAGCAGCTGGAGAACCGCAACCAGGGACTGTTCGCGGGCTGATCCGCGCCCAGACGTCGGTCGGCCGGTGCGGGAAACCCCCCGCTCGCACCGGCCGACCGGCTTTCCCTATCCCCCACGTGCGACGAGAGAGCCGGGACCCGATGCACGACCAGTCGTACTACGTCCACCTGGAATCGCTGAAGGACTTCGTGCGGGAGCTGGAGACCCAGATCCAGGCGATGTCCAAACCGAACGACTTCCTGCTCACCCTCGGCGACGAGCCGCTGCTGTTCGGCGAGTTCGGCGAGGCCGGGTCGCTGGCCGACGCCAACCGCGCCGCGGTGTCGGAGATGCAGGGCCTGCTCGACCAGGTCCGCAGCGCGATCGGGTTCGCGCAGGACGTCACGAACACGGTCGCCGACGGCTACGCGAACGCCGACCAGTCGGTGGCCGGCGACCTGCACAGCTCGGGTGCCGTCACCGGCCTGCTGGACCCGGTGCTCGGCCTCCTCGGCCTCGGTGACGGCAACGGGAGCAAGGGATGACCCACCACCACGACACCGCGCACACGAACTTCGCCGCGTACAGCCATCAGCAGCTGTACGCGATGCTGCAGGCCGGTGACCCGAACAGCGCGCGGCACGCCGCCGACAAGTGGAAGTCCGCCGCGCTGCACCTGCACGAGCAGGCCCACAACCTGAACTCCGAGCTCACCGAGTTCAAGGACCAGTGGACCGGTGGCGCCGCCGACCAGTACCAGCACATGATCGTCGACCTCGCGAACGGCATCTCCAAGGTGGCGCAGACCGCCGAGGCGATGAACGTGATGCTCGACGACGCCGCCGACGCGCTGGTCAAGGCCAAGAAGGAGATGCCGCCGCCGGTTTCGGTGCCGGACGTCTCCCCCGCCGACGTCGCGCTCGCGGTGAACCCGCCGCTGCTGCCGCCGGACGCCTCGCCCGCCGTCGTGCAGGCCGCCGCGCAGCAGCGGCAGCAGGCGATCTCGAACGTCGAAGCGCAGCAGTCCGCCGCGAACGCCGCGGGTTCCGCGCACGGCAAGGCGATCGCGGTGATGACCACGCTGGCCGGTGAGTACAGCGTCGCCGAGGACTCGATCCCGGCGTCGCCGAACGCCGTCGAGACGCCCGTCGCCCCGCCCGCCGGTGGTGGCGCGGGCAGCGTCGGCTCGCCCGGCCTCGTCGGCAACGGCACGACCGGCCCCGGCGTCGTCGTCACCCCGACCGACGGGCACCCGCTGCCCGGCGCCGACGGCACCACGCCGCAGCCCGGCACGACCGTGCCGACGTCGAACCCGCTCTTCGGCGACATGTTCACCGCCGGGCTCGCCGCGGCCTCGGCCGCCGCGTTCGGCCGCTTCGGTTCGATCATGCCGAAGGTGCCCGGCTGGGCGTCCGGCAAGGACCCGAAGGAGAACAAGGACGAGGCGCCCGGCACGAAGCTCGGCGGCGGCGGGGCCGGCGTCGAGGGCGGGGCCGGTGGCGGCATCCCGATCGGCGGGGGCGACGCGCCCTCGATCGGCGGCGGCATCCCCGGCGGTGGCGGTCTTTCGGCCGGCGGCGGCGCGGACGCCCCGGCGGCGCACTCCGGCCTGGCCGGCGACGGCGGTTCGGGCAACGCGCTCAGCGGGCTCGCGGGCAGCGCGGTCGGCGCCGCCGGTGCGGCGGCCGCCAAGAGCGCGATGCCGATGATGCCCATGATGCCGATGGGCATGGGCGGCGGCGGGGACATGGGGTCCGGCCGCCGGATCCCGGCCTGGCTGGTCGAGACGGAGAACGTCTGGGGCCAGTCCGCCCCGGTCGCGCCGCCGGTGATCGGCGAAGAGCCGGACGTCTACTAGTCCTTCGGAAACGCAGAACGGAGGCGACCCGGTGACGGGATCAGCCACGGGTTACCGGGTCGCCCCCGCTCGCCTCGACACGGCGGCGGGAGAGTACGGCACGCGGGCGGACGCCCTGGCCACGGCGCAGTCCGCGGTGGCCGGGGAAAAGGTGCCGGCCGCGGCCTTCGGGAAGGTCAGCGAGTCCGCGGCCGCGGCCAAGACGTTCGAGAAGACGATGACGGAGCTGGGCTCGAAGCTCGGTGACCACGTCGCGCGCGTCAAGAAGCTCCAAAGTGGACTGACCGAGTCGGCGGCCGGGTACCGGCGGGCCGACGCCCAGGTCGCCGCGATGTACCGGGCCCTGATGCCCGAGGATCCCTTGCCCAAGGCGGGAAATCCGGCGGGCATCGGCGGCGCCGCCGACACCGGCGTGTGGGGCCAGGCCATCGCGGCCAACCGCGCGAAGGTCGCCGACGCGCTGACCGCCGAGCGCTCGCGGCTCGCGCAGCTCACCGACCAGGACGAGATCGCGCGGTCGCAGGCGCGGATCAAGCTCTACGAAGACATCCTCGCGAACCACCGGCAGATCCTGAAGTTCGACCCGTCGGGCAACGGCCGGATCGCCGAGCTGGTCGGGCACATCGAGCCGGGGACGCGCAACGTCGGGCTGTTCGTGCCCGGCGTCAACACGCAGATGTCGAACTTCGACGCCTACGCCGGCCTCGGGCGCAGCCTGGTCGCCGCGGACCCGACCGGGCGCACCGCGATGGTCGTCTGGGCCGACGGTGTCTTCCCGCAGAACCCGGTGGTGCAGGGCCCGGACGCGAGCTACGCCCAGACGATGGCGCCGGACCTCAAGCACTTCACCGACGACCTGCGCGGCGAGATCTCGAGCCACGCGGGCGACGACGTCACGCTGACCGCGATCGGCCACAGCTACGGCGGCGCGACGGTCGGGCTGGCCGAGACGCAGGGCCTCGACGTCGACCGCGTGCTGCACGTCGAGTCGGCGGGCATGGGCCACGGCGTGTGGTCGCCGTCGGACCTCCCGGCGAGCCAGGCGGGCGTGCAGCGGTTCTCGATGACCGCGCCGCTCGACCCGATCGAGATCGCCCAGGGCAACGCGTGGGGCCTCGAATGGACCGGCATCGGCCACGGCGCCGACCCGGACACCTTCCCCGGCGTCACCGAGCTGGAGACCGGCCGCGACGCCTCCGGCAACGAGCTGTGGGGCCTCTCGTCGCACAGCGACGTGCTCAAGCCGGGCTCGGAGTCGTGGACCAACATGTACCGCGTCATCACCGGCGGCCCGACGACGGCCAACGGCACCTTCGACCCGCATGGCATCCTCGAGAACGGCGTCGAGTTCCTCAACGACGGAGGTGTGCTGCGATGACCACGGAACTGGACCGTCTGGCGGGCGAGCTGACCGGCGTGATCGACAGCGTCGCGGCCGTCTTCGGCTCGCCGGCGGACCCCACGGTCGACGGCGAGCTGGACGTCGACCCGACCCGCCCCGGCCACCTGCGGTGCTGGCAGTACGGCGTCCGCCTGGAGCCGGCCGGCGAGCCGGAACGCCGCCTGGTCGAAGAAATCCTGCCCTCGCTGGAGCAGCGCGGCTGGCAGGCCCACGACCGCAGCACGCCCCGCGAGCTGATCGCCCGCTTCAGCCGCGAAGGCGCCGACTTCACCGTCCACGTCGCCCGAACCAGCCACGCGGTGGCGATCATCGGCTCCACCCGCCCGGTCCCCGCGTAACCGTGTCGTCCCCCCAGGTACGCGTGTCGTCCACCCATGCACGCGTGTCGTCCACCTGAGTACGCGAGTCGTCCGTCCAGGTACGCGAACCGACCGTCTGGGTACGCGAGTTCGCCGTTCCGGTACGTGCCTCCCGTGGCGGGAAGGGCCATTGCCCGTGATCGAACGGACGACACGCGTACCTGACCGGACGACACGCGTACCGGGATGGACGACACGCGGGGTGGCTACGGGGTGAAGCGGGAGGGGCGCCAGCCCCGGGCGCGGGCCCGGCGGACCGCCGCCACCGTGATGCCCGCCGCGGCCGCGAGGGCCACGCCCGCCAGGGCGATCGTGCCTGCCGCGACGTCGGAGGCCGGGCGGGCCGGGGCCGCGGCCGGGATCACCGCCGGCTCGGCGGCCGGGGTGACGGCCGAGCCGGGCGGGGCGACGTCGGCGGGGAGGGTGGAGGAGACCGCGGCGTAGGCGTCCAGTACTCCCCAGCCCAGCCGCGGGTCGTGGGCTCCCGACGGCGGTCGGTGGGCCGTCAGCGTGAGCCGGGTGACGACCTGGTCGCCGGTCAGGTTCGGGTGGTACGCGCGGACCAGCGCCGCGACGCCCGCGACGTACGCCGCCGCGAGCCCGGGGTCCGTGACCGGCCAGCGGTGCGCGACCGCGCCGCCCGCGCCGGCCGACGTGCTGACCAGCTCCGCACCCGGCGCGGCGACACCGACGTAGTCGCCCGCCTCGGTCTGCACCGGCTCGCCCGCCTGGTTCACCGAGCCGACGCCCAGCGCCCCGGACGTCGCCGTCGGGTACGTCCGCGCGCCCTGCTGGGTCGCCGTCGCCGCCGAAACGACCACCGCGCCCTGCGAACGCGCCCGCGCGACCGCGCCGGACAGCGCCGGGCTGTCGAACGCCGCCGGGACGGCCACGAGGATCACGCCCGCGTGCCGGTCGACGGCCGTGTCGATCGCGCCGGCCAGCGCGCCCGGGTCGCCGCCGTCGTTGGACGAGCCGTTCGCCTGCGTGTAGCGGATCGGCAGCAGGTGCGCGCCGGGCGCGACGCCGGCGAAGGTCGTCGACGGATCGGGCTGGGCGCCGACGATGCCGGCCGCGATCGTGCCACGGCCGTCGCAGTCGGTCGCCTCGGTCCCGCCGCCACCCTCGAGCTGGCCGGGGGCGAACTGGGTGTTCTGCCCGTCGACGCCGGTGCCGATGACGGCGACCAGCTGCCCTTCACCCCGCGTCAACGGCCAGAGCCGCGCCGGGTCGACCAGCCGCTGCCCCCACGGGACGGCGCCGGTGTAGGTGCCGGACGGGTTCGCGCACTGCGCTTCAGGGGCCGCGAAAGCGAGCATGGGAGAACCGGTCAGCATCAGGCCCGCCACCGCGAGCACCGCCGGAAACCGCACCCCAACCCCCGAACCACGACAGAAAAACCGGTGGCGGAAAGGAACTTCCGCCACCGGCAGTCTAACGGGGAAACCCCGTTCAGCGAAGGTCCATGCCGAGATCCAACGCGGGTGACGAGTGCGTCAAACCGCCCACCGACAGATAGTCCACACCGGACTCGGCGTAGGCTTTACCACGGTCGAGGGTGAGCCCACCAGAGGATTCCAGCCGCGTCTTCGGGGAGACGTCGTCGCGGCGCTTGACCGCCTGGGCGCACTCCTCCGGCGTGAAGTTGTCCAGCAGCACCTCGTCGGCCGCGGCCGCCAGAGCTTCTTCCAGCTGCGCGAGCGAGTCGACCTCCACCTCGCACGGCAGTTCCGGCGCGTGCGCCCGGGCCGCCTCCAGCGCGGCGGTGACCGAACCGGCGGCGACGACGTGGTTGTCCTTGATCAGCACCGCGTCTCCGAGCCCCATGCGGTGGTTCACCCCGCCGCCGCACCGGACGGCGTACTTCTGCAGCAGCCGCAGTCCCGGCAACGTCTTGCGGGAGTCGCGGATCGCGGCGCCGGTACCATCCACTTCGGACACCCACGCGGCCGTCGCGGTGGCGACGCCGGAGAGGTGACACAGCAGGTTCAACGCCGTCCGCTCGGCGGTCAGCAGCCCGCGGACCGGCCCGCGCAGCACCAGCGCGGGCTCCCCCGCGATCAGCCGGTCACCGTCTTCGCGCCCGGCCAGCACTTCGTAACCGTTGCCCAGCACCATGTCGAACACGGCCAGCGCGACCGGCAACCCGGCCACCACGCCGTCGGTACGCGGGGTCAGCTCGGCGACGGCGATCGCGTCGGCGGGCACCGTCGACGCGGTCGTCGCGTCGGGCCCGTACCGCAGGTCCTCGCCCAGCGCCGTCGTGACGACCCGCGTCACGTCGTCGACGTCGAGGCCCGAAGCCGCGATCAGGCGCAGGACCGGTTCGGAGATCGGGAAAGTCATGCCACGCCCTCCAAGGGGATCGGGTCGGCCAGCACCGGCTGGCCCGACGGGCTGAGCCGGATGTGCTGGCTGCGCCGCCAGGTCTCCGACGTCGCGGGGAAGTCGGTCCGCACGTGGCAGCCGCGCGACTCGGTGCGCCGGTCGGCCGCGGTCAGCAACGCCTGCGCGACCACGGTCAGCGCCGCGTCTTCGACGGCCGCGTGCGTCCACAACGGACTGTCCTGTGTCGACAAGTCGAGCACGGAACCGGCGGCCGCCAGGCCGTCGGCGTCGCGGCCGATCGCCGCGTACCGGCTCATCACGCGTTGCAGGGCGTCCCGCTCGGCCGTCGGCGCGGTCGTCCACGACGGCAGCCGCCCGCGCGACGGGTCGGCCAGCAGCCCGGCCGCGAGGTCCGCCGCGACGGCCTCCGCGACCCGCTGCCCGACGACCAGGCCTTCGAGCAAGCTGTTGGACGCCAACCGGTTCGCGCCGTGCAGGCCGGTTCGCGCCACCTCGCCGGCGGCGTACAGACCGGGCACCGACGAGCGTCCGTCCACAGTGGTCACCACGCCGCCGCACGAGAAGTGCGCCGCCGGGGTCACCGGGATCGGATCGCGGGACGGGTCCAGCCCCAGCACCCCGCACGCCGCGAACACCGTCGGGAACCGCTGGGCGAATCCGGCGATCCCGGTGGCGTCGAGGAAGACGTGGTCGTCGACCCCGCCGGGTGCCGTCATCATCCGCCGCGTGATCGCCGCCGAGACGACGTCGCGCGGAGCGAGGTCGCCGAGCGGGTGGACGCCGCGCATCACCGAGTGGCCGGCGCCGTCGACCAGGGTCGCCCCCTCGCCGCGCACCGCCTCGGTGACCAGCGGGCAGCGGCCACGCGCGCCCGGCGTGTAGAGCACGGTCGGGTGGAACTGGACGAACTCGACGTCCGCGACGGTCGCCCCGGCCCGCAGCGCGAGCGCGAGGCCGTCGCCGGTGGCGATCTCCGGGTTCGACGTCGCCTGGTAGAGCTGCCCGAGCCCGCCGCTGGCCAGCAGGACGGCCGGCGCCCGGACGACCCCGGGCACGCCGTTGCGGTCCAGCACCGTGACGCCGGCGACCCGGCCGCCCGGCGTGCGCAGCGCGTCGACGGCGATGTGGTGCTCCAGCACCGGCACCCGCGCCTGCCCGGCCTGCGCGACCAGGGCGCGCTCGACCTCGGCGCCGGTCGCGTCGCCGCCCGCGTGGATCACGCGGAACGCGCTGTGCCCGCCCTCACGGGTCCGGGCCAGCAAACCGTCTCCGGACGCGGCCGCGTCGAACGTCGCCCCGTCCGCCCGGAGCCGGGCGATCGCGGCCGGGCCGCCGTCGAGGATCGAGCGGGCGGCCGCCTCGTCGACCAGGCCGGCGCCCGCGGTGAAGGTGTCCTCCGCGTGCTTCTCCACCGAGTCGTCGAGGTCGTGCTCGTTCTCCAGGACCACGGCGACCCCGCCCTGGGCCCAGCGAGTGTTGCCGTCCGCGACCGCCGCCTTGGTGACCACCAGGACGTGCAGCCCGAGCGCCTGGGCCCGCAGCGCCGCGGTCAAACCGGCGACGCCGCTGCCGATCACGACCAGGTCCGCACGAGCTTCCCAGACCGGGGTTTTCGCCTGTGGGTCATTAACCGGCGTGCTCATTCGCCGCCGCCGGGCTGCCCGATCTCGATCATCCGCTGCACCGAAGCACACGCCTTCGACGCCGTTTCGAGGTCGACGTGGACCTCGTCGAGACCGTCGCGCAGGCACCGCAGCAGGGCGGCCGGGGTGATCATCTTCATGTACCGGCAGGACGCCCGGTCGTTCACCGCGCGGAAGTCGATGCCCGGCGCGGCCTTGCGCAGCTGGTGGATCATGCCGATCTCGGTGGCCACCAGCACGCTCTTGGCCTTGGTGTCGCGGGCCTCGTGGACCATGTCGCCGGTCGAGAGGATCTTGACCCGCTCCGGCGCCACCGCGCCCTCGCCGGCCAGGTAGAGCGCCGACGTCGCGCACCCGCACTCGGGGTGGATGAACAGGTCCGCCTCGGGGTCCTCGGCCGCGCGCTCGGCCAGCTCCGCGCCGTTGATCCCGGCGTGGACGTGGCACTCCCCGGCCCAGATGTGGATGTTGTCCCGGCCGGTGACGCGCTTGACGTGCGCACCGAGGAACTGGTCCGGCAGGAAGAGAACCTCCTGGTCAGCGGGGATGGAGGCGACGACGTCGACCGCGTTCGAGGACGTGCAGCAGATGTCGGTTTCGGCCTTCACCTCGGCCGTGGTGTTGACGTAGGAGACGACGACGGCGCCCGGGTGCTCGGCCTTCCAGGCCCGCAGCTCGGCGCCGGTGATCGAGTCGGCGAGCGAGCAGCCGGCCCGCGCGTCGGGGATCAGGACGGTCTTCTCCGGGGCCAGGATCTTCGCGGTTTCGGCCATGAAGTGCACCCCGCAGAAGACGATGGTGGACGCGTCGCTGCTCGCCGCGATGCGGCTGAGCGCGAGCGAGTCGCCGGTGTGGTCGGCGATGTCCTGGATCTCCGGGACCTGGTAGTTGTGCGCGAGCAGAACCGCGTCGCGCTGCTTCGCCAGGCGCCGCACCTCCTCCGCCCAGGCCGCGTTCGCCTCGACGCCGCCGAACGGCGTGAGACCTTCCGGAACCAACGTGGTGGTCATCTGGCCCTCCTGGACCTGTCTCCGGTTTTCGCCTTATAATCGAAAACCGTGCGAAGTCATCTTAACACCCAGACCCCCTTGGCCCACGAGGTTTTGGGAGCGGTCCTTCAAGTGCGCTCGGACACACTGCGGGTGCTGCTGTGGCGACGCGCGCTCGACCCGCACCTCGGCCGCTGGTCCCTGCCGGGCGGGCGGCTGCGGCCCGACGAGGACGTCGAGACGTCGATCCGGCGCCAGCTGAAGGAGAAAGTGGACGTCCGCCAGCTGAAACACGTCGAGCAGCTCGCGGTGTTCAGCGACCCGCGCCGCGTGCCCGGCCCGCGTGTGGTGGCGACCGCGTTCCTCGGCCTGGTCCCCTCCGACGTCGACCCGGAGGTGCCCGAGGACACCGAGTGGCACGACGTCGCGAAGCTGCCGCGAACGGCGTTCGACCACGAGTCGATCGTGCTGCGAGCCCGCGACCGGCTGCGCTCGAAGCTCTGTTACACGAACCTCGGGTTCGCACTGGCGCCCGAGGAGTTCACGGTGTCGGCGCTGCGCGGGCTGTACTCGGCCGCATTGGGGTACAAGGTGTCCGCGACGAACCTCCAGCGAGTGCTCTCGCGGCGAGGACTGCTGGTCCCGACGGGCCACACGGCGCCACCAGGACGTGCAGGCGGGCGCCCCGCGGCGCTGTTCTCCTTCGCCGGCAAGGGCATGCAGATCACCGATCCGTTCGCCGTGTTCAAGCCGCCGAACCGGTGACCATCCTGCGGGAGGACCGTTCTCCCCTTACCGTGGGACGCGTGACCGAGCCGGAATCGGAAAGTGACGCGACGACGACGATCCTGCCGTTGTTCCCGCTCCAGACCGTGTTGCTGCCCGGCACCCGGCTCCCGCTGCACATCTTCGAACCGCGGTACCGGCAGCTGACGGCCGACCTGGTCAGCGGCACCGTGCCGGGGCGCGAGTTCGGCGTGGTCGCCCTGCGCTCGTCGCTGACCCGCGAGGTCCGTGGTCTGGACCAGCTGTACGACATCGGCTGCAGCACCGTGCTCCGTGAGGCGAAACGCCTGCCGGACGGCCGGTTCGACGTCGTCACGCTCGCCCAGCGCCGGTTCCGCCTGCGGGAGCTCGACTGCGTTTCCGCGCCGTACCTGATCGGCTCGGTCGAATGGGTCGACGACGAGCCGGTGGCCCCGAGCGGTGGCATGGCCGAGCGCCTCGCGGCCGTCGCCCGGACGGCCCACCAGCGCTACTGCGAGACGGCGTGGCGCAGCGACGACTGGACCGAGCCGGAGGCCGACGCCGAGATCGCCGACCTGGCCTACCTGCTGGCCGCGGACTGCCTGCTCCCGCTCGAAGACCGCCAGCGGCTGCTGGAGGAACGCCACCCGCTGCGCCGCCTGCGCATCGCCTGCCGCCTGCTGACGCGCGAAACCGGCTTCCTGAACACGCTCGGCGCGGTGCCCCTGCCGCCGGGCGAGCTCACCGACCTGAGCCGCCCGGCCAGCCTGAACTAACGCTGGTCAGAGGAACTCTCGGACGATCCGTTCGCACCGTTGCCGAACTTGTTCCAGACCTTGCCCGCCGCGCCGGACACCGCCTCGCCGACGTCGCTGAACACCTTCGTCAGCGGGTCGGCCGAGGTGCTCCACGAGTCCTTGTACGACTTGGCCGCCGACTTCAGGTCGTCCTTCCAGTCGGACGTGGGGGTGTCGTCGTCACGGCGCGGGTAGTCGCCGGCGAGGATCGCGCGGTACTCCGCCGACGCCGCCCACTTCTGCAGCTGCGCCGCGCGGACCACGGCGAACGGGTGCGACTCCGTCTCGACGTAGCGCAGCTTCAGGAAGCTGTCGCGAATGTCGTCGACCGACTCGTACTCGGTCGCCTGCTGCAGGAACGACGGGATGTCGATGCGGGCCGGGTCGATGCCGCCGGCGACCTGGATCTGGGCGCGCAGCGCGGCCGTCGGATCCTGGCTGCAGAGCAGGCCGGCGCGGTCGCAGGACAGCTCGGCCTTGCGGTACCACTCGCGCAGCGCCGCGATGACCGCCCGGATGCCGAGCGCGCTGACCGGCGTCCACGACAGCGACATCTGCAGGCCGATCAGGCGCACCATGATCGTGCGGTACACCGTGTGCCCGGAGAGCACGTGGCCCATCTCGTGCCCGAGCACGAACCGCAGCGCGTCGTGGCTCATCAGCTCGACGAGCCCGGTGCTGACCCGGATGAACGGCTCGTCCATGCCGACGGCCGCCGCCTGGACCCGCGGGTCCTGGTAGACGAACACGTTCGGCACCGCGGGCAGGTCGAGCGTCTCGGCGCACTCGTGGCGCAGCCGCTCGAGCTCCGGGTACTGCTTCGGCCCGACGCGGATGGACGACGCGAGCGCCATCAGCCGCTCGCCGCGCTCGTTGTAGAACCCCGAAACGGCCTTCACGACCTGCGCGAACCCCGGCACCGCGCGCAGCGTCGCGAGCGCGCCGCGGTCCACCGGGTGCTCGTAGGCACGCGGGCTGATGCCGGGAAAACGGACGGCGTTGTGCCGCGAAACCTCGATGTCCTCGGTCACTGCTGGATCCCCCCTGTGGTTTTCGAGGGGCCCAGCCTAGGGGCGGTGCTCAAGCCAAGGGAAGTCGTTCAGCCGAGACGGCGGCCGAGATCGTCCCGGCCGTTCCAGGTGGTCAGCAGGCTGTAGGTGACCGACACGCCGAACGGGCCGGTGATCAGCACCCACCACGTCTCCAGGCGCGGCGCCAGCTCGACCACCGAGCCGAGCGCGGGCGCGCTGGTGATGGCGTAGTGGCCGTCGGCCAGTGCCGGGCCCAGCCACATCCCCATCGCCGCGGCGGCGGTCACCCCGAGCACGGCGCCGAGGAAGACGACGGGCCCACGGCGCTCGCGCAGCAGCCACACCACGAGCCCGGCGACGATCCCCAGGCCCAGCGTCAGGAAGCCGAAGATCGCGAGGTCGTCGAAGCGGTGCCAGCTCTCGAGCTCGAGCGGGCCGGTGGTGCCGTCGGCGGCGATGATCCGGACCCGCTCGGGCGGCGCGATCCGCGACCAGAGGAAGCCGATCGGGACGCCGAAGACGGTCAGCGTGAAGAACACGCTCAGCGCGGGCAGCAGGTCGGCCTTGACGACGACCCGCGGCTGCCGCGGGCGCAACAGCACCGGCACGGACCACGGTCCCGGCACGGCCGACGGCCGGTGCGCGGGGCCCGACGACTCAGTCACCCGGTCTCCCTCCTGCAACACGTGCGACCGAGCGTAACCGGTCGGTGTGCGAGCGACGTCAGCCGCTGGCCGTGTCGCCGTGGCGGCTGCAGCGGGCCGTCCAGCCCAGCGGGGTCACCTGGACCACCAGGCGCCGGGCGCAGTGCCCGCAGAACCGGGGCGGCTGCAGGTCCCGGCCCGGGATCCGGCAGGCCGGGTGGTCCGCGCCACCCGGCCACTCCTGTCCACAGTGGACGCAGAAGGCGAGCTCAGAGGCTGTCACTGACGGCCTTGATGGGCATCTTGAGCTCGTCCAGCATCGCCAGGTCCGCGTCGGCCGAGCGGCCGAGGCTGGTCAGGTAGTTGCCGACGATGATCGCGTTGATCCCGCCGAGCATGCCCTGGCGGGTGCCGAGGTCGCCGAACGTCAGCTCGCGGCCGCCGGAGAAGCGCATCAGCGCCTTCGGCATCGCCAGCCGGAACGCCGCGACCGTGCGCAGCGCGTCCTTGCCCTCGACGATCTCGTAGTGCTCGTACGGCGTCCCCTGCTGCGGGATGAGGAAGTTCATCGTGCACTCGTCCGGGCCCAGCTCGGCCAGCTGCGCCGCGAACTCCGCGCGCTGCTCGACCGTCTCCCCCATGCCGATGATGCCGCCGCAGCAGACCTCCATGCCCGCCTCGCGCACCATCCGCAGGGTCTCCCAGCGCTCCTCCCACGTGTGCGTGGTGACGACCTCCGCGAAGTGCGAGCGCGCCGTCTCGAGGTTGTGGTTGTAGCGGTGCACGCCCATTTCGACGAGCTCGTCGACCTGCTCCTGCGTGAGCATGCCCAGCGAGCAGGCGATCTGGATGTCGTTGCCGTCCGCGCGGATGGCCTGCACGCCCTCGCGGACCTGCGAAAGCAGCCGCTTGTCCGGGCCGCGGACGGCGGCGACGATGCAGAACTCCGTGGCGCCGGTCGCCGCGGTCTCGCGGGCCGCCTTGACCAGGTTCGGGATGTCGAGCCAGGCCGAGCGCACCGGCGTCGGGAAGCGGCCCGACTGGGAGCAGAAGTGGCAGTCCTCGGGGCAGCCGCCGGTCTTCAGGCTGATGATGCCCTCGACCTCGACCTCGGGCCCGCACCAGCGCATCCGCACCTCGTGGGCCAGGGCCAGCAGGTCGGAGAGCCGGTCGTCGGGCAGCCTCAGCAGCTCGAGGATCTCGGCTTCACCCAGGCCGACGCCGTTTTCGAGGACCTGCTCGCGCGCGTAGGCGAGGACATCGGTGTCCGGGACTGCGGTCACGGGCGTCTCCTTGGTCGTGGTGGTGCGGAAAGCGTCTCTCATCGTGCACGACGTGCGGTCGAGGCGACAGCGACGCAGGTCACTTCTGGGCGGACGCCCGTCCGGTGAACAGCTCGGGGTCGAACTCGCCGCCGAACCACGGCGAGAGCCCGGCCCGCGCCGCCTCCAGGAAGTCCTCGGGGGACGCGGTGCCGAGCCCGGCGGGCAGCACGCCCAGCAGGGGCGCGCCGGCCGCCACCGGCAGGTCTTCGAGGTTGGACAACGCCGCGAGGTCCGGCTCGGCCGGCCACGAGCCGATGATCACCCCGGCCACGGTGAGCCCGCGCTTCGTGGCGACCTCGGCCGTCAGCGCGGTCGCGTTGAGCGTGCCCAGCCCGGCCTCGGCCACGATGATCACGAGCGAGCCGAGCGACCAGGCGACGTCGGCCAGGCTCGAGCCGGTGCCGTCGAACCGCACGAGCAGCCCGCCCGCCCCCTCGATCAGGGTGAGGTCGTGGCCGGTGTCCAGGTCGGACGCCGCCCGCGCGATCTCGCCCGGGTCGAGCGCCGGCAGGCCGCTGCGGCGGGCGGCGGCCTCCGGCGACAGCGGGTCGGGGTAGCGGCGCAGCTCGCGGGTGGTCACCTCGGGGCCGGCCAGGCGGACGACGTCGGCGAGGTCGCCGGGCTCGTCCGGGCCGACCCCGGTCTGGGCCGGTTTCAGCACGGCCACCCGCTGCCCGCCGGCCACGGCCAGCGCCGCGATCGCCGCCGTGGAGATCGTCTTGCCGACCCCGGTCCCGGTCCCCGTCATCACCAGCATCGTCACGGACCATCAACATAGTGACCTCCGCGGACGGCGACCACGCGGGCGTCAGGTCTCGGGCCCCACCACCGCGGCCCCGGCCGGCCGGAACGAGCGCGCGTCGCCGTCGAACAGGTGCACCCGGGCGGCCCCGACGTCGAAGTACATCCCGGTCAGCTGCAGTTTCCCGGCCGCTTCGGCGGCCGCCACCGATGGGTACTCCCGCAGGTGCTCCAGCTGCTGGAGCACGTTGTGCAGGGCGAGGCGGTCGCCTTCACGCTCCGGCACCGCGCCGTCGAGCGTGGCGGCGCCGAGGCGGTGGGCGCTCGGTTCGGCGTGCCGGAGCCAGACCGACAGCGGCCCCGGCGGCGGGCCGTCGGCGAGCGCGGCCATCGCCCCGCAGCCGGAGTGGCCGCAGACGACGATCTCCTCGACGCCGAGCACGCCCACCGCGTACTCGATCGACGCGTTCATCGACGGATCGGCCTGGCCGGGCGGGACCAGGTTGCCGATGTTGCGGATGGTGAACAGGTCACCCGGCCCGCTGGTGGTGATCAGGTTCGGCACGATCCGGGAGTCGCCGCAGGTGATGAACAGCGTCCGCGGCCGCTGGCCGTCGGCGAGCCCGGACAGCGTGTCCCGCAGCAGCGGCGCGGCCCGGCGGTGGAACTCGGTCGCGCCGCGGCGGGTCTGCTGGGCCGGGATGTCGACCCCTTCCACCGCCTGCCAGTCCGACCACGGCGCCAGCCAGCGCGGCACCGCGCGGCTCGCGGCGAACCGCGACCGCGTCGGACGGCCGGCCTTGCCCTCGCCGAACCACGGGTGGCCGACCTCGTCGACGTCCACCGTGCCGCCGGCACGCTCGTGCGCCTGCTGCCAGGTGGTGAGGCTTTCGAAGGCGGCGTGGTCCAGGTAGTCGACGACCAGCTCCAGCCGCACCGGCACCCCGGCCGGGATGGCGCCGAGCACCTTCGACAGCCGCGGCACCGACAGGAACGTCAGGACGCCTTCGACGACGACGCGGTGGCGGTCACCGTCACGTTCGACGTGGATCCCCGACCAGACCGTGCGCCGCAGCATCAGCACGAGCGCCAGCCCGATCCCGGCGAGCACGCCGGTGAGCAGGTCGAACACCACCACTCCGGCGAGGGTGAGCAGGTAGACGGGCAGGTCGCCGTGGGCCAGCACGGTCTTCATGTGCCCGGGGTTGACCAGCTTCGCGCCGACGTGCACCAGCAGCCCGGCCAGCGCGGCGAGCGGGATGTTCTGGATCAGCCCGGCGAGCAGTACGACGAACACCAGCACCCAGACGCCGTGCAGGACCGCCGACACGCGGGTCTTCGCGCCGGCCGTGACGTTGGTGGAGCTGCGGACGATGACGCCGGTGACGGGCAGCCCGCCCAGCGCCCCGGAGACCATGTTGGCCGCGCCCTGGCCGACCAGCTCGCGGTCGAGGTTGGCGCGCGGGCCGGTGTGCATGCGGTCGACGGCGACCGCCGAGAGCAGGCTCTCCACGCTGGCGATCAGGGCGATGGTGACCACGGCGAGCGCGACCGCGCCCCAGCCGCCGTCGGGCAGCTGCGGGACGAGGTGGACGTTCAGCAGGTCACCGGGCAGTTCGACGCGCGGCAGCGTCATCCCGAAGGCGACCGACGCCACGGTGGCCAGCGCGATCGCGGCCAGCGGTCCGGGCACCTTCCGGACGGCCTCCGGCAGCCGCGGCCAGACCAGCAGGACCGCGATGGTGAGCAGGCCGATCATCGTGGCGGAGTCGTGGTGGGCGACGATCTGGCCGGGCAGCTCGGCGATGTTCTCGATGGCCGAGCTCTGGGCCTTGCCGCCGAGGATGACGTGCAGCTGGCCGAGCACGATCGTGACGCCGATGCCGGCCAGCATGCCGTGCACGATCGCCGGCGAGATGGCCAGCGCGGCGCGGGCGATGCGGCTCAGCCCGAGCAGGATCTGGAGGGCACCGGCGGCGACGGTGATCAGGCACGTGACGGCCCAGCCGAAGGTGCTGATGGTTTCGGCCATGATCACGGTCAGGCCGGCGGCGGGCCCGCTCACCTGGAGCGCGGAGCCGCCGAGCGCACCGGCGACCACGCCGCCGACGACGGCGGCGATCAGGCCGGCGGCGACCGGCGCACCCGAGGCGAGCGCGATGCCGAGGGACAGGGGGACGGCGACGAGGAAGACGACCAGTGAGGCCGGCAGGTCGTGGCGGAGCACGGCGAGGGGTCTCATGATCACCATGCAACCGGAAATCGTGTGAAATGTCCGCTATGCGCCACCCGATCGAGTGAACAACTGGCCAGATTTTGCCCGAACGACACAAATCGGGCGCCCGGTTAACCGCCCGTTCACGCGGCACGTGCCTGTCGGCCGACCGGTAAACCCGTGCACCACAAGGGTTCCCGAGCGCCCCGATGTGGCGGGGGGGGGGGGGGGTGGCCCCCCCGCCCCACCCCCCACGCCCCCCTGGGCCGGCCCGCGCCTGACCGTCCACAAGGGAGGGTGGCGCGCGCCGGTGCTCAGCCGGCCGGGCCGGTGACGTCGAGGATGTTCCGCTGCTCGATCCAGCTCACCGAGTGCGCGGGCCCGTCGTCGGCGATGACCGGGACCAGGATGGTGCCGGCGGGCCGGTACCGGGGCCGGCCGGCGAGGGTGCCGGTGCAGGGCGACGACGGATCCGCCCCGGTGTAGGTGACTCTCCACCGGCCGACGCTGTAGGCGATCTGCCGCCGCGGCCGGTGGCCGGTGCCCGTGCTGGGCGGGTTTCCCGGGGCCATCACGTTCCCTCGCTGTTCCGGCGCACTCGCGCGGAGCGCGAGGCGGCTGCGGAGCCGAGGTCTGGGGCAGTCCGGTCAGTCTAGCCACCGTTGCTCCATCAGCCGGAAAAATCCCCCGAACGAGGGAGCGTCGGTGGCTTCGCACGCCGGAGAAAGTTCCTTCGCCTCCCGATCAAGGGACCTGTGACTCTGGGCGGCACCAGGGCCCGGCGAGCACGATCAACCAGCGCAGAGCGCCCAGACCCCGCCTCGTGACGTTCAAACCATCGAAGGCGGCCGCGGTGAGCACCGCGCGGCCGGCAGGTCAGGAGCTCCGATCGTGAAACTCAACGTCTTCGATTTCCCCCGCCCCCGCCGTCCGCTCCCGGAATCCGCACCGGCATCGCTCCCGATCGCCGAGAACCGTGAAGAGCGTCGTGTCGTCCACGCGGTCTTCGGCGCCTCCAGCGGCCGTGAGCCCCCGGCCCTGCGCCACCACGACCTGGTGATCACCGTCGAACGATCCGGGTGGACGCTGGTCGTCGCCGTGGACGGCGACGTCGACCTCAGCACCGCGCCCATGCTCCGGCACGCTCTCGACGAGGCACTGGGCCGGGCGCCGCGGCGGGTCGTCGTGGACCTGTCCCTCGTCCGGTTCCTGAACACCGCCGGGCTGGAGGTGCTGCTCGACGCGCACCGCCGCGCCGGCCCGGACACCGACCTGCGGCTGGTGGCCACGACCCGCGCGACGTGGCGTCCGCTGCAGCTCACCAGGACGCACGAACGGCTGGTCATCCACGCTTCACGGGCGGCGGCGATCGCGGCGCCGAGATGGCCGGACAAGGACGCCCGATGATCGGTGCGCGCCCGGTGACCATCGGCCTTCGTGCGCCGGTGGCCACCGGGTGATGCTGGGGAGAAGTTCTTCGACGGGAGTGGCCATGCGGTTCCGTGATCGCCGGGAAGCCGGCGAGCGCCTGGCGCTGCTGCTGCGCCCGATGCGCGGGCGCGAGGCCGTGGTCCTCGGCCTGTCCGAGGGCGGCCTGGTGGTCGGCGGTGAGATCGCCGACGTCCTCGGCGCGCCGCTGGACATCCTGCTGACCCGCCGGATCGAGTTCGCCGGGCCGCCGGAGACGAGCCTGGGCGCCGTCGGGGAGGGCGGCCTGCTCGTCTCGGATCACGCGGCCATCAAACGGTTCGACGTCACGCCGGCCGAGCTGACCCGGCTCGCCGGCCACGCGCGGGCCGAGCTGGCCCGGCAGGTCGCCGTCTACCGGCACACCGTGGCGCCGGCCCCGATCGCCGGCCGGACGGTCGTGCTCGCCGACGACGGCGCCGCCACCGGCACGACGGCGCACACCGCGATCCGCGTCCTGCGCGCCCGCCGGGCCGGCCGGATCGTGCTCGCGGTGCCGGTCGCCCCGAGAGGTGTGCTGGACCGGCTCTCCCGCGAGGTCGACCAGGTCGTCTGCCTCCGGCCGCTGTCCTGGATGCACGCGGTCGGCAACAGCTACCGGAAGTTCTCCGCGGTGGCCGAAACCGACGCGCTCGAGCTGCTGCACCGCGAACCCCGCCTGCCGACCGAGGTTCCGCGCTGACGTCCACAACCGACCAGGGGGTCAGCCCGGCAGGCGCACGGCGATCTCGTCGCCCAGCGCGGCGCCGCCGGTGAGCTCGAGCTGGTCGCCGCTCCAGAACCGGCCGGGGTCGTACCAGTTGGGCCGGCGGCCCTTCGGCAGCAGGCCCATGGCTTCGTAGGTGAGCGCGACGATCTCCGCGCAGTAGCCGGACTCGAGGTCGGCGTCCCGGGTGTCCCGCTTCCGGGACGGCAGCCGCCCGCCCAGCCAGCGGGAGGCGAGGCGCGCGGTCGACGGGAACGGCGTGCCGTCCAGCCGCGCGACGGTGCGCAGGACCGCGTCCTCCAGCTCCGCGGTGACCGGGTGGTCGAGCTGGCGCAGCCAGACGCGCTGGTGGTACTTCTCGGCCCACACCTGCACCGCGCGGCTCAGGTCGTGCAGCTGGGCGCCCCGCTGGTGCGTGCCCGACCAGACGTCCGGCAGCGACCGGCCCAGCTCGGCGTGCCACATCAGCGGCGGGAGGTCCTCGATCACCACGGCCATGCCGACGTGGTTGACCGGGCTGTTCGTCACGACGCGGATGGTGCGGTCGGCCGCGGACCGGCCCCGGAACAGCCACAGGTCGCCGGTGCGCGTCACGGCCACCGCTTCGTCGAGATCGAGCTCGCTGGCCGGCACGGGCAGTAGCCTAGGCCGATGCGCTGGTGGAAGACAGTAGGGCTGGCCGGGCTCGTCGGGGTCGCCGCGACCGGGGTGGTCGTCGTGCGGCAGGAGCGCCGGCGGCGCGCCTACACCCCGGACGAGGTCCGGGAAAAACTGCACGCGCGCCTCGACGCCACACGACCGGAGTCCGGAGAGGACCAGCCGGGCTGACCGGCGGGGTCGCCGTTCCGTGATGCATGAAGTTCACCCGATCCGGGTATGTTCCGGGTGTCCGCGGTTCAGCCGAGCAGCCGTTGTCCCATTCGCCGGTGTTGCACCGGTTCAGCGGTGGCGGCCCGGCCGCGGTGTCGCCATCCGCCACGGAGGTGACAGCAAGATCATGCGCGATCCCTTGGCCCGCTACCACCAGGGCACCACCACGCTCACGGTGACCACCACCCACGATTCGACGGTCGTGGCCGCCACCGGGGACCTCGACGGCACCCTCGCCGGCCACCTGCTCGCCCGGCTGTCCGACGAGCTCGCGCTGCGACCGCGGGCGTTCGTCGTCGACCTGACCCGGGTGGGTTTCTGCTCCGCCCGGACCCTGCGCGTGCTGCTCACGACCTCGGCCGACGCCCACGCCGCGGGCATCCCGTGCGTCATCGTCAGCGACCAGCGCGCGGTCCGGCGCCCGATCGCCGTGCTGGGGCTCGACCACCTCCTGCAGGTGCAGGAGAACCTCGCGGCCGCGCGAGAGTGGCTGGCCGTCCTCGGCACCGTCGGCGCCACCGGGTAGCTCCCCGGCGCGCGGGAAGGACCCGGCGGGCGCGGCGGGGACGGCCGCCGATCGATCGGCGGCAGGCCGCTTTCCGGGCCTATCCTGGCTGATCGATTCTCACTCGAAAGGGTCCCCGCCATGCAGCAGCCCGAGAGTCACGCAGCCGATCAAGCGACATCAGACGGGGTGAACCGGCGCAGCCTGCTCGCCGGGTTCGGTGGCCTCCTCGCCGCCGGCGGGGTCGCGTCGAGCGGCCTGCTCGCCGCGCCCGCCGCCGCAGATCCCGCCGACGTCGCCGCCCGGCCCGAGCGGGACGGCCGCGTAGAGGCGCTGCTCAAGAAGATGACCCTCGCGGAAAAGCTCGGGCAGCTCCAGCTGCTCGGCAACGAGGCCGACGCACGCACGGCGCTGGCGACCGGGCAGCTCGGCGGCGTCTTCTCGGTGGTCGGCGCGGCCAAGCTGAACGCGCTGCAGCACATCGCCGTCGAGCAGACCCGGCTGCGCATCCCGCTGATCTTCGGCCTGGACGTGATCCACGGCTACACCACCAACTTCCCGATCCCGCTGGCCCAGGGCTCGAGCTTCGACCCCGCCGTGGCGGGCGCGGACGCGTCGGTGTCGGCGAAGGAGGCCCGGCGCAGCGGCATCCACTGGACGTACGCGCCGATGATGGACGTCACCCACGAGCCGCGCTGGGGGCGCATCGCCGAGGGGTACGGCGAAGATCCTTACCTGGCCACGAAACTCGCCGTCTCGAAGGTCCGCGGTTACCAGGGTGACGACTACTCGTCGCCGGATCGCCTCGCCGCCTGCGCCAAGCACTTCGTCGCCTACGGCGGCGCCGAAGGCGGGCGCGACTACAACACCGTCGACGTCTCGCTGCAGCGGCTGCACAACCTCTACCTCCCGCCGTTCAAGGCGTCCGTCGAGGCCGGCGTGGCGACGGTGATGGCCAGCTTCAACACCATCAGCGGCGTGCCCGCCCACGGCAACGGCTACGTCCTGCACGACGTCCTCAAAGGCGCCTACGGCTTCCGCGGGTTCGTCGTCAGCGACTACACCGGCGTCCAGGAACTGATCCTGCACGGCCTCGCCGGTGACGGCGCCGACGCCGCGGCGGCCGCGCTCCCGGCCGGGGTCGACATGGAGATGGTCAGCACCAACTACGTGCAGTACGGGCAGCAGCTGCTGGCGCAGCGGCGGATCACGAACGACCAGATCGACGACGCCGTCCGCCGGATCCTGCTCGTCAAGGTCAAGCTCAGCTTGTTCGACCGCCCGTACGTCGACGAGGCCGGCGAGGTGAAGGCGCCGTCCCCGGCCGCGCTCGCGCAGGCGCGGACGGCCGCCGGGCGGTCCATGGTGCTGCTGAAGAACGACGGGCCGGTGCTGCCGCTGGCGAAGACCGTCCGCTCGGTCGCCGTCGTCGGCCCGCTCGGCACGGCGACCTACGACCTCAACGGCACCTGGTCGGGCCTCGGCACCGGCGCGGCCACGACCCCGCCGGTGACCGTGGTCGACGGGATCAAGGCCGCGGCGCCCGGGGCCACGGTGACCTACAGCGCGGGCTGCACCGTCGACGGCGCCGACACGAGCGGGTTCGCCGCGGCGCAGCAGGCGGCCCGCGCGGCGGACGTGACGGTGGTCGTGGTCGGCGAAACCGCCGCGATGAGCGGTGAGGCGGCCGCGCGCAGCACCATCGACCTGCCCGGTGTCCAGCAGCAGCTGGTGGCCGCGGTCAAGGAGACCGGGAAGCCGTTCGTGGTGGTCCTGGTCAACGGCCGGCCGCTGACGATCCCGTACCTGCATGACAACGCCCCGGCGATCCTCGAGGCGTGGGCGCCGGGCGTCCAGGGCGGGAACGCGATCGCGGACGTCCTGTTCGGCACGGTGAACCCGGGCGGCAAGCTGCCGGTCAGCTTCCCGCGCGCGGTCGGCCAGGTCCCGATCTACTACAACCACGAGAACACCGGGCGCCCGGCCGACCCGGCCAACAAGTACACGTCCAAGTACCTCGACCTGGAGTCCGGCCCGCTCTACGAGTTCGGCTTCGGCCTGTCCTACACGACCTTCCGCATCGACGGCCTGCGGCTCTCGGACACGCGGATGCCGGCCCGCGGCGGCCGGATCCAGGTGAGCGCCACGGTGACCAACACCGGCGGCCGCGCGGGCGACGAGGTCGTCCAGCTGTACCTGCGCGACCCGGTTGCCACCATCGTGCAGCCGGTCCGGCGGCTGCGCGGCTTCCAGCGCGTGACGCTGGCGGCGGGCGCGTCGACGACGGTCACCTTCACCCTCACCCCCGACGACGTCGGCTTCTACGACAACGCCGCGAAGTTCCGCGTCGAGCCGGGCAAGATCGAGGTCTACGTCGGCAACAGCTCGGCCGCCACCCTGACCTCGAGCTTCACCGTGACGTGAGCCTCCCTTGACAGGAGCCGCTGTCGTCTCGCAGGATGCGAACAAGTGTTCGATGATTGTCCTGGGTTCGCCCGCCGGTTTCCGCGGGTGTCTCCGGTACGAGTTCGTGGTGCTGGAGGTGAGCGGCGGTGGCGATACCGGAGGCGCTCACGTCCATCCCGGGGGTGCGGACGGCTTCGCAGCTACGCGAGCCAAGCCCGGACGTCACCCATCCGGGTGAGTCACTCCCGGTAGCCTCGGCGCTCGCCGGCCTGTTCCCGGCCGGCGGGCTCCGGCGCGGCACCACGGTGTCGGTCACCGGGTCGACGTCCCTGGTGCTGGCCCTGCTCGCGGAGGCGACCAGGGCGGGCTCGTGGGCGGCGGTCACCGGCCTGCCGCACCTGGGCCTGGCGGCGGCCGCGGAGCTGGGCGTCGACCTGGACCGCATCGCCCTGGTCCCGCGGCCCGGGGCTGAGGTGGTCGCGGTGCTCTCGGCCCTGGTGGACGGATTCGACCTGGTGGTGCTGGGCCCGGTGCTCGCCCGCGGCGTCCGGCCGCAGGTGGCCCGCCGCCTGGCCGGGAGGGTCCGCAACCGCGGCGCGGTCCTGCTGACGGTCGGCGCCTGGCCGGGCGCGGAACTGGAGGTCCGGGTCACCGGACGCCGCTGGCGCGGAGCCACCCCGGACGGGCACGGGCACCTGCAGGCCCGGGAGATCGTGGCGACCAGCCAGGGCCGCGGCGCGGCGGTCCGGCCGCAGGCGGTTGCGTTGCAGCTGCCGGGTCCCGGTGGTGCGGTGGTGGCCGGGGAGCCGCGGTCCGGGCGCCGGTTGGTCGAGGTGGCCGGGTGAGCGCCGGACGGTTTTTGTTGTGGTGCTCGGGCTGGCCGGTTCGTGGTGCGGTGGCTCGGTCGCACGTGGTTGTGTTGCGGCTGCCCGGTCTTGGTGTCGTGGTCGGCTGGCAGCCGCCGAAGGTGGAAAGTCGTGAGGGGCGCCTTCATGGACTAAAAGCCCATGAAGGCGCCCCTCACGGCTTCAAGCCGGGAGGTCGAGGTGGCCGGGTGAGCGCCTGGCGGCTTCGGGTGCCGTGTTCGGCCGCTGGTGCTGCGGCGGCCGGAGCGCGGGTGGTTGTGGTGGGCGAGCTGCCGTCGGGGCTCCGGTTGGCCGAGGTGGTCAAGCGGCTTCGGGCACGGGTCGGCCAAACGGCCTCTGCGGCCGCGTCGCGGCTGCCAGGCTCCGATGGCGCGGTCGTCGCCGGGTGAGTTCCGATGCTCCCCGGCTTCTGGTGCTGTGGTGCCCGGACTGGCCGGTCGTCGCTGCGGGCGCTGCTGCCGGGTCGCCGCCCCTCGGCCCCGCCGCGGTGTTCTCCGCCAACCGGGTCGTGGCCTGTTCCGCGGCCGCGCGGCGGGACGGTGTCGGGCGGGGGATGCGGCGCCGCGACGCGCAGTCGCGGTGCCCGGATCTGGTGGTGCACCAACACGATCCGGAGCGCGACGCGCGCCTGTTCGAACCGGTCGCCGCGGCGGTGGAGCGGCAGGCCGTCGGCGTCGAGGTGGTGCGGCCGGGGATCGTCGCGGTGCCGGTCACCGGCGCCGCCGGGTACTTCGGCGGCGAGGAGGCGCTTTCGGAGCTGCTGCTCGACGAGGTGTCGGCGGGGGCGGGCGTGGAATGCCAGGTCGGGATCGCCGACGGCCTCTTCGCCGCGACGCTCGCCGCCCGTCGCGCCACCCTGGTTCCGGACGGCGGGACCGCGGAGTTCCTGGACCCGCTGCCGATCGCCGAGCTGGACCAGCCCGGCGACGACCGCGGCGAGCTCGTCGGCCTGCTCAAGCGGCTCGGGCTGCGGACCCTCGGCGCGTTCGCCGCGCTGGCCGAGCGCGACGTCGCGGGCCGCTTCCCGCGTGACGCGATCACCGCGCACCGGCTGGCGCGCGGGCTGTCGGAACGGCCGCCGTTGCGCCGGGCCCTGCCGCCGGAGCTGTCGATCACCGAGGAGTTCGAGCACCCGCTGGAACGCGTCGACGAAGCCGCGTTCGTCGCGAAGACGTTGGGGGAGCGGTTCTTCGCGGGGCTGGCGCGGCACGGGCTGGCATGCACGCGCCTGGCCATCGTCGCGGTGACGGAGGCGGGGGAGGAGCGGGTGCGCGTCTGGCGCTGCGCCGAGCCGCTGACCGCGCGCGCGACGGCCGACCGGGTGCGGTGGCAGTGCGAAGGCTGGCTCACCGCCCGTGACGGGGCCCGCCCGAGCGCCGGGATCGTCCGGCTGCGGCTCGACCCGGAGGAGGTCGTCGGCGGGCAGGCGCTGCAGCTGCAGCTCGGGTCGATGGGCCGGGACGCCGACGCCGCCGAACGCGCGGCCCGCGCCCTGGTCCGGATCCAGGGCCTGCTCGGCCCGGAGGCCGTCGTCACCCCGCTGCTCGACGGCGGCCGCGGCCCCGCCGAGCGGGTGCGGCTCATCCCGTGGGGTGACCCGCGGACGCCCGTCTCCCCGGACGCGCCCTGGCCGGGGCGGCTGCCCGCGCCGTCCCCGGCCGTCGTCGCGGATCACCCGGCCCAGGTGCTGGACGAGGGCGGGGACGTCGTCGGCTGCACCGAGCGCGGCGAGCTCACCGCGCGGCCGGCGACCGTCGCCGTCGAAGGACGGCCGTCGCGGCCGGTGCTGGCCTGGGCCGGGCCGTGGCTGCACCAGCCGGCGCTGCCGTCCCGCGGGCGGCGCGTGGCGCGGCTGCAGGCGGTGCTCGCGGACGAGGACGAGCAGATCGCCCTGCTGCTGGCCGTCACCGTCGGCGAGACTCCACAGTGGACGGTGGAGGGCAGCTACGACTGAGTCACCCGAACACCGCCTGGGCCACGGCCGTGCCGACGTAGGCCGCACCCAGTCCGGCGACCATGCTGACGACGACGTTCGCGGCGGCGAAGAACTTCGCGCCGGTTTCGGCCAGACGGAGCGTTTCGTAGGAGAACGTCGAGTAGGTGCTGAGGGTGGCGCACAGCCCGGGGCCGATCAGGTGCTGCAGCGGCTGGGGAACGGTGGTCGCCGTGGCGGCGCCGGTCAGGAAGCCGAGCACGGTGCAGGCGACGAGGTTCACCGTGAAAGTGCCCCAGGGGAAGCCGGTGTCGTGGCGGCTCTGGACGGCGCGATCGGTCAGGTAGCGCAGCGGCGCGCCGACCAGGGCGCCGGCGATGACCATGAGCCAGTTCACGAGCGGCTCCCGAGACGCAGCGCCCGGCGGGTGAGCGCGGCGGTGACCCAGACCGCGGCGAGGGCGGCGGCCACGGTGGCCACGAGGTAGAGCAGGGCGGTTCCGGCGTGCCCGCCGTCGAGCAGGTGCTGGGCGTCGACGGCGTAGGTGGAGAAAGTGGTGTAGCCGCCGAGGATGCCGGTGCCGAGGAACGGCCGCACCAGCGGGTGAGCGGTGGGCACGGCGGCGATGACGGCCATCAGGACGCCCATGGCCGCGCAGCCGGTGACGTTGATCCAGAACGTGGTCCACGGAAACCCGCCGGCCGCGGTGGGCCAGAGCAGGGTGGCGCCGTAGCGGGCGCAGGCTCCGAGCACCCCACCGGCGGCGACCGCGCCGACGGTCTCGAGAAGGTGGCGCCGCGAGTCGTGCGGCGGCGGATCGGCGATGTCCGGGTCGACGGGCTCGGCCGCGGGTTCGGGATGTTCGAGGGGCACGGCAGGCAGACTCCTACCTGATCGGGCACGAGGACGACTCGTGCGGCTGGTTCAGGTAGGGACCGTTGGCGGCGGACGGCCGCGGTTCGGGTACGGCGGGCCCCACCGCCGCGCGGCCACCGGCGAAGATGACCACGCGGCCAGGTTAACAGCGCGCCCAGGACGCTCGATCGCAGGTACCGGGCCTGGCCGGGATTCCGCCGGATCGGCTGCCGCGACGGCCGCCCTGCCCGGTCCGCTCCGGCTGGGGTGGCATCCGCGGTGGCCGGCCTGACCGGCGCTGCGGCCCCGGGCTGGCGACTCCGGCTCGATCGGCTGCGATGCCAGCTGCCTCTGCCCTCGGCTGGAGCGGCTCCTCTGGCGGCTGGTCTGACCGGACTGGATCGGCCGCCCGGCCGCGGGCTCGCTCGGGTCAGGCCCGGCTGAAGCAGCTGCTGGCACCAGCCGAAGCCGATCACGCTTCGGTCCTACTGACCTGCTCCGGCTGGGGCGGCTCCTGGGGGCCCAGCCGGAGCAGTTGCCGGCCGACCGGCCTTGCCCCGGCTGGATCGGCACCCCGGCTGCAGCCGCTCGGCCGAGGTCAGGTCTCAGCCGCCGCCCTGGCCGCCCGCTCGATCTCCGCGTACCGGGCCACCCGAGCCGCGTCCGGAGTGCTCCGGCTCTCCGCGTCCAGACCGACCGTGCCGTCCAGCTGCTCGCGCAGGATGTCCGCGTGCCCGGCGTGCCGGTTGATCTCGGTCAGGAACGTCACCAGCACCTTGAAGAGCGTCACCTCCGGGCTCGGCCACCACGGCACGTGGCCGGGAGCGTCCAGGTCGAGACCGGTGATCGTCGTGTCGGTGTGGGTCCACACCCTCCGGTAGCGGTCGACCACCTCGGCGCGGGTCTCGTGCTCGGTCACCCACAGGTCGGCGCCGCCCCGCTCGGGCAGGGGCTCCGGGAACGGCCGCCCGAACACCTCGCCGAAGTACCGGGCCTCCCAGGTCGCCAGGTGCTTGATCAGGCCGAGCAGGTTGGTCCCGGTGGGCGTCAGCGGACGGCGGACGTCGTATTCGCCGAGTCCGTCCAGCTTCGAGAGCATCGCCTCGCGGATCCAGCGCAGTTCGTCGTGCAGGTACGTCTTCGCGTCGTCGGTCACGAGCCCAGGTTGCCGATCATCAGGGTGAGGGTGAACTCGAACCGCTCGTGCCCGGTGCCGGACGTCAGCTCGGCGGCGTGGCGCCGGGTGTGGGGGAAGCGGTCGGCGGGCAGGGCGCTGAACCGGTCGACCAGCTCTTCGCGGCCGAGGACCCAATCCTGGTCCGGGTGCCGGTGCCGGACGATCGAGCGCTCCAGCGCGTAGCCGCTGACGTAGAGGGTGAGCGCGTCGCGCACCCAGGCAGCCGTCCGCGGTGCGACGCCCCCGGCGAGCAGGATCGCCAGGATTCCTTCGCCGACCCGCAGGGATTCGAGGTGGGTGGGGACCATGGCCAGCGCGGCGCGGGAGACGCCGGGGTACTTCAGGTACTGGTCGCGGATCTGGCCGTAGACGTCGAGGAGCTGCCGCCGCCACGTCGCCGGGTCGGGTTCGGGCAGGACGATCTCGGCGTGGAGCCGGCCGATGATCAGGTCGTCCAGATCTTCTTTGTTGACGATGTGCGCGTACAGCGACGACGGCCCGGCTTCGAGCACCGCGGCGACCCGGCGGATCGTCAGCGCTTCGTAGCCCTCGGTGGCGATGACCTGCAGGGCGGCGTCGGTGATCCGGTCGGCCGTGATGGGCGGCTTCCGCGTCGCGGACGGCGCGGAGCCGGCGCGGGGCGGCGCGTGGCGGGCTTCGCGGCGCTGCCGGGGGTCGGTGGGCATGCTGCCACCCTACCTTGACACGAACTAAGTTCGTCATTTAGAACTAAGTTCGTGACTATCGAACTTAGTTCGTCAAGACCCGTGACCCCGCTTCCCCTCGGCCAGGCCTGGCTCGTCCTGGTGGTCGTGATCGTCGCCGAGCTCATGGACCTGATCGACACCAGCGTCGCCAACCTCGCCGGCCCCTCGATCCGCGCCGACCTCGGCGGCGGGCCGATGACCCTGCAGTGGGTGCTGTCCGCCTACACCGCGGCCTTCGCCCTCGGCCTGATCACCTCCGGCAGGCTCGGCGACCTCATCGGCCGCCGGCGGCTGTTCCAGCTCGGCATGGCCGGCTTCACCCTCGCGTCACTGGCCTGCGGCCTCGCGCCCGGCGCCGGGTTCCTGATCGTCGCCCGCCTGTTCCAGGGCCTGTTCGGGTCGGTGATGATCCCGCAGGGCCTGGCCCTGGTGAAGATCGTCTTCCCGCCCGAGCACCTGCGCCGGGCGCTGATGCCGTTCGGCCCGATCATGGGGCTGGCCATGGTGGCCGGCCCGATCCTCGCCGGGTGGCTGCTGCACCTGGACCTGTTCGGCAGCGGGTGGCGCTCGATCTTCCTGATCAACGTCCCGTTCGGCGTCTTCGCCGCCGCCCTCGGCTGGTGGGTCCTGCCGCGCCACAGCGGCGAAGACCGCAGCGCCCGCCTCGACGTCCGCGGCGTGGGCCTGCTCACCGCCGGTTCGGCACTGCTGATCGTGCCGCTCATCCAGGGCCGCGACCTCGGCTGGCCCGCCTGGACCTACGTGATGATCGCCGCCGCGCTGGTGGTGTTCGGCCTGTTCGTCGTGTCCGAACGCCGCAGCGACCACCCCGTCGTGACCCGGTCGCTGTTCGGCAAGCGCAGCTTCGTCGTCGGCCTGCTGATCGTCGGCGGGTTCTACGCCGCGCTCAGCGCGTTCGTCCTGGTCGTCAACCTGCTGCTGCAGTCGGGCCTGGGCTGGACGCCGCTGCAGACCGGCTTCGCGCTGATCCCCTGGGCCGCGGGCACCGCGGCCGCCACCCTGCTGTCCGGCGCGGTGCTCGCCGAGAAGCTCGGACGCGCCAACCTGCACCTCGGGCTGGCCATCGCGGTCGCCGGCCTGCTCGGCCTCTGGTGGACGTGCGCGCACTGGGGCGACGCCCTCACCGTGGCGAAGCTGGCCCCGGCCCTGCTGGTGACGGGCATCGGCTGCGGGCTGCTGTTCGTCCCGCTGTTCGACTTCATCCTCGGCGACGCCACCCCTGAAGAGGTCGGCACCGGCGCGGGCGTGCTCAACGCCGCCCAGCAGTTCGCCAACGCCCTCGGTGTCGCCGCCCTCGGCTCGGTGTTCTTCGCCCGCGTCGGACAGCCTTCGACGCACTCGTACTTCGCCGCCGCCGAGCTGGTGTTCGGCCTCTGCGCCGGCGGCTACGTGCTGGTGCTGCTGCTGGTCGGACTGCTGCCCAGGAGAGCGGGGTGAACCCCACCGGTTTGCGACAATGTCCCGCGATGACGACCTCACGCGCCTTCCCGCTGGAGCCCGCCCCGATCCACGTGCCCGGCGAGGTGCTCGACGACCTGCGCGCCCGGCTCGCCCTGACCCGGCCGCCGCTGGACGAGGGGAACGACGACTGGTCCTACGGCGTCCCGGCCGGCTACCTCCGTGAGCTGGTCGCCTACTGGCGGGACGGTTACGACTGGCGCAAAGCCGAGGCCGCCATCAACGCCTACGAGCACTACCGGGTGAGCGTCGCCGGTGTCCCGGTGCACTTCATGCGCAAGCCCGGCCGCGGCCCCCGCCCGATCCCGCTGCTGCTCACCCACGGCTGGCCGTGGACCTTCTGGCACTGGTCGAAGGTGATCGACGCGCTCGCCGATCCGGCCGCGTCCGGCGGGGACCCCGCCGACGCGTTCGACGTCCTCGTGCCGTCCCTGCCCGGTTTCGGTTTCCCCGGCCCGCTGACCGGCTTCCCGGACGTCAACTTCTGGAAGGTCGCCGACCTCTGGCACACGCTGATGACCGAGACCCTGGGGTACGAGAAGTACGCCGCCGGGGGCTGCGACATCGGCGGGATCGTCTCCAGCCAGCTCGGCCACAAGTACGCCGATGAGCTGTACGGCATCCACATCGGCTCCGGGCTGCCGCTCGACTTCTTCACCGGCCCGCGCGCCTGGGACTTCGCCCGGAACCGGCCCCTCACCGACGAGCAGCCCGCCGACGTCCGCGCCCGCATCGTCGAGCTGGACCACCGGTCGGCGTCCCACCTCGCCGTGCACATGCTCGACGGCGCCACCCTGGCCCACGGCCTGAGCGACTCACCCGCCGGGCTGCTCGCCTGGCTGCTGGAGCGCTGGAACGCCTGGAGCGACAACGGCGGCGACGTCGAGTCGGTCTTCACCAAGGACGACCTGCTCACCCACGCCACGATCTACTGGGTGAACAACTCCGTCGCCACGTCGCTGCGGTACTACGCCAACGCCAACCGCTACCCGTGGACCCCCGCCCACGACCGCACCCCGGTGGTGCAGGCCCCGGTCGGCCTCACCTTCGTCACCTACGAGAACCCGCCCGGCGTCCACACCGCCGAGGAGCGCGTCCGGGCGTTCGAGGCGGGTCCGCAGGCCGGGTGGTTCAACCACGTGAACGTCACCGCCCACGACCGCGGCGGCCACTTCATCCCCTGGGAGAACCCGGAGGCCTGGGTGAGCGACCTGCGCCGCACCTTCCGCGGCCGCCGGCCCTGAACGCCGGCCCGGTCAGTCGCTGGCGTGGGCGGTGCTGTCGACCCAGTGCTGGGCGAGGCCGGCGTCGCCGTCGACGCCGACGGTTTCGTTGCCGGCGAGGGGGAGACGCCGGGTCAGGATCTGAAGCAGCGAGCCGGCCGGCCCGGTCACCGTCACGTCGGCCTCCCGGGTTTCCGGCTGCCACACCGCCCCGTCCGGCCGGCGTTCGACGAACCAGGCCCCCTCGCCGTCGGCGGTGTCGGTGGCCCGCCACTGCAGGGTCTGCCCGGTGCCCCGGATGGCGTGGGCGGACTCGGACCGCTGCATCTCCCAGGTGGGCGAGGTGAGCATCGTGAAGTGGTTGCCGATGAGCGCCGCGGCGACGTCGGCTTCGACGTCGACCGGCCGGTCCGCCGCGACGGCCGCGTCGAAGCCGTGGACGACCGCCTCGTTCAGCATGCTGGACATCCAGAACCGCGCCCCGGACCGCGCGTCACCCGCGGCGTTGAACACCGGCGCCTCGAGCGCGTCGTCGGAGCACGCGTCCGCGACCCGCTGCGCGGACCGCGACAGCCACGCCTGCCACTCACCGGGATCGGCCGGCGGCACGGCCATCTCCGTGGGCAGCCGGGTGGGGTCGGTGATGCGCCGTTCGATGATCTCCGCGACCCAGTGCTGGGTCTGGCCCAGGTGCGCGACCAGATCGGCGACGGTCCACTTCGGCGCCGTCGGCACAGCGGCGCCCGGCCCGGCCACGACGGCCGATTCCGCCAGGCGCCGGGTGTGCTCGACGATCGCGCGCCGGGTGGTTTCCGCGTTGAGCTCAGTCATGGTGGAGTGTCCTCGGTCTCTGGCAGCCGGTGGTCGTGCCCGCCCCCTGCAGGCGCCTTCGACCACGCGTCGAACGACGAAAGCCGGGATCGACAGGGCCTCCGATCTTTCCGGCCGGAGGTCTCCACCACGGTCCGCCAGGCAGGTCCGGACGGCTTGCCGAGCTGTCCGGACCTGCCTGGATTCGGTCTAGTGCAGACCGTCGATGCAGGGGCTGGAGCCGCGGTAGCAGGTCACGCCTTTGAGGTAGGCGTCGGTTTCGTCGGTCATGTAGACCCAGACGTTGTCGGCCCCGCCGGGGACGTCCGCTTCAGCGTCGACGGGCGCCGTCCCGGCTGTGTTGCACCAGAGACTGGTGCTCTTGAAGTCCAACCGGGTGCTGCCGGCGAACGGCTTCACGTAGATCCGCCGGCAGTTGCTGGCTTTGAACGCTCCGGTGACGCCGACCGACCGGTTGAAGAAGGTGACTGTGCCGTTGTAGTAGCTCTCCCCATACTGGATCTTGAAGGAGCTGGTGGGGTAGGCGGCCGCGGTGGCGGGCGCGGCCCCGAAGACCATTCCGGCAACCGACGCCGCCGCGGCCACGACCGCGCCGACCTTCTTCGCCGTCGTCCTGTTCTTCAGCATGGTTTCTCCCCTTTGTCCGTCGCGGCGGCCCGAAGCGAGCCGCGACAGAACCACGCGCGGGGTGCGGGACCGGTTTAGCCGGCGTGAGCGGTCAATTACGGGCGGCGACCGTTCCCGGTCGGCTCAGTCCCTTGTGTCCAGTGCCTCACCTGCAGTTATCGGCGTCACGACGAGTTGACAGCGCGTCCTGTCGGACTCAGGATCAGCAACGGAAATCGTACGTGTGTTCGAACAGTGGTCGCTGGCTTCCCCACGGCGAACTCGTAGCGGTGGGAGCTGGCGTTGGTGTTCAACAACCCGAATGTGCCGTGGTCCGAGGTCGAGCGGGTCGCCTCCGGGCGGGCTCCCTTCCCGGGGGACGGCGGTGATTCGCCCGCGTGGTCGCGCAAGCGGGACGGGTACGCCGGGGCGCCCGACGACCTGCGGGACCGCCGGGGCCGGGACGACGGCGGGGAACGGCGGCGGGCGCCGTACGCGGAGCTGCACGTCCACTCGAACTTCAGCTTTCTCGACGGCGCCTCCCATCCCGAGAACCTCGTCGAGCAGGCCGCGCGGCTGGAGCTCGACGCGCTGGTGCTGACCGATCACGACGGGATGTACGGCGCCGTCCGGTTCAACGACGCCGCCCGCGAGCTCGGGGTGCGGGTCGGGTTCGGGGCCGAGCTGTCCCTCGACCTCCCGGCGCCGCAGGGCGGTGAGCCGGATCCGGCCGGGTCGCACCTGCTGGTGATCGCCCGGCGGCAGGACGGGTACCACCGGCTCTGCCGGGTGATCTCCCACGCCCAGCTCGCCGGGGGTGCGAAGGGCCGTCCGGTCTACGACGTCGAGGAGCTGGTCGACGAGCTGGCCGGGCACGTCGTCGTGCTGAGCGGCTGCCGCAAGGGCGCCGTCCGCCGCGCGCTCGCCGAGCACGGTCCGGCGGCCGCGCACACCGAGCTGGCACGGCTGGTCGACTGGTTCGGGCGCGGCCACGTCGCGGTCGAGCTGATCGACCACCGGCTGCCGTTCGACTCGGCGCACAACGACCTGCTGAGTGACATGGCCGCCGAGCTGCGGCTGCCGACGATCGTGTCGAACAACGTGCACTACGCCCGCCCGGACGACGTCGTCGTGGCGGAACTGGTCGCCGCCGTGCGGGCGCGGCGCTCGGCCGAGGAGCTCGACGGGTGGCGGCCGCCGTCGGGGCAGGCGTTCCTGCGGTCCGGTGCCGAGCAGCGGCGGCGGTTCGAGCACCGGTACCCCGGCGCGGTCGGCCGGGCCGCGGTCCTCGGCGTCGAGGTCGCGTTCGACCTCCAGGTGGTCGCGCCGGACCTGCCGCCGTTCGACGTCCCGGCCGGCCACACCGAGATGTCGTTCCTGCGGGAGCTGACCTGGACCGGCGCGCTCACCCGCTACGGGACCCGGGACGAGAACCCGAAGGCCTACGCCCAGCTCGACCACGAGCTCGACCTGATCCGGAAGCTCGACTTCCCCGGCTACTTCCTCGTGGTGTGGGACATCGTCCGGTTCTGCAAAGAGGCGAACATCCTGTGCCAGGGACGAGGATCCGCCGCCAACAGCGCGGTCTGCTACGCGCTGGGGATCTGCCACGCCGACCCGGTGAAGTGGAACCTGCTGTTCGAACGGTTCCTCGCGCCGGAGCGGGACGGGCCGCCGGACATCGACATCGACATCGAGTCCGACCGCCGCGAGGAGGCCATCCAGTACGTCTACGGCAAACACGGGCGGCTGCACGCGGCGCAGGTCGCGAACGTCATCACCTACCGGGCGCCGTCCGCGATCCGCGACGCCGCGAAAGCCCTGGGGCACAGCCAAGGGCAGCAGGACGCCTACGGCAAGCTCGTCGATCGCTGGGGCGGCGTCGCCGCCACGCGGCAGCAGAGCGCGGGGGAGATCCCCGGCGACGTGCTCGACCTCGCGGCGCGGATCGAGGACTTCCCGCGCCACCTCGGCATCCACTCCGGCGGCATGGTGATCTCGAAGCAGCCGGTGTCCGAAGTGGTCCCGGTCGAGTGGGCCACCATGGCCGACCGCAGCATCCTGCAGTGGGACAAGGACGACTGCAACACCGTCGGGCTGGTCAAGTTCGACCTGCTCGGCCTCGGCATGCTCTCGGCGCTGCACTACATGATCGACCTCGTCGCCGAGCACCACGAATCCACTGTGGACATCGGGAAGCTCGACCTGGCCGACCCGGCCGTCTACGACATGCTCTGTGACGCCGACGCCGTCGGGGTGTTCCAGGTGGAGTCCCGCGCGCAGCTGGCGACGCTGCCGCGGTTGCGGCCGCGGAAGTTCTACGACCTGGTCGTCGAGGTCGCGCTGATCCGGCCCGGCCCGATCCAGGGCGGCTCCGTGCACCCCTACATCCGGCGGCGGCGTGGTGAGGAGGAGTGGCAGCACGCGCACCCGCTGCTGGCGTCCAGTCTGGACCGGACGCTCGGCGTGCCGCTGTTCCAGGAGCAGGTGATGCAGATGGCCGTGGACGTCGCGAGTTTCACCCCGGCCGAGGCCGACCAGCTGCGCCGGGCCATGGGCGCCAAGCGATCCAGTGCCAAGATGCGCGCGCTGATGGCGCGGTTCTTCGCCGGGTGCGAGGCCAACGGGCTGGACCGGGAGCTGGCGACGCGGATCTTCGAGCAGATCCACGCGTTCTCCGGCTACGGCTTCCCCGAAGCGCACTCGATGTCCTTCGCACACCTCGTGTACGCGAGCGCGTGGTTCAAGCGCTACCACCCGGCCGCGTTCTGCGCCGGGCTGCTGCGCGCCCAGCCGATGGGGTTCTACAGCCCGCAGTCGCTGGTCGCCGACGCCCGCCGCCACGGCGTTCTCGTGCGGGAACCGGACATCAACGCCAGTCTCGCCCACGCCACCCTCGAACCCGACCTCGACAGCACCGGCGGCGTCGCCCTGCGCCTCGGCCTGGCCGCGGTCCGGCACCTCGGGGACGATCCAGCTGAGGCGATCGTCGCCGAGCGCGACGCACACGGCTCGTACGCGAACGTCGGTGACCTCACCCGCCGCGTCCCGCTGAAGAAGGCCGCCGTCGAAGCCCTGGCCACGGCCGGCGCGTTCGGCGCCGACCGGCGCCGGGCCCTGTGGGCCGCGGGTGCCGCCGCCGCGACCCGGCCCGGGCACCTGCCCGGCCTCGCGCCCGGCCTGGACGCGCCCGCCCTGCCCGGGATGACGCGGTTCGAGGTGACCGCGGCCGACCTGTGGGCCGCCGGGGTCTCGCCGGACAGCCACCCCGTGCAGTACCTGCGCGAATACCTCGACCAGCGCGGTGCGCTGTCGGTCGCCGAGCTGGCGCGGGCGGCGGACGGGAGTCGCGTGTGGATCGGGGGAGCGGTGACCCACCGGCAGCGGCCGGCGACGGCGGGCGGGATCACGTTCTTCAACGTCGAGGACGAGACCGGCATGGCCAACGTCCTCGTCTCACCCGGACTCTGGAACCGGCAGCGCCTCGTCGCCCGCACGAGCGCCGCGCTGCTGGTCCGCGGCCGGGTGCAGGCGGCCGAAGGGGTCGTCACGCTCGTCGCGGACCGGCTGGAGCGGCTCGACCTGTCGATGGCGACCGGGCCGTCGCGTGACTTCCGGTGAGCCGGGCGACCGTCGGGGGCCCGGCGTCGGGAGCGCGCGGGGAGTACGGCGACCTCCTCCCGGTCCGCCCGGCCGGGGCGCCGCCGGTGGTGTGCCTGCGCGGCCACTACCTCGCGCTCTTCGGGATGATCAAGAGCCACAGTCCCCGCTACCGGTTGCACACCACGCTGTGCGAGACCTGCCGCAGGCAGGAGGCCGGCGACGCGGGCGAACGGCGGCTGGCCGAGTGGGCGCACCTCGACGTGCGGGTCCAGCACCCGCCGGGCGCGGTGCCGCCGGACGGTCTGGTCCTCGTCGCGGTCCCGCCGCCCACGGGATCGGCGACGGGGAAGATCGAGCTCCGGCTGGACGGCCTGACCACCGGCACCGCGACGCTCACGTCCTGCGCCGCCTGCCGGAGCGCCACACTGGACTACGTCCACGTCGACGCCGGGCACCGCCGTCTCGGCTACGGCCGCACCCTCGTCCGCGCGACCCTCGTGCGCGCTCCCGGGTACGCCTGGAGCGCGCCGGCGCCGGACGGCCCGGTGGCGCGGGCCTTCCGCGCCCGCGTCGCCCTGCCGCGCACCGGCCCGCTCTGCGTCCACCGAGGGAAGTGAGTGTCCCACTCAATGTGAACCTCTCCTTGACAGCGAGCAACACCGAACTTAATCTCCTTCATCGTTACTCGCTTTTCGGAAACGCATTTATTCACATACGTGAACAAACACATATGTGAAACCGATGAGTGGGCGAAGTCCTCTCCCTGCTTCGCTTCTCGCCGTGAAAGGACGCCACCATGCGTGTGCGCGCAATGCTTACCTTTCTCGCCATCCCGGCGCTGCTGACCGGGACCGCGATTTCCGCCGAGGCATTCCCCGGTGCCGAAGTGAGCGGAATCGCCATGGCTCCCATGGCCGACCCCGGAGTCGCCCCCGGTGGCAACTTCGACCTCTCGGTCTGGCAGCTGCAGGAGCCGGTGGGATCACCGGGCTCCCCGACGACGATCTCGTCGTCACGGCTGCAGGGCGCGAATGGATTCCAGGACTCGTACTTCTACACCGACACGCGTGACGGAGCGATGACATTCTGGGCGCCGGAAAAAGGCGTCACGACACCCAACTCCAATTACGCGCGCTCCGAACTGCGTGAGATGAACAAGAGCGGCTCCTCGGCGAATTGGTCGTTGAGCGGCACGCACAAGCTGAGCGCGACCCTGCGCGTGGTGTCGGTGACGTCCAACGTCTGTGTCGGCCAGGTCCACCTCGGCACCGGCGGCTCGTCGACGAAGCCGCTGCTGGAGCTGTACTACCACAGCAACGGCGACATCGTGCTGGGCACCGAAAACTCGCCCGACGGCGGCCAGACCCCGCACCCGGTCGGCCACGTGGCGATCGGGAAGACCTGGACCTACACGATCGGGATCTCCGGCGGCAACACCATCAACCTCACGGTGAACGGCACCACCACGCACTACGGCATTCCGTCGTCGTTCAACCAGTACAAGCAGTACTTCAAGGCCGGTTCGTACAACCAGTCCTCTTCGGACAGCACGACGAAGGGTGCGCGCGTCGCGTTCTACGGCCTGACCGTGTCGCACAGCTGAGCCTGATTTCGTTACAGCACAGCGGAAATCTCGATGGCCGTGTCCTGCGGGGAGCCCCCGGTGAAGGCGTCCCGCAGGCCGGCCATCTCCCGCAGGGTCGTCCGCCCGGTGACGAAGAGCGCGGCGAGCGGCGGCAGCGGCCGTCCGGTGCCGAGCAGCCGGCGCACCTGGTCGCCGTCCAGCTTGAGCACGCGCAGGCCGGGCAGGTCGCAGACCTGACCCAGGTCGCAGACCGCCGAACCGGCGAGGTTCAGCCGGGTCAGGCCGGGCAGGGTGCGCAGCACGGCGAGGTCGAGCGGCTCGCCGACGTCCTTCAGCTGCAGGTCCCACAGCGCGGGGTGCCCGGCGAGGGCGCCGAGTTCGACGCGCCGGGCGCTGATCTGCAGCGACTCCAGCACCTCGAGCCCGCCGAGCGCCGGGGTCACCACCGCCGCGCGGTTGACCTTGAGCAGCCGCAGCGCGGTCAGCGGCTCGCACAGCGCCAGGTCGACGTCGGCGGGGTCGTTGAGGTAGACCTCCTGGACCAGCTCCCGCTCGGGAAGCTCGGCCACCACGGTGGGCAGGTCCAGGTCGGCCGCGTGCGAGATGACCTCGCTGTACGAACGCTCGCCGGCGTCGCGCAAACCGGTCTCGGCGAACAGGTACTGCTCGCCGGCGTCCTCGTACTTCCCGGCCCGCAGGGCCTCGACGACTTCGGTGAGCATGGCGGTGATCGAGCCCGCGACGTACCGCAGCGGGCCGTAGACGTCCCGGCCGTACTCGAGGACCTGGCCGGCGCGGCCCCGCTCCGCCGGGTCGAGGTCCACCGCGAGGTAGTTGCCCCCGCGGTCACTGCCGAAGGTGACCCACCAGTCGTTGCGGGACAAGCGCTTCACGTGCCCGAACGGCACGGTCTCGAACACGACGCCGTCGTCGTCCGGCGCGTCTTCCCAGCCGTACGAACCCGGTTCGCCTTCCGTGTAGTTGCCGACGAGCCGGGTGAGGGGGTCGGGGGAGTAGGGGCCGAGCAGGCCGGCGTCCTCCGGGTCGCCGTCCGCCAGCAGGTACAGCGCACGCAGGTCCTCGGGCAGTCGCACGCCGATCCGGGCCTCGGCGGCCGCCAGATCGGCCTCGGTGCGGCCGGGCGGCAACGGCGGGGGAACGCCCTTGATCCCGGCGTAGAGCGCGGTGAACTCCCCGGCGAGCCGGGTGACCTCGGCGAGCACGGCCGGGTCGGTGGGCGCCCCCGTCGGCTCGGCGGCCGCGGGCCGGGGCAGGCCGGGTCGCGGGTGCCCGGGGTAGCGGAACCCCTCGTCGAACACCAGCCGCCCGGGTGACACCGCCGCGACGTCCTCCCGGGCGGTGAACGTGTATTCGCCCCCGGCGCCGAGCCGGACCTCGAGTGCCACCGGCGGCCGTTCGAACAGGCTCCGGGCGATCTGCGCGTAGTCGACGCGCAGGTGCTCCCGCACGTCACTCCAGGCGGTGCACGAAACGGAACCCCCGGTGTGGCGCAGCTGCAGGGTGGCCGACGTCCACACGTCGCCCGCGCCCGCGCGCAGCGCTTCGGCCATGGCCCTGGCGATGTCACCGTATCCGGCGGTCCCGTCGTTCACACGAGCGAGCGTAGCGACGGGGTCCGACAAAACCGGCGGGGACGCTTTCGGTGTATCAGCGGGCGAACCCGGCGCTCTGCTCTCCGGTGCCCGCGGATCGGCGGGTGCCGCGACGGCCACCAAGGAGCGGTCCCATGGCACAGGCGGCGGTTTCCCGGAGACGGCCCTGCAGGAACTGCGGCGGGCGCTACTTCGCCGGGACGATCTCGGCGTTCTGGGCGGTCGCCGCCCTCGCGGTCGCGCTCGGCGGCATCGCGAAGGCGGTCGTCGGCAGCGGGGTACTGGCCGCGGTGAGCGGCGGTGTCCCGAACCCCGACCACGTCCTGGCCGCCGGGGTCTGGGCCGTCGGCGGGATCGTCGTCGCGGGGATCCTCGCGTTCATCGGGCACGGCTACCGCTGCATCGGCTGTGACACCAGGCAATGACGGCCGCCGCGCGTGGTCCGGCCCTGGAGGAACTCCAGGGTTACGCTCGTGATCATGCGATTCGCCATCAAGACCTCGCCCCAGAACACCGAGTGGGCGGACATGCTCGCCGTGTGGCAGGCCGCCGACGAGATCGAGCTGTTCGAGTCCGGCTGGACCTTCGACCACTTCTATCCCATCTTCTCCGATTCGACCGGTCCGTGCCTGGAAGGGTGGGTCACGCTCACCGCGCTCGCGCAGGCCACGAAACGGCTCCGGCTGGGCACGCTGGTCAGCGGGATCCACTACCGCCACCCGGCGCTGCTCGCGAACATGGCCGCGACGCTCGACATCGTCTCGGGCGGACGGCTGGAGATCGGCATCGGCGCCGGCTGGAACGAAGAGGAGTCCGGCGCGTACGGCATGGAGCTCGGCACGGTCAAGGAGCGCAGCGACCGGTTCGAGGAAGGCTGTGAAGTGCTCGTCGGGCTGCTGACCCAGGAGACCACGAACTTCCAGGGCCGGTACTACCAGCTGACCGAGGCGCGCAACGAGCCGAAGGGCGTGCAGAAGCCGCACCCGCCCCTCTGCATCGGCGGCAGCGGCGAGAAGCGCACCCTGCGCACCGCCGCGAAGTACGCCCAGCACTGGAACTTCGTCGGCGGCACGCCCGAGGAGTTCGCCCACAAGCGCGACGTGCTGCACCGCCACTGCGCGGACATCGGCCGCGACCCGGGTGAGATCACCCTCTCCTCGCACGTCCGCCTCGGCCCGGACGCCGACTACGCCAAGGTTGCCGCCGAAGCCGAGGCACTCGGCGAAGCAGGCCTCGACCTGGCGATCGTGTACCTGCCGCCCCCGCACACCCCGGCCGTGCTGGAGCCGCTGGCGAAGGCCCTCGAGCCGTTGCGCTGACGCTCGCGTCCGGCGGATGAGCGCGAACAGCGCGCGAACCACCGCCGCACTCGGTACCGTCAGCCCCGCGGGTCGGCGCGCTCCCTCCCCCTCGGCGCGCCGACCCGCGTTTCACCGCTAGTGCAGGACGCCCAGCGCCTCCGGCGTGAAGGGCGTGATCTCGCCTTCGCGGCCGGTCCGGATCTTCGCGGCCCAGGCGGGGTCGCCCAGCAGGGGACGGCCCAGCGCGATCATGTCGAACTCGTCGGACTCGAGGCGGTCCAGGACGTCGCCGATGCCGGTCGAGGCCGCCGTCCCGCCGCCCAGGCTGGACGTGAACTCGGTGTCGAGGCCGATCGACCCGACGGCGATGACCGGCTTGCCGGACAGCTTCTTGGCCCAGCCGGCGAGGGTGAGGTCGGAACCGTCGAACGCCGGTTGACAGTAGCGGCGGGTGGAGACGTGGAAGGCGTCGGCACCCGCGTCGGCGAGCTCGCCGAGGATGACGCCGAACTCCTCCGGGGTGCCGGCGATCCGGGCGGTGTAGTCGTTCATCTTCCACTGGGACAGCCGCACGACGATCGGGAAGCCGGGGGCGACCACGCGGCGGATCGCGGCGACGACCTCGGCGGCGAACCGGGTCCGGGAGCGCAGGTCGCCGCCGTAGGCGTCGGTGCGGTGGTTGGTGCCCGCCCAGAGGAACTGGTCGATGAGGTAGCCGTGGGCGCCGTGCAGTTCGACGCCGTCGAAGCCGAGCCGTTCGGCCGTGGCGGCGGCGTCGGCGAAGGCCCGGACGACGTCGTCGATGTCCCGCTGCGTCATCGTGCGGCCCGGCTCGCCGGGGCTGCCGTCGGCGGACACGGGCACGCCGGAGGGGCCGATGGCGGGGGCGCCGGGGTGCGGCACCACGTCACCCTTGCGGGTCATGCCGACGTGCTGGAGCTGGGGGAAGATCACGCCGCCGGCCTCGTGGACGGCCTCGACGACCCGGGACCAGCCGGCCAGGGCGGCGTCGCCGTACAGGCGTGACACCTGGTCGTGCTCGCCGGACGAGGGGTGCCCGACGTAAGTGCCTTCGGTGATGATCAGCCCGGTGCCGCCGGCCGCGCGCCGGGCGTAGTAGGCGGCGACCTGCTCGCTCGGCACACCGCCGGGCGACTGCCCGCGGGTCATCGGCGCCATGGCGATCCGGTTCGGGACGGTGAGGCCGCCGAGCGTGAGCGGGCGGGACAGGACGTGGTCTTCGCGGGTGGTCACGGGAATCGCTCTCCTTCGTGGGATTCCCTGCTACGCTAAAACCTCACGTGGACGTCAGATTCCACTCGGAGTGCGGCAGATCACGTCGGGAGCGGCGATGCGGATCGGGGAACTGGCCCTTAAGGCGGGCGTCAGCGTGCGGGCCCTGCGGTACTACGAAGAGAAGGGCATGCTGGTGCCGGAACGCAGCACCGGCGGGCACCGGCACTACGGCGACCGCAGCGTGGACCTGGTCTGGCTGATCCAGCAGTTCTACGCGGCGGGGCTGTCCAGCCGGTCGATCCTGGAGATCCTCCCGTGCGTCGAGACCGGCGAGGCGACCCCGCAGGTGCACGACCTGCTCGTCGCCGAACGGGAACGCATCGACCGCCAGATGTCCGAGCTGGCGGCGGCCCGCGACCGGCTCGACACGGTCATCGCGAACGCCGGTTCGTCGTGCTCGGACCACCGCCGCCCGGACTGACCTCAGGGGTGCGCCAGCCCGAGCCGGTCCCGGTCGGTCCACTCCGGGGAGCGCCCGTTTTCCGCGCAGTACTCGGCCCACGACCGGCGGCCCGGTGCGGCGGTCTTCGCCCAGTAGGTGACCTGCCCGTTGTAGTGCCAGGCGCCGGTCGCCGGCCCGTATTCGCTGACGAGCTCGCCGGCCTGCTCGAGCCGTCCGAGAGCGACGCCGAAGCGGACGCTGGAGGCGGTGTAGGGCCGGGAGCCGAACATGGAGTGCCCCTGCTCGGCGACGTGCGCGGCGAACAGGTCGGGGAACATCCCGCGCAGCCGGTGCTCGACGATCCCGAACTCGACGAACGGCTCGCCCTCGCGCACGCACTTCTTGAGGGGCTCGAGCAGGTCATCGGTCACGCGGTGGGGCGCCGCCGCGGCCGCCGTCGGGGGTCCGGCGGTGGTGAACCATTCGTGGTCGCCGTGGTTCTCGTTGGTGCAGCGGTGATGCAGCACCCGGTCGGGCAGCCGCCGCGGCGGCCGGACGTCGTCGGCGCTGAAGCACTTCGGGCAGGTGAGGATCACGACGCCGCCTTCGGGCCGCCGGCGAAGAGGGCGAGCTCCAGTTCGTCGGCCGCGCGGTCGTGCTCCTGCGCCCAGCGGGCGAGCAGGTCGCAGTAGCGCCGGTAGGTGTCCGGCGGCCAGGGACCCGTGCGGTGCAACGACTCCCAGCCACAGTGATCCCGCAGGGCGGTGGCGACCACGCGGTCGAGGATCAGGCACGGGTGCCCGGGCACGCCGCCGCCCGCGAAGTACAGGAACTTCGTGAAGAACGACGGCCCGAGCGCACGGATCGCGTTGCGCCCGCCCGGCCGGAGCAGAGCGTACGCGCGTGCGGGATCGCGCCGGGCCTCCTCGGCGGCTTCGGTGAGCAGGTCCTTCGCGCCGGCGGTGTCGGCTTTGATGCTGTCGAGCCGTTTGCTGTTCTGACGCAGGAACCGGCCGGATCCCCACGCCAGCGTCCGCCACAGCAGCGTGAACACGTCTTCGGCCGGGGCCCACACGTCGGCGCGGGTCAGCGACGGCGTCGACGGCGGGGTGCCGGGCAGCTCCCGCCGGGTGATCGCCTCCCGCCACCACTGCCACGGGACGGCGATGCGGTGCTCCGCCACGGCCGTCCGGCGGGGCGGGGACGGCACCGCCCACTCCGGCGGGGAAAGCTCGCTGAGCTCGGTCACAGGCACACCGACTGGGTCGCGTGTCCGCCCGATCCGTTACGCATGGTCGAATTCGCGGACGAGGTCCGGGTCGGCCGCCGCGGCCCGCGCCGCCGCCCGGCGGCCGTGCAGGAACGCGGCGCCGAACCCCGCCGCCACGGTCGCGCAGAGCGCCGTGAGCGTCCACGCCCAGCCGGCTCCCGTCGTGACGGCGAGGTAGAGCTGGATGGCCGCGACGATGCCGTACGTGGCGGCGAGAGCTCGCCGTGTGGCCTGATGGTGCACCAGGAGCCTCCTCAAGCCGGGGTGCGTACTGAGTCGCTCGAGGCCGGCGGTCGGTTACACCACCGGCTGCCAGTCGATCTCCGCGGCCCGAACGGCTCGGTCTCCGGAGCCGCCTGGGCTCCGGCCCGGCAGGTCCAGGAAGTGGGACAAGAGGCGGCGACGGGGGAGCGGCCCGCTTCCCCCGCCGCCGGATCCCCCTTACCGGATGAAGCTCACTTCGGGATAGGCCGGCGACGGCGCGGCCAGCAGCGGCTGCGGCCGGCACCGCAGGTGCAGGTCGAAGAACGCCCGGACGTAGGCCCGCGTGACGGCCAGCGCGCGGTCGCCGCCGAGCGACGCGCCGACGTCGACCCCCAGCTGGTCGGCGAGCGGGCCGAGGTCGGTGAACGAGCTGTGCACCGTGCCGGACACCATGAGCCAGCGCTTCCAGCCGGTCAGGTGCGTCCAGTCGGTTTCCCAGTCGTCGTACGGGTTCGGCGTGCCCGGGGTGTAGAAGTCCTTGCTGCCCAGGAACAGGAAGGGCCGGGACAGCCCGGAGGCGGGCAGCGGCACGTGGGTCGAGCCGTCGATGTCGATCCCGGCGCGGATCCGGGGGTCGGCGAGCATCGCCTGCAGGGTGTTCGCGCCGCCGGCGCTGTGCCCGGCCATGCCGACCCGCGCGGGGTCGACGAGCGCGCTGCCGCGCCACTTCGCGTGCGGCCCGGTCAGCTCGTCGAGCACGAACGACGTGTCGGCCGCGCGTGTCCCCGCCAGCTTTTCCCAGAACCCCGGCTGGTCGTCGACCTCGCAGGCGGCGCAGTCCGTGACGTGGCCGTCGGGGAAGGTGGTGGCGCGGTTTTCGTAGGTGTGGTCGACGACCGCCACGACGTAACCGTGGCTCGCCAGGTCCTCGGCCAGGCCGCTGAGCACGGCCCGGGGCTGGGTCCAGCCCGGCGACAGCACGACCATCGGCAGGCTGTGGCGCCGTCCGGCCGCCGGCGCGTCGACGACGGCGTTGGTGCGCACCGTGCTCAGGACGTCCAGGGGGAGGCCGGGAATGCCCTCCCGCTCGAGGTTGCGCTCGGACTCCAGTGGTGTCATGTACGGCTTCGTCGGCCCGTGCGCCGGGGTCGCCGGGTAGAAGACGGAGACCATCAGCTCCCGGTAGGGCACCGAAGGTACCCACGGATCCGGGCGTGATGTGTCCTTAAGGGACAGTGAGGTGACGCCGACCGGTTGCGAGCCGGTCGGTCTGGGCAGGTGTGGCGTCGTGTCCGCCACCGCGGGTGTCACGGTCAGTGCCGAGACGGCCAGTGCGGTGGCGACGGCGAGAGTGCGCATGGTTTCCCCCAGTGCGACGGGATCAGGACAGGTGGCGGACGCGCCGGTAGCAGAACCAGGTGAGCAGCGCCGAGATGGCGAGCAGCAACGCGAGTTCGAGCCACTGCAGCGGCCAGAACCGGGAGCCCGGCTGGTAGGTCAGGCGCTGGTGGTAGCCGTGGGTGTCCAGCTGCGCCAGGCAGGCGTTGACGCCCCGCGGGTCCGGCGGTCCCGCGTCCCGGCCCGGGTGCGGCATGCAGACCTGGACGAAGTCGGGCAGCGGGCTGACCGCGTTGCCCGCCGGGTCCACGGTTTCGTTCGCCAGCAACCAGACGCCGGGCGGGCTCGCGACGCCGATCTCCTCGACCCCGGAGCCGTTCCCGATGATGTTCGTGACGTCCGAGTCCGCGATCGCGACGTCCTGCTGCACGGCGGGCAGGAGGTACGGGCGCACGAACAACGGGACCGCGATCAGCACGGCGGCGAGCACGACGAGGGTGACGGCCATGGCGGCCACGGTCCGCCGCAGCACCATCCCGACGGCGACACCGAGCACGAGCGCGAAGACCGCGTAACCGATCGGGACGATGCCGCGCGCGGCGAACACGACCGGTGAGATGCGGGAGAGCGTCTCGCCGTCGGTCGCCGAGGCCGCGAGCGTGTCGATCGGGGACGCCCACCACGTGACCCCGAGGCTCAGCAGCCCGGCCGCCAGCGCCGCGGCCGGCACGCCGACCGCGAGCTTGGTCGTGAGCCACCGCTTGCGGGTGATGCTCTGGTTCCAGACCAGGCTGTGCGTGCTGTGCTCCAGCTCGCGCGTGATCATCGGCGCGCCCCAGAAGAGGCCGATGGCCGCGGGCAGCAGGTAGAGCACGAGGATCGTGCCGCCGTAGAGCACGTCCTGGTCGGAGAAGTTCGTGCGGCCCACCAGTTCCGGGCCGGTGATCGCGAGGAGCACGCCGATCACGATCAGTGCGGCGTACACCGTAAGGGCGGGGACGCGGAGCTGGCGCCAGGCCAACCAGGTCATCGGAGCACCTCCAGGGCGGGGCGGGCGGCGGACGGGTTGCTCATGTACTCGAGGACCAGGTCCTCCAGGCCGATCTGCCCGACCGTCCACACGGGATCGAGGATCGGCGCCTCGGTGCGGACGAGCACCGTGGTCTGGCGGTCGGTGTGCTTCGCGGAGACGACGTGCTGCTCCGCCGGCAGCGTGTCGACGTCGCGCAGCGGCCCGGACAGGCGGTGGTGCGTGGCGAGCAGCTCGTCGACCTCGCCGATCACCCGGACCTGGGAGGCCACCAGCACGACGAGGTGGTCGCAGACCCGCTCGAGGTCGTTGACCAGGTGCGAGGACATCACGACGGACAGCCCGTCTTCGGCGACCGTCTCCATGAGGTCCTGCAGGAACTCCCGGCGCGCCAGGGGATCCAGCGCCGCGACCGGCTCGTCGAGCAGCAGCAGCTCGGGGCGTTTCGCGATGCCGAGGGTGAGCGCCAGCTGGGCGCGCTGGCCGCCGGACAGCTTGCCGGCGGGCTGTTTCGGGTCCAGGCCGAGCCGTTCGATCCGCTTCTTCGCGAGCGCGGCGTCCCAGCGCGGGTTGAGGTGGGCGCCGAACCGCAGGTGCTCGTCGATCGTCAGCCCCGGGTAGACGGGCGTGTTCTGGGCGACGTACCCGACCTTGGCCAGCTGGTCCGGCCCGGAGCCGGGCACCCCGCCGCACACCTCGATCGTGCCGGTGGTCGGCTCGAGCATGCCGGAGGCGATGTTCAGCAGGGTCGACTTGCCGGCGCCGTTGGGGCCGACGAGCCCGGTGACGTGACCGGCCTCGATCTCGAGCGTGCAGCCGCTCAGCGCCCATTCGCGCTTGTACTTCTTGCCCAGTCCCTGGGCACGCAGGACGGTCACGCTATGTCCTCTCTTGCGGAGTCGCGAAACGTGGACATCAACAGGGCCTCGATGCTCTCTTCGTCGAGACCGGCCTTGCGGGCCTGGGAAAGCCAGCGGTTCAGGTCACGGCGCAGCGGCCCGAGCGCCGCGAACGAAACGTTGCCGAGCGTCGCGGTCACGAACGTGCCGACGCCGGGCCGCGCCGAGACGAGGCCGTCGTGCTCCAGCTCCCGGTAGGCCTTGAGCACGGTGTTCGGGTTGATCGCGAGGTCCGCGACCACGTCCTTGACCTTCGGGAGCTGGTCTCCCTCGTCCAGCAGCCCCAGCCGCAGCGCGTGCCGCACCTGCTGGACCAGCTGCTGGTACGGCGACAGGCCAGACCGGGCGTCCAGGTGGAATTCGATCATCGGCAACTCCATTTAACTAGGTGACTAGTACTATAGCTAAACAGGGCTTGCCGGGCTAGAGGGTTTTGCCGGTACAGGTCGCGAGGCTGCCGGGCCGCAACCTGCCGCAGAGATCGGCGCCGAGCACGAGGCGCGGCCGCGCGATGGTTCGCCGGGGTGCCCGCGACCGTCTCAGATTGAGACCCGGGCACCGCGCTCGCGTGTGCTGTGATCAGGGCCGTGGAAAGCCTTGCCGTACAAGGGAACGGGGGTGCCGGATGCCGGACACCATGAGGGAGAGCCGCCCGGTCGTGGACGACGAGCGCCGACCCGGACCCGCCGACGACACGCACCTGGTGTGCCTCGAACGCGCCCGCCGGACGCCGGCCCTCGCGGGCTGGCAGCTCGACACCGACCCCGAAGGCCGACGTTTCGTGGTTCCCTGGGGGCATGACGAAGGCGGAGCGCTGGACCCGGTACTGGGACCGCAAGTCCGCGACGTACGACGCGGAGATGGGGATCTGGGACCGCCGCCTCTTCGGTGACTCGCGGGAGTGGGCCTGCGGGCAGGCGACGGGCGAGGTGCTCGAGGTCGCCGTCGGGACCGGGCTGAACCTGCCCTGTTATCCCGCCGACGTCGTGCTGACCGGGCTCGACCTGAGCGCCGGGATGCTCGACATCGCCCGGGAACGGGCGCGCGGGCTCGGTCGCGAGGTGACGCTGCGGGAGGGCAGCGCGGACGGGATGCCGTTCGCCGACGCGTCCTTCGACACCGTGGTGTGCACCTTCGGGCTCTGCGCGATCCCGGACCACGTGGCGGCGGTGGGGGAGATGGTCCGGGTCCTGCGGCCCGGCGGGCGGCTGATCCTGGTGGACCACGTCGCGGCTTCGCCGTGGGTGGTGCGGGTGATGCAGTGGCTGGTGGAGCTGGCCAGCGTGCCGCTGGCCGGTGAGCACTTCCGGCGCCGGCCGTCGAAGGAGGTCGAAGCCCGCGGGCTGCCGGTGGAGCGGCGGGAGCGGTTCAAGCTGGGGTTGGTCGAGCGGCTGGTCGCGCGCAAGCCCGGCTAAGCGGCGGAGATCGGCTCGGCCAGCGCGGCTCGCGCGGGCGACGCTGGGAACGGATCGGCGAAGTACTGCGTTTCGTGCGTCACGAAGCCGCCGGTGAACTCCATGACGCTCACCGAGTGGGTGGCCGCGCCGTCGTAGGTGATCACGCACTCGCTCACCCAGAAGTCACCGCCGCCCGAGATCCGGGAGATCGTGAAGTGCCGCTCGGCCGGGTGGCCGCCGCGTTGCGCCCGGATCTTCGCGCGGCCCCGGAAGCGCTCCCCGGACTGCGGGTAGTCCAGGATCGCGTCCTCGGCGTAGATCGCGTGCTCGGTGTCGATGTCCCCGCGTTCGGACGCCGTCCAGTGCTCCGCGATCCGGGCGCGCGTTTCGGCGTCGCTCACCAGGCGGTCCCGCTCAACCGGTCCGCTTCGGTCGTCCACAGCCAGGCCTCGTGGAGGGCGGCGATGAGCCGCTCGTCGTCCTCCTCGGAGGGCTCGTCGCCCATCGGCAGCCAGGTCTCGTCGACCGGCGCCCCGTCGTGCTTGCGCTCGAGGAGGATCCCGAGGTACTCGAATTCCTCCGCGGGGGCCTGTTCGGCCTCCCCGTCCCCTAGGCTGACGTGACGCGGCCGAGCGGCCACATCGACCCGCCGAGCTCGACGATCGGTCATCGGCACCCCAGCCTTCTCCGCGCGATACTGGAAAGTCGCGGGAAGGCCGGGCGCCGTTACACCGATGACGGTCGAAATACCCTCACCCGGATCGGATTCGTGGTGTATCAGCCGACGGGGAACTTCACCCCGGTGAGCTCCTCCGAGACGGTCCACAGCCGCCGCTGGGTCGCGACGTCGTAGGACTGCCGGCTGGAGGCGACCACCTTCGGGTACCCGCGGGACTCGCCCAGGCCGTCCGGGCCGTAGTACTGGCCGCCGAGGGCGCCGGGGTCGGTGGCGGCCCGCAGGAGGGGCAGCGCGCCGTGCGCCGAGTCGTGGGTGAACAGGGGAGCGGCCACGGAGAAGAGCCCGCGCAGGGCCGCCGGGGTGTGGCGCATCAGCTCGGTGCGGGCCACGCCGGGGTGGGCGGCGAGGGCGACCGTGGTGCCGTGCGGCGCGAGCCGGCGCTGCAGCTCGTAGCCGAACATCAGGTTGGCGAGCTTCGACTGCCCGTAGGCCGCGACCCGGTCGTAGGAGTTCTCCCACTGCAGGTCGTCGAAGTGGATCGCGGCGCGGATGCGGTGGCCCTGGCTGGCGACCGCCACCACCCGCGAGCCGGGGACCGGCAGCAGTAGGTCCAGCAGTAGGCCGGTGAACGCGAAGTGCCCGAGGTGGTTGGTGCCGAACTGCAGCTCGAACCCCTCGCGGGTGGTCTGGCGCGGCGGGTACATCACGCCGGCGTTGTTGACCAGCAGGTCGATCTTCGGCAGCGCGGCGTGCAGGTCGGCCGCGGCGGCGCGAACCGAGTCGAGTGACGCGAGGTCCAGCTCCTGCACGGTGACGTCGGCACCCGAGCCGAGGCGGCTCGCGGCCTGCTTGCCCTTTTCGACGTCGCGCACGGCCAGCACCACCGATGCCCCGCGCTCGGCGAGCACCCGGGCGGTCTCGAACCCGAGTCCGGTGTTGGCCCCGGTGACGACGGCCACCCGGCCCGTCTGGTCCGGGACGTCGCGGTCGGTCCAGTTCTTGCCCATGTCGGTTCCCCTTGGTCGGGTCCGGCCCTTGCGGACCGGCGGTCTGTTATGTCTTCGACGCTAAGGAACCGGCGGTCTATTGTCAAGAGACCGCCAGTCTTTAACTTGGGGCGCCCGGCGGTTACCCTGTGTGGCATGACGTTCCAGCGAGCGCGCAGCGCGGAGCAGCGGGAGGAGCGGCGCCGCACGATCCTCGACACGGCGCTCGGGATGCTCGACGAGATGCCGGTGGCCGAGGTGACCCTCAACGAGCTCAGCCGCCGGGTCGGGCTGGCCAAGTCGAACGTGCTGCGTTACTTCGAATCCCGCGAGGCCGTGCTGCTCGAACTGCTGGACCGGGCGCTCGGGAGCTGGCTCGCCGAAGTGGCCGTGGAGCTGGCCGACGGTGTCGACCTGAGCCTGTCCGCCCGGGAGCGGGGTGACCGGTTCGCGGCGGTCGTGGCCCACTCGCTGGCGAAGCACGCGGTGCTGTGCGACCTCATCGGCGCGCAGGCGGGTGTCCTGGAGCACAACGTGTCCGTCGACGTAGCTGTGCGCTATAAGCGGTCGGCCCTCGTCGGTCTCGACGAGATCGCCGGTCTCATCCACCGGTACGTGCCCGAGACCGGGGACGAAGCCAAGTCGGTGTGCTTCCTGGCGATGATCCTGACCGGCGGCCTGTGGACGCAGTGCCGGCCCTCGGCCGGCATGCTCGCCGCTTACGAGCTGGACCCGGCGCTGGCCGAGTTTCGCGTGGAGCTGGCGCCCGCGCTGGAGCACGGCCTCGCCACGCTGATCGCGGGAGCTGTCGCGCGGAGCGGCTGACCCGCCCGGTCAGGCCGTCGGCGGCCCGGCGCTGATGGTGCGCAGCTCGCCGAGCACGCTGTCGGCGATGTCGGCCAGTGACCGCTCTTCGCCTTCGCGGATCCACTGCCCGAAGGCGATCCCGAACACCGTCACCGCCGTCTGCGCCGCGAGGGTGGCCGCCGGGTCGGTGACGCCGCGGGCCCGGAGCGCGTCGGCGAGGGTGGTGGCGAGGCCGGCCAGCTTGTGCAGTTCCCGTTCCTGCAGCGCCGGATTCCGGTCGATCACGGACTGGCGGGTGCGGGAGTACGGCCGGCGCTCGTCCGGGAAGAACACCGTCGCGGCGCGCAGCGCGGCCGCGACGACCTCGAGCGGGGACGCGTCCGGCGGTGCGGCGTCGACCCCGTCGAGGAACGCCTGGGCGAACAGCTGCTGGCCGTGGAAGAGGACCTCGCGCTTGTCGCTGAAGTGGCGGAAGAAGGTGCGCTCGGTCAGCCCGACGGACTGCGCGATCTCCGCGGCGGTCGTCTCTTCGAAGCCGCGCTCGGCGTACAGCTCGAGCGCGGCCCGCTGCAGCCGTTCCGGGGTTCCCGGTTCCCAACGCACCATGGTCCCGAGTCTAGTGATGACAGCGGCTGACTTCAGGGCGTATGGTCGATGTCAGTGACCGACATCAGTCACTGACATCATCGAAGGAGCTCACCTCATGCGCGTTTTCGTCACCGGAGCCTCGGGCTGGATCGGCTCCGCCGTCGTCGGCGACCTGATCGCCGGCGGCCACGAGGTCACCGGGCTGGCCAGGTCCGACGCGTCGGCCGCGGCCGTCGAGGCGAAGGGCGCCCGCGTCCGCCGCGGCGACCTCGACGACCTGGACGGCATCCGCGCCGGCGCGGCGGACGCCGACGCCGTCATCCACCTCGCGAACAAGCACGACTTCGCGAACCAGGCCGTGTCGAACGCGGCCGAACGGGCCGCCGTCCAGACGATCGGCGAAGCCCTCGAAGGGACCGGCCGCCCGTTCCTGCTGGCCTCCGGGATCGCCGCGCTCACCCAGGGCCGGCCGGCCACCGAGGACGACGCGTCCCCGTTCCACGGCCCGGACTCCCCGCGCGGCGGCAGTGAAAACCTGGCGCTCGAGTTCGCGGCTCGCGGGGTGCACCCGGTGAGCCTGCGGTTCTCGCCGACCGTCCACGGCACCCGCGACCACGGGTTCATCGCGGTCCTCTCGGCGATCGCCCGCGTGAAGGGCGTTTCCGGTTACCCCGGCGACGGGACCAACCGCTGGGCCGCCGTGCACGTGGCCGACGCCGCCCGCCTCGTCACCCTCGGCCTCGAGAAGGCGCCCGCGGGCAGCCGGCTGCACGCTGTCGCCGAGGAGGGCGTGCCGACCCGCGAGATCGCGGAGGCCATCGGCCGCGCGTTCGACCTGCCGGTCGCCTCCGTCGCGGCCGAAGACGTCCAGGACCACTACGGCTGGATCGGCGGCTTCTTCGCCATGGACCTCGCCGCGACCAGCGTGCAGACGCGCGAGCTGCTCGGCTGGGCGCCCACCGGCCCGACCCTCGTCGAGGACCTCGACGGGGGCGCGTACTCGGTGCGATGAAAGCGTTTCCTGACGGCGTGACCCCGGGGGCCACGCCGTCAGGGGCCTTCAGTTCTTGACGAGCGCGGCGACGGCGTCGGCCAGCGGGGTCGTCGGACGGCCGATCAGGGTGCTCAGGTCGCCCGTGGTGGTGGCCAGTTCGCCGTCGCGGATGCCGCGGTCGGCGTCGACGAGCATGTCGGCCACCGGCTCGGGCAGGCCCGCCGCGACGAGCAGCTCCCGGTGCCGCGCCGGGGAAACGTCCTGGTAGGTCACCGGCTTTCCGGCGGCTTCGGTGATCGCCGCGGCGAGCTCGGTGTAGTTCCACGGGGTGTCGCCGGCGAGCTCGTAGGGCTTCCCGTCGTGCCCGTCGGCGGTCAGGACGGCGACGGCCGCTTCGGCGTAGTCGGCTCGCGGGACCGCGCCCAGGCGGGCGTCACCGGCGCTGCCGGTGAACGATCCGGTGGCCAGCGCCTGCTGCACCGTCTGGGCGTAGTTCTCGGTGTACCAGCCGTTGCGCAGGAAGGTGAACGGGATGCCCGCGTCGCGGATCAGCTGCTCGGTCGCCTTGTGGTCGGGCGCGACGAACAGCTTCGTCGTGTCGGCGGCCAGGACGCTGGTGTAGGCGAGGTGGCGCACGCCCGCCTCCTGGGCGGCCTTGACGACCGCTTCGTGCTGGGAGAGCCGCTGTCCGGGGGTGCTGCTGGAGATCAGCAGCACCTTCTCCGCGCCCGCGAAGGCGGCCGCGAGGGTTTCGGGCCGGTCGTAGTCGGCCTCGCGGACCTGCGCGCCCCGGGCCGCGAGGTCTTCGGCCTTGCGGGGGTCGCGCACGGCGGCGACCACCGGGCTGTTCTTGGCGAGCAGGCCGTCCACGACCAGTCGGCCGAGGTGTCCGGTGGCGCCGGTGACCACGATCATGCGTAGCTCCTCAAGTCTGATTGCTTACTTTGAGAGTGTACTAACTTTGAGAAAGTGCAAACCGATGGTGAGTACCGTCACTGGGGATCGTACGGTGCGCCCGGTACCGTGAGAGGTATGACGGAAGCGCCGGAATGGGTGGACGAGCACGGGCGAGTGCTGTTCGACGTCTTCGCCCAGGCGTGCACGTCCCGCTCCACGCTCGAGCACATCACCGGGCGGTGGGGGATCCTCGCGATGGCCGCCCTCCACGACGGCACGTTCCGGTTCAACGCGCTGCGCCGCCGTGTCTCGGGCGTCAGCGAGAAGATGCTGGCGCAGACCCTGCAGGCCCTGGAACGTGACGGTTTCGTGCTGCGCGAGGCGCAGCCGACCATCCCGCCGAAGGTCGAGTACAGCCTCACCCCGCGCGGCCGCCGCACGGCGGACCTGCTCGTCACCCTGATCCGCGACGTCGAGGGTCAGATGCCGGACGTGCTCGCCGCGAACGAGGAGTACGACGCCCGGCGCTCGGAAGGCTGACCGGAACCGTCCACAGTGGAGTCCGGGTGCGCGGTGGCGCGCTTCCCCTTAGGATCGCGGCAAGGATGCCCGAGCGGGGGAGCGGAATGGACATCGGCGCCGGCACCTGGCTGATCACCCTGGCCGTGATCCTCGGCCTGCTCGCCCTCGACCTGGTGCTCGCCGCGGTCCGGCCGCACCGGGTCGGGTTCCGCGAAGCGGTGGCGTGGTCGGTGGGCTACATCCTCGTCGCGGTGGTCTTCGGGGTGTGGCTGACGCTGGCGCACGGCGGCGAGTTCGGCACCGAGTACTTCGCCGGCTACATCGTCGAGAAGAGCCTGTCGGTCGACAACCTGTTCGTGTTCGTCATCATCATGACCACGTTCGCCGTCCCGGAGGAACACCAGCACAAGGTGCTCACCTTCGGGATCGTGCTCGCCCTGGTGATGCGCGGGATCTTCATCGCGGTCGGCGCCACGCTGCTTTCCCTGTTCTCCTTCATGTTCCTGCTGTTCGGCCTGCTGCTGATCTACACCGGGGTGCAGCTGTTCCGCCACCGCGACGAGGATCCCGACGTAGAGAACAACATCGTGGTCCGCACGGCCCGCCGGGTGCTGCCGCTGTCGGAGGACTACGACGGCGGCCGGCTGACCACCAAGGTGGCGGGCCGGCGGCTGGTGACGCCGCTCGTGGTGGTGCTCGTCGCGATCGGCGGCGTCGACCTGCTGTTCGCCCTGGACTCGATCCCGGCGGTCTTCGGCGTCACCGACGAGCCGTACATCGTGTTCGCCGCCAACGCGTTCGCGCTGCTGGGCCTGCGCGCGCTGTACTTCCTCGTCAAGGGGCTGCTCGACCGGCTCGTCTACCTCTCGACCGGGCTCGCGGTGATCCTCGCGTTCATCGGCGTGAAGCTGATCCTGCACTGGGCGCACGTCGACATCGACGACGGCTTCCCGGAGATCCCCACCCCGCTCAGCCTCGGCGTGATCCTCGGCATCCTCGCCGTGGTCACGGTGGCCAGCCTGCTCAAGACCCGCCGGGACCCGGGTGCGAAGGCGCACCCGGGCTCCCTGCGGGGCTCGGATCCCGAACCCTGACGCTCAGCCGATCACGTGCGTGGTCCAGTTCTTCTCGTCGGGCCCGAGCAGGGTGATCCGGTCGAGCAGGCCCTGGAGGCCGCCGATCGGGTCCAGCCCCGCGGCCGCCGGGCGGTCGACGGTGACGCACGCCTTCAGCCCGTTCTTCGTGGTGCACTTCGGGTTGCCCCTCTTCGGCGGGAACCCCCCCGGGCGGCGCGACCTCGATCACCACGGTGGCGCCGTTGACCGAGTAGTACAGCTGCAGCTTCCACGGCGTGCCGTCCTGGTCGGGCCGCCGCCACAGCTGCCCGTCGGCCAGGTGGAACCCCGGCGGCAGGCTGCTGACGTGCAGGGGCAGCGGCACGGGCTTGTTCCCGAAGGTGACTTCGCCCGCGACGCGCAGCAGCGACTGCCGCACCTCCGGGAAGTCGAGGTAGTACCCGTGCAGCTCGGCCCAGCGGCCGTCCGCGGTCAGCCAGCGCAGGTAGGCGTCACCGCCGTTGATCGGGTCCCCGGGGTTGGCCGTGACCCAGTAGCCGGTCCGGTCGCCGATCCGCGCCGGGACGTGCCAGGTCGCCCCGGCCGATGGCCAGCGAGTAGTCACCGTGCGCGCCGACGCCGTATTCGACGCCGGTGAACGCGGTGGGCAGCCAGCCGAAGCTCGCCTTGGCCACCAGGGGGTCGTCGGTGGGTGCGGGGGCGATCGAGACCACCGGCGGCTGGGCGACGGGCGCGTGGGGGTCGGGGGAGCGGGTGAGCGTCACAGCGGTCAGGCCGCCGGCGATCACGGTCGAGGTCGAGCACCATCGGCGGGGCGGGTTCTTCGGTCAGTTCCTTCAGGCGCACGGCCAGGTCGCCGACGGTCACGCGGTTGCCTCCGGGGTGCTGAGGGACTCGGTGGGCAGCAGGCCACGCAGCGTTCCACGGCCCGGGAGGTCTGGCTCTCGACGGTGCCCGCGGAACAGCCGAGGGTCTTCGCGACCTCCCCGACCGGCAGGTCGCAGAAGTACCGGAGCACGACGGTCGCCCGCTGCCGCGGCGGCAGCAGGTCGATCGCGGCCCGCAGGTCGAGCGCCGTCTCGACGTCGGAGCGCGACGCGGGCGGCGGATCGTGGTCGGCCGCTCGCAGGTCGACCAGCCGCCACCACGACGTCCGCTGCTCGGCGAGGAAGGCGTTCACCAGCGTCCGGCGCGCGTAGCCGTCCAGGTTGCCGGCCCGGGCGGCGCGGTGCCAGTTCGTGTAGAGCAAGGCGGCGGCCGTCCGGACCAGGTCGTCGGCCCGGTGCCAGTCCCCGCAGAGCAGGTAGGCGACCTTGCACAGCCAGGAACCCCGTGTCCACGGGCACCGCGCCCATCGGCGCCACCTCACTTCTTCTCGCCTCGCTGCGGTCTGACAATCCTCTGGTGCCGCGCGGTGCCGGGGAGGTTGCACGAGAGCGTGGAAGTGGCGCCGGTCACGGAGTCAGGCCGTCGCCCTGGCCTTCCGTGGCCAGTGCACGACGAGCTCGTCGCCGGGAAGGGAACGGGACCAGGCGCCCGCCGCGGCCCGCAGCTTCCGGGCCGCGGCGAGCACGGCCGGGACGTCGACCGTGGCGTCCGGGAGCGTGCTGAGGTGCTGCTTGGCCGCCAACGTCACCCGGTGTTCGTCGGTGATCCCGCTCGACGCCAGGAACTCCACCAGACCGGCCAGCAGTTCGGCCCGCTGCAGCCGGTCCTTCCGGGCGCGGATGGCGGCGGCCGAGCGGTCGCGGGCGTGCGGTGGGCGCCGTCCGCCGAGGTGTTCCATGCTGCCGAACACCGCGCCGTCGGCCACGGCCCCCCAGAAACCGCCGTCGTCACGCAGCTCCAGCTCCACCAGGAGGTGGACCAGGTCGTGGGGCGGCTCCGGGCGGCCGATGCCTTGCCAGACCTGGTAGCGGACCCCGTCGTCACGCTCGACCACGCAGGAGGCCCGGGCTCCGTCCGGCGCCCGGGTGAACACCACTCTCATGGGTCCATGGTCACCGCCCGGGCAACCGAATTCACGGCTCCAGCCGCACCGTGACCGTCACGCCCGCCTTCGGGTCCTCGCGGGCGATCGCGTGCCCGGTGCGGTCGCCGCCGTCCAGCTCGACGGTGATCGGGCCGCCTTCGCCGGTGAAGTTGCGCCACCAGTTCTTCTTGCCGGGGATGCGGACGCCGATCACGACCGTGTCGCCCGTACGCCGGTAACCCACCGGGATGCTGAAAGTGCGGCCCGAGCGCCGTCCGGTGTAGGTCACGACCGTCAGGTGCCGCCGCACGGCCGCGCCCCAGCGGCGTGACGAGCGCAGCGCCACCACCCGGCGGTTGAACCCCTCGACCGCGCGGTCGACCAGCTGGCCGTTCGTCCTCATCGGACCTCCTTTTCGTTGCCCGCCAACGTAGCCCGACAATCGGAGAGGTCTGTCCACTTGGCGTAAAGTGAGAAGGATGAGCGCGGACCCTTCTCACCCGGCGCCGCTGCGGCGGGACGCGCGGCTCAACCGCGAGCGCATCGTCGAGGTGGCCCACGACCTGTTCGCCCGCCGGGGCCTCGACGTGCCGATGGCCGCCGTCGCCCGGCACGCGGGGGTCGGCATGGCCACGCTGTACCGCCGCTTCCCGACGAAGGAGGCGCTGGTCGGCGAGGTGTTCTCGCACCAGTTCGACACGTGCGTCGCCGTCGTGGACGACGCGCTGGACGATCCGGACCCGTGGCGCGGGTTCGTCACCGTCGTGGAGAAGGTGGGGGAGATGCAGGCGTGCGACCGCGGTTTCAGCGCCGCCGTCGCCGCCGCGTTCCCGGCCGCGACGGACGTCTCCGCGGAACGCGACCGGGCGGTGCGCCGCTTCGCCGAGCTGGTCGGCCGCGCCAAGGCGGCGGGGAAGCTCCGGCCCGACTTCGCGCTCAGCGACCTGGAGCTGGTGCTGATGGCCAACGACGGCATCGCGGCCGATGCGGGGGAAGCCACGCGGGTGGCGTCGCGGCGGCTGGTGGCCTACCTGCTGAACTCGTTCCGGGCCGAGCACGCCGGCACACCGCTGCCGCCGCCCGCGCCGCTGAGTGTCGTCAAGGGCTGACCCTGGTTTCCCGCCGGTGCAAGGACTTCGGCTAGCTCCGCAGGGTGGCCAGTGTGGTGGGACGGCTGCGGCCGCGCAGGGTGACGTCCTCGGTCGCCTTCCAGCACTCGGCCTCCTCGGCCGTCGCGGACTCGACCGCCGTCCAGGACGCCAGCAGGCGGCCGTCGGCGTTCTTCGCCAGCTCTGTCAGGCGGGCCGCCTCGTTGACCGGGTCGCCGATCACCGTGTACTCGAAGCGGCGCGGGTCGCCGACGTTGCCCGCGACCGCGTCGCCCGTCGCGACGCCGATGCCCGCCGGGCAGTCCGGGACCTCGGCGGCCAGCCGGGCGGCGATCGCGCGGCCGGCGGCCAGGGCGCACGTCGCGTGGTCGTCCAGCGGTGC